>NZ_OY764864.1:914016-1218688 GCF_963668515.1 uncultured Ilyobacter sp. | reverse complement strand
GACCATTATATTTTTACAAAAGATAAATATGCAATGAGAAATCTTGAAATAGTAAAAGAGTTTGCAAAAGAACAGGACCTAAAATATTACTATGAGCCCTTTACATCAGATTATAAAGGTGTATGCCATATAGCTTTTGCTGAAGAGGGACATGCAATGCCAGGAAAAGTAATGTTCGGGACAGATTCTCACACATGTACTGCAGGAGCTTTCGGACAGTTTGCCACAGGGATAGGAAATACAGACGCTGGATTTATATTAGGAACTGGAAGACTTTGGGTAAAGGTTCCTGAAACAATAAGATTTACCTTTAACGGTAAATTTCCTAAATATGTAATGGGAAAGGATATTGTCCTTCAGACTATAGGGGATATCGGATTTGACGGTGCAACTTACTGCTGTATGCAGTATGACGGGGAAGCTATAAGTGATTTAAATATGGATGAAAGAATGACTATCTGCAACATGGCTATAGAGGCCGGAGGTAAATGCGGTATAATCGAACCTGACCAGACAACGATAGATTATGTAAGAGCTAGAACAGATGCACCTTTTGAAGTATATCACTCAGATGCAGACGCCAAGTATAAAAGTGAGCATATCTATGATGCAGCGGAGATGGAACCTGTGGTAGCTCAGCCTTATTCACCTGCAAATGTTGAAAAGGCTAAAAATTTGGAAGATGTAAAAATAACAAGATCTTATATAGGGTCTTGTACAGGTGGAAAAACTACTGACTTTTATGCAGCTGCGGAAATATTAAAGGGAAGAAAAACAGTTGTTGATACCTTTATAGTGCCTGCAACTACCAAGGTAGAAAAGGATCTAAATGAGATAAAAATCGGTGACGAAACACTTATGGAAATACTAGAAAAAGCAGGATGCCTAATAGGACCACCGTCGTGTGGAGCATGTCTTGGAGGACCTGAAGATACTTTTGGAAGAACACATGCAAATGAGGTAGTAATCTCTACTACGAACAGAAACTTCCATGGAAGAATGGGGTCAATGGAATCAAAAGTATATCTTGCATCACCATATACAGCAGCGGCATCTGCTGTTACAGGCTATATTACAGATCCGAGAAAGTTCATGGAGGGGGAGTAAGAGATGAGTGATATTATAAGAGGAAAAGTTTATGTACTAGGAGACGATATAGATACAGATCAGATAATTCCGGCTTCATATCTTGTGTATAGAGTAGATGATCCTGAGGAATCAAAACTTTATGGTAAGTATGCACTTTCAGGACTTCCTACTGAGATAAAAAAAGTCAGCCCTTTTGTAAAAGAGGGGGAGTTTACAAGTGAGTACACAGTGATAGTTGCAGGAAAAAACTTCGGGTGTGGATCTTCTAGAGAACACGCACCTCTGTGTCTTGAAAAAGCAGGAGTCAAGGCTATAATAGCTGAAAGCTATGCTAGAATCTTTTATAGAAATTCCATAGATGGTGCATTTTTAATACCATATGAATCTGCAGCTAAAATATTTGAAAAATTCTCCACTGGGGATGAGATAGAACTAGATGGTGACAGGAGCACAATAAAGAACTTAACAACTGGAGAAGAGTTCTCTTTGAAATCCATGGGTGATGCCTATGAAATAGTAAAAGCCGGGGGGATATTTAAGTATGCAAAAAACAAAATGTAATGATACTAAGACGTATAAGATAGCACTTTTGCCTGGAGATTATATAGGGGAAGAGATAACTTCAGGAGCTGTAAAAATAATGGAGAGGGTAGGTAAGGCCTACGGTGTAGATCTTCAGTTTACAAGAGGGGCTATAGGGGGAGCAGGTCTTGACGAAGCAGGGCATCCTTTTCCAGAGGCTACAAAAAAGATATGTAAAGAAAGTGATGCAGTATTTTTAGGAGCTGTAGGGGGACCTAAGTGGGATGATGTCGCTTCTAATCTAAGACCTGAAAGAGGACTTCTTGAGATTCGTAAGGAACTGGGAGTTTTTGCAAACTTAAGACCTGTAAAAATTCATAGTTCTCTTAGAGATAAGAGTCCACTAAAAGAGAGCATTATCGGAGAAAATCTAGATATTCTAATAGTCAGAGAGCTTATAGGTGGTATCTACTTTGGTGAAAAAGGCAGAGAGGGAGACAAGGCTTACGATGTAATGTCATATTCTGCGGAAGAAGTGGAGAGAATTGCTGAGATTGCATTCCAAGCTGCCTCTAAAAGAGATAAAAGAGTAACAAGTGTAGATAAAGCAAATGTATTAGAAAGTTCAAAACTGTGGAGAGAAACAGTGGAAAAAGTGGCCAAAAAATATCCTGAGGTAGAACTTAGTCATCTATATGTAGACAATGCTGCTATGCAGCTTGTAATTAACCCTAGACAGTTTGACGTAATACTTACAAGCAATATGTTTGGAGATATATTATCAGATGAAGCCAGTGTAATCTCTGGTTCTATAGGGATGCTGCCTTCGGCAAGCCTTGGAAAGGGCGTGGGACTTTTTGAACCTATCCACGGTTCAGCTCCTGATATAGCAGGTCAGGACAAGGTTAACCCTATGGCCACAATATTATCTGGTGCTATGATGTTAAGACATTCCTTCGATATGGAGGAAGCTGCAAAAATTATAGAAAAAGCCGTGGAAGTCGTACTTGAAAAAGGCTACAGAACCGGTGATATCTATAGTGGAACTGAAAAACTTGTAGGAACCAAAGAGATAGTAGAAAAAATAATGGAAGAGATTGAGGTTCTTCTGCAAAAATAGAAAAATCTTTCATAAAATATAGGTAATTCATATCGATAAAGGGAAGGGGAAAGTATGAAAAGTGACGTAGTAAAAAAAGGAGTGGCGAGGTCGCCACACAGAAGTCTTTTAAAGGCTCTAGGTCTTACAGAAAAAGAGATACAGGCTCCGTTTATAGGGGTTGTAGGTTCCTTCAATGAACTTGTACCTGGGCATGTACATCTAAAAACAATAATAGATTCAGTAAAAAATGGAATAAGAATGGGTGGGGGAGTTCCTTTTGAATTCTCTACAATTGCAGTATGTGACGGACTGGCCATGAACAATGATGCAATGAGATACTCACTGCCTTCTAGAAATATAATCGCTGATACTATAGAGGTTCAAGTAAGAGGAGCAGCCTTAGATGCTTTGGTTTTTATACCTAACTGCGATAAGGTAGTTCCTGGAATGCTTATGGCTGCAGCAAGATTAAATATACCGGCTATCTTTATAAGTGGTGGACCTATGCTAGCCGGAGTTCACAAAGGTAAAAAAATCGCTCTTAGTGATGTTTTCGAATATGTGGGAAAATATCAGGCTGGAGAGATATCAGAAGATGAACTTACAGAGGTAGAAGGAAAGGCTTGCCCTACATGTGGTTCTTGTGCAGGGATGTATACTGCAAATACAATGAACTGCCTGACAGAAGCATTGGGAATGGCTCTTCCTGGAAATGGAACTGTTCCTGCAGTATTCTCAAAAAGAATGGAGATGGCAAAAGAAGCCGGAATGAGAGTTTTGGAACTTCTTGAAAATGGTGTTAAACCTAGAGATATAATGACTAAAAAAGCATTTATGAATGCCGTTAGAGTGGACATGGCTCTCGGAGGATCTACAAATACGGTACTTCATCTTTTAGCTATTGCAAATGATGCCGATGTAAACCTTACTCTTGATGATTTTGATGAAGTGAGCAAAGGTGTTCCTCAAATATCGAAACTTTCTCCAGCAGGAAGCCACTTTATAGAGGATCTCGATCGTGCAGGAGGGGTACATGCTGTAATGAGAGAGCTTATAGATGGAGAGATACTAGAAGATGAAACAACAGTAAACGGAAAATTATCAGAAGTACTAAAGAGACATAGAGTAACAGATAAAGTTGTAATAAGAGAACTGTCTGATCCCTATACCAAAAGAGGAGGACTCACTGTCCTAAAAGGTAACATCGCACCTCTTGGGGCAGTTGTAAAGTCAGGTGGAGTTGTGGAAGAGATGAAGGTTCACAGCGGACCTGCAAGGGTATTTAACAGCGAGGAAGATACAGTAGCAGCTCTCATGGGCGGGAATATAAAAGACGGAGATGTAATCATAATAAGGTATGAAGGTCCAAAGGGAGGGCCTGGAATGAGAGAGATGCTCACTCCGACCTCTATACTTGTGGGACTAGGTCTAGACAAGACAGTGGCCCTTATCACCGACGGTAGATTCTCCGGTGCTACAAGGGGAGCAGCTATAGGACATGTTTCTCCTGAGGCGGCAGAAGGTGGACCGATAGCTCTTATAGAAGAAGGGGATACTATCAAAATAGATATAAACAAGGGTACTCTTGATTTTGTAGTAGATGAAGAAGAACTTGAAAAAAGAAAATCAAAATTGGTTATAGTTGAAAAAGAGGCCAGCGGATATTTAAAGAAGTATTCTGAAAAAGTTAAATCGGCTTATAGTGGAGCAATAGAAGGGTAGTCAGACAAATAGATAGGGGGTGCATTAGGCGTGAAAGGGGCACAAATTCTGTTAGAGACTCTGAAACACTTGGGAATAAAGGAGATTTTCGGATATCCTGGAGGAGCGGTACTGTCTATTTTTGAAGCTCTTCGAGAGGACAATGATATAAAATTTATCCTCCCAAGGCACGAACAGGGAGCATCTCATGCGGCAGATGCATCGGGAAGGCTTACAGGTATCCCTGGGGTCTGCTTGGCCACCTCAGGTCCTGGAGCGACCAACTTGGTTACGGGGATAATGACTGCCTATATGGATTCTTCTCCAATGATAGCCATAACAGGCCAGGTATCTAGGTCTAATAAGGGTAAGGATGTATTTCAGGAAGTGGATATTGTAGGAGTTACTCTTCCTATAACAAAACACAACTATAGTGTAGAATCTCTTGAAGAACTTCCTGTAATATTAAAAGAAGCTTTTCATATCGCTACAACAGGAAGACCGGGTCCAGTTCTTATAGATCTTCCTACCGATATTCAAAACGATGAGATGAGCGAGGAGAGGTTCAAAGTACTTTTGAACCAAGAGCTAGATCTTTTTCCATCTCTTCATATTCCAAAGCTGGATATGACGAAAATCAAAGAGGCAGTAGAGCTTCTTAAAATATCTAAAAGACCTCTCATTATTTCAGGAGCCGGAGTAATACGAAGTGGTGCAGCAGATGAACTTTATGAATTTGCTACTAAAAACAACATACCGGTGACCTCTTCCTTATTGGGATTAGGAGGATTTCCCGGGGACAACAAACTTTTCCTAGGAATGGGAGGAGTTCACGGAAGTATAGCCACAAATATAATAATTCAGGAAGCTGATTTTGTATTGGCTGTGGGAACAAGATTAGACAACAGACTTACATGTGATACAGATGGTTTTTTAGATCAGGCAAAAGTGGTTCATATAGATATAGACTCTGCTGAAAATAAAAAAATAATTGTAGCTGATATATTTATTCAAGGTGATGCAAAAGAAGCCCTGAGTAAAATGTCGGAAATGAGCCCGGGGAAAAAAGAGCAACGTTGGCTAGACAGAGTAGAGGAACTGAAAGGTAAATATTCACCTACAAAGTTCAGTGAGAAGTATTCTCTGGAGCCTAGAAGAATTTTTGAAATTTTGAGCCAAAAGACTGATGAAAATGCTATAATAACTACAGATGTAGGACAACATCAGATGTGGGTAGCTCAATATTACAAATTTAGAAAACCAAAAACTTTTATAACTTCAGGTGGAGCAGGGGCCATGGGATTTGGTATCCCGGCAGCCATAGCAGCAAAGGTAAAAAGGCCCGATACCACAGTCATATCTGTTGTGGGAGATGGTGGCTTTCAGATGTGTGTAGGGGAGATAATAATGCTGAAGCAGTATAAACTTCCTGTGAAAATCTTGATTATAAACAACAGCACCCTAGGAATGGTAAAACAGCTTCAGGATACATTCAAAGGTGGAAAACATTTTGGAGTGTATCTAGATGTCAATCCTGATTTTATCCAGATAGCAAAGGCGTACGGGATAAAAGGTGTAAGGGTGACAAATGAAGCAGAACTTGTAAAAGCTTTTGATGAAAATATTGACACAGATGAACCTGTAATAATAGAATGTGTCTTAGATAGAAAAAAGAATGTATATCAGACACTAGTTCATCCAAATCTTTAAAAAATAAGGAGCGAAAATATGAAAAGAGAACTTTTGATAACGGCGAAAAATAAAATAAGTACTCATTCGAGAATTTACAATTTATTTAACAAGAAGGGATATAGGCTAGAAAGTGTTGTTGCACATCCGTCTAAAGAAGATCCCGGAAATATAAAAATGACTCTCGCCGTCGTCAAAAGTGATTACGCTCTTCTAGAACAGATAAAAATAAATTTATGTAAAATAGTTGATATAGTAAGTGTAGAGATAATATAAGGTTTTCAACACCATTAAAATAAATTAAAAACAAATAAGGGGGAATAAAAAAATGGCAGTAACTGTATACACAGAAAAGGATTGTAACATCGATATCTTAAAGGGGAAAAAAGTAGTAGTAGTTGGATTTGGAAGTCAAGGGCATGCACATGCTTTAAACCTTTTTGATTCAGGGGTAGATGTTACAGTAGGATTAAGAGAAGGTTCTAAGACAATGGAAAAAGTTAGAGCTGCAGGTCTTAAGGCTGACACAATAGCAAATGCAGTGAAAGGTGCAGATGTTGTAATGCTACTTATCCCAGATGAGTCTCAAGGGAAGATCTATGCTGAGCAGATTGAACCAAACCTTAAAGAGGGAGCTTACCTAGGATTTGGACACGGATTCAATGTTCTTTATAATATTGTAAACTTAAGAGCAGACCTAAATGTGTTCTTAGCAGCACCTAAAGGACCAGGACACATGGTTAGAAGAACTTTCGTTCAAGGTACAGGGACGCCAGGACTTATTGCAATAGAGCAAGATCCTTCAGGAAACACAAAGGAAATCGCACTTGCATGGGCTCAAGGATTTGGAGGAGCAAGAGCAGGAATCATCGAAACTACGTTTAAAGAAGAAACTGAAACTGATCTTTTTGGAGAGCAGGCAGTTCTTTGCGGTGGAGTTACTGAGCTAATGAAAGCTGGTTTTGAAACTCTTGTAGAGGCTGGATATGAGCCTGAGATGGCATACTTTGAGTGTGTGCATGAGATGAAGCTAATCGTTGACATGATCATAGACGGTGGATTCACATCAATGAGGGACTCTATCTCAAATACTGCTGAATACGGAGACTACATCACTGGAACTAAAGTTATAACTAAAGAGTCTAGAGATGGAATGAAGGCAGTATTAAAAGATATCCAAGACGGTACTTTTGCTAGAAACTTCATAAAAGAGTGCGAAACAATGGAATTTATGAATGAAAAGAGAAAAACTGAGCAGGAACATCAGCTAGAAAAAGTGGGAAATGAGTTAAGAGGAATGATGTCTTGGCTTAAAAAATAAGCTGAGAATTAATATTTCCAAGGTTTGACGGGCAGTTGCTGAGGATATTATTATCCTTTTTGGCAACTGCCTTAATAATATTTTAGGTGGTTAAAATTTAAAAATAAAAAGTTATGATGGTATTTATAGGGGGATAAATATGTATAGTTATTTTATAAGTGTTGCAATGCTGATTTCAGCTTATTTTATCTATGGAAAATATCTTGAGAAAAACTTTGGGGTGGATTCTAGAGATACTCCGGTAACGACAATGAATGATGGAGTGGATTATGTTGAGATAAGCTGGAAAAAAGCTCTTCTTATTCAGTTTCTAAATATAGCCGGTTTAGGTCCTGTAACTGGTGCTATAGCAGGAGCTATGTGGGGACCTGCTGCCTTTCTCTGGATAGTATTCGGGTGTATTTTTGCCGGGTCTGTACATGACTATTATGCAGGACTCATCTCCATGAGACATTCTGGAAAAAATATTCCTGAACTTATAGGAAAGTACCTTGGAAATGGTGCAGAGAGATTTATAAAAATTGTTACCGTAATATTACTAATAATAGTTGGTATAGCTTTTATAACAGGTCCTGCAGAAATAATGAAAAGCTATACAGGAATATCAAAGGAAATCTGGCTTCTTTTGATAGCAATATATTATATCATTGCTACTATGCTTCCAATTGACAAAATAATCGGTAAAATATACCCAATTTTCGGAGCTTCTTTGATAATAATGGTTGTGGCTCTTATGGCTTCACTTTTAATAAAAGGGTACAGCATTCCTGAGGTGTCATTTCAGAACCTTCATCCTGCAGGAAAGCCTATCTTCCCATTTATGTTTGTGGTAATATCATGTGGAGCTATCTCAGGTTTTCACTCTACCCAGAGTGTACTCATGGGGAGATGCCTTAAAAGTGAATTTTCCGGAAGGAAGGCCTTTTATGGTGCGATGATTATAGAGGGGATAGTGGCTCTTACATGGGCTGCAATAGCCATAGCCTTTTTTGGAGGTACAGAGGGACTGGCACAAAGTGGTGGTGGGATGGTAGCTATAAGCGAGATATCCAATTCACTTCTAGGAAAAGCCGGGATTATTCTAGTAGGGTTTGGAGTAATTGCACTGCCTATTTCCACAGGAGATACTGCTTTTAGAAGTGCAAGACTGACCATAGCAGATGCAGTTGGTATTGAGCAAAAGTCCTTTAAAAATCGTATTTTAGTTTCTGCTCCGCTTTTTCTAGTAGCAGCTTTCATGTCTCAGCTTGGATTTACAACGCTCTGGAGATATGTAGCTTTTACAAATCAGATACTGGCAACATTCACCCTCTGGATGTGTACCTACTTCCTGATTAAGAATAATAAAAACATGTGGGTCACTGGAGTTCCTGCTGCTTTTATGACAGGAGTAATGACTTGTTATATGCTAATGGCTCCAGAAGGACTAAGGATGACAGGATCCATTCCTTATTTTGGTGGAGTACTTATAGGGATAATTTCCCTTGTTGTAGTTATTAATAAAAATAAAGTTGCTAAAAATACTGAATATTTAAAGAGAGCTTAATCCTGCCTGAATAAGGATAATAAATGTAAAAATGCGTTGACATTAAACAGAATTTGAGTTACAATAAATCGATTTTAGAGAAAAAATTGATAAGCTAAGAGTTATTTGTATATCCCGAAGTAATTCTAGAATTTTAATAATCTAATTATAGTATATTGTTTTGTTGGTAAAGATTAGAGAGGGTGTATGCCAAGACTTTAATAGACCACTGCGAAGTAATCTCTTTGTGCTGGCCTATTTTTTTATGCGATTTTGCAAAAAAATCTCTGTTAAAAAATATTTTTTTCATTATTCGAATGAAGAATACTATAGCTGTAAAATGTAGAGAAGGATCTAAGTAAAAAAAGGAGCTTTTCTACAGAGTAAAACCTAGTATTGATTAAAACTTTCTTAAACATAAAACTTCAAGGAGGTAAATGAAAATTGGAACAAGTAATGGATCAAATTGTACACATTTCAGCTCTGAATCATTTTTTTATCACTATGCTCATACTAATAACTATGGTATTGGTATCAAGGACAGTTGTAGCGGGGACTAAATATTCATCTATACTGATAATTGTTGTATTTGGACTGGCAATGGGATTCCTATTGGTAAAAAGTCAAATGGCAACTCCGGGATTGGCCGAATTCCCGATGGTAGTACTGGCGAGCAAAACAACGGTTATCGCTCTTATAGCATCTTTCTTTGTAGGGGGACAGGAGATAAAAAAGATATTCTGTAAAGAAGATCTCAAAGTAGACGATATAATGATACCGTCGAAAGATGAGACAATTCTTGGTACCAACAGTACACAGATTTTCTTTTTGATAAGAGCATTCTTTATTTTAATAGGTATACAAACTACTCACAGCCTGATAGTTGGTGTTCAGGGAGACAGCGTATTAGGAAAATCATATATGCTTCTGGCATACCTAAGTATTGTATTGGCTATAATATTTATTGATAACAAGGCGAAAATAGCAAGTAAGCAGGTTTACATAAGAAAAGGTTTTGTAGAGATGGTGGCTATACTGGGTATTCTTATGCTCTCTCTTAAAATAGCATCAATGGTTAAGCCTTTTATCGCACTCCCTCAGATTTTCTTTGCCATGCTTATATCTGCAGGTTTAGGGATGATATTTTCAAACTGGAAATTTGGACCGACCTTAAATGCACTTTTATTTGCAGGAATTCCAGTAGTACTGGCAGGAAGTTTCCTAGTAGGTGGATCTAGAATGGTTGATGCCTTCAAAATAGCAGGAGTTAAGAATGTTATGATCTATGGATTTGCAGGTCAAGTATTCTGGATGTTCTCTGGATTAGCGATACTTATATTCCTTTGTAAATCAAATAATATAAGAAATCTGGCTCCGGGAATGGCAGGAGCACTTTCTCACTCTGGACTAACCGGTGCTTGCACTGGTGGAGACCTCGGAGAAAAGGCGGCTTCAAGAGCGCCTATAATGATAAACATTCCATTCTTTGGACATGTATTCGTGTTCTCTATACTTGCTGCCAGTGCAGAGCGTGGAAGCATTATAGTTGCCTGGACCCTGCCTCTTATACTTGTAGGTCTTGCAATAGTAGTATTTGCAATTGGAACTCTCAGAAAAGCAAATGGTGACGACGGAAAAGAGGTAAAAGGTCTTATGCAGTTTGCATTTGGATGGCAGGTAGTAGCTGTATTTGGAAGTTTTACTATGCTAAACGTTGCAGGAATGCCTTTAGATCAAGTTTCAATCGCAGTATCTTCTGGCCTTTCTCACTTTGGTTTATTTGCAGCAGTACAGGGAGGTATGTTTGGAGGAACAGCAGCAGGTCTGATAGCATTTATCTTTGCAATGCCTTTCCTAGTTCATCCGTTGGTATTCGGAATGTTTGGTAAAGCGGCAGAAAATGAAGGGAAGATGTCTCCTAAAATCGTTCTTGGACTTACTATCACTGGATCTATAGGGGTAATATACTCACTTTTAACTATATAGTATAAAGAGTTTATTGAAAACCTTTATACATACGAAGATAAATAAAGAGGGTGACTCAAGTAGAAAAATTACTTGTGGTTCACCCTCTTTTTCAATATAATATTTATTTTTAAATATTTTCTATACCTCGAAAACTTCTATGTTGTAGATAGTTGAATTTACAGTAACTCTGAAGGTTTTTCCCAAAAAATCTCTTTTGAAGGATATCTCACTTTGAATTTTTTTCATAAGTTCCATATTTTCTTTTAATATTTTTTGTCCATGTTCAACGGTAACTTTTTTAAAACTTAAGCTGTCCCCTGGTTTTGCTTGAGCCAGTTTTTTTAGGTCTGAACTTATGACAGTAGCTATTTTGGTATAACCTCCTGTTGTCTGACAGTCAGCCATCATGATGATGGGCTTTCCTTGTCCCGGAATCTGGATAGATCCAGGAACAATCCCGTCGGATAAGATATCTCCTCCTGAGACGTGCTCTATCTTTTCTCCCTCTAACCTTATTCCCATTCTGTCGCATCCATTGGTGACAGTATATTTACTTGAGAAAAAAGTGTCAATACCTATAGAGGTGAAATAATCATCTTGAGGACCCAATATAACACTGAGTTCATAATGATTGGAGTATAAGGGAATATATTTTTCTGGAAGTTTTTTTGGGACCGAAAAAGACTCTGCATTTTTTAATTTTAAAATATCTCCAGCTTTTAGCTGTCTTCCTTCAAGACCTCCGATTTTACCTTTTATGTAGGTAGATCTGCTTCCCATGACTCTTGGTACGTCAATTCCACCTGCAAATGAGATATATCCACGGCATCCTGTACTCATTATGCCGAAGGAGAGTTCATCTTGCGGTTTTATTCTTATAGTTTCCCAGAGAGAAACAGGATTTCCGTTTAACTTTGGAGAAGAATCTCCTCCTGTTATGGCTACTGTACACTTGGATCCGAATTTTATTTTTGGACCTAGCATTGTGAACTCAAGTACCCCTTCATCTTCATTGTTTCCCAGCAATATATTGGAAATTTTGTATGAAAAACTGTCCATGGCACCTGAGACAGGAACACCAGATTTTTGATATCCGTATCTCCCGAAATCCTGAATGAGTGTAAGAGGTCCGGGGTTCAAAATTTCAAATTGTTTCATATCAGCCTCTCCTCCTTTGGGTATTTTTTTATCTGGTATCTGTTTTCTTTAACAGCCTTTTCTATTTTTTTATATTCATCCCAGCTGACAGGGACAAATTTTATATAGTTTCCAGAATCTAAAAGTATAGGGGAATCACTATGGGCATTGTATAGGTCTACAGGAGTTTTTCCAATGATCTGCCATCCTCCGGGACTTTCAGTAGGGTAGATCCCTGTCTGGCTTCCGGCGATCCCCACAGAACCTTTTCTTATTTTTGTTCTTGGTGCATCAAGTCTTGGAGTGGCGATTTTTTCGTCCATCCCACCAAGGTATGGGAATCCAGGTGTAAATCCTAGCATATAGATTAGATACTCTTTTGAAGAATGGATATTTATTACTTCATCAATTGAAATAGAGTTGTGCTCAGCTACGTTAGCAATATCAGGACCTGGATCCCCACCATAAAAAGTAGGTATCTCTATAATTTCTGGAAGAGGAATGTCTATCTTTCCAAGTTTATTTTCTAAAGATTCAAAGTGCTCTAGTAGAGAGGAATATGATATTTTCATAGGATCATAGTGAACAGTAAGAGATCGGTAGGTGGGGGTGATCTCTATGATTCCCTCTATACACTCTTTCTCTATTGCGATGGTCATAGACCTGACCCTAGAATTAACCGCCTCAGAGATTTTATTTCCAAATTCTATTACAAGGGCTCTGTCCCCTGCACTCAGATATCTAGTTTCTTTATAAATTTTAATCACCCTCATCTTTCACGTAAAAAAGTAAACATTATTTTATGAAATTTGAAATAGAAGTTACTCTAATGGATTCTTTTTCTAATTCCTTTCGAATTTTTTTTACAAAATCTAAAGCCTTTGGGTTATCACCGTGGACACAGACAGAATCAGCTTTTATAGATATCTCTTCTCCCGTTATGGAAGTTATTTTTCCTGTTTTAATCATTTTTATAACCCTTGAAATTGCTAACTCAGCGTCGTGGATAACAGCCCCCTCTATACTTCTAGAGACAAGTGTCGCATCACTGTTATAAGCTCTGTCAGCGAAAACTTCATTTGCTGTTTTAAGACCTAATTTTTTTCCTGATTTTATCATTTCACTATTGGCGAGTCCTAAAAGAATGATATTTTTATCCACTTCATAGATGGCCTGAGCTATGGAATCTGCATATTTTTCATTTTTAGCAGCCATGTTATACATCGCTCCGTGAACTTTCACATGCTGAATTTTTTCACCGTGGGATACAGAAAATGCCATAAGTGCTCCCAACTGGTATTTCACATAATTTTTTATCTCTTCTGGAGTGGCATCAATACTTCTTCTTCCAAATCCCATCAGATCAAAAAATCCAGGGTGTGCCCCTATACCGATGTTATATTTATTTGCCATGGAAACTGTTTTATCCATAACCATAGGGTCTCCACCGTGCCATCCACAGGCTATATTTGCAGAGGAGACATATTTTAAAATCTCTTCATCCATCCCTATTTTATAGTTACCAAAACTTTCTCCAAGGTCACTGTTGAGGTCAACTTGAAACATTTTAACTACCTCCCTAAGCCATCATTCGTTTTAAATATCGAACCGATGGTTTATTATTCATTTTCTGAATGATAACACAAAAAAACTCAGATGTCTAGAGAGTTTATGTATTGTATTTTACATTCACAGTTTAAATATAAAAAATGAAGGGTTTCCCCCTCATTATCCTTTGTAACCAAGTTCTCTTGAAATTTTTATTGCAGTTTCTTTTACTTTTTTTATTATATCTGGAAATTTATCAGCTGTGAATCGCTGGTCAGGCCCGGCAGTACTGAGAGCTCCTATAACCTTTTTCGTATAGTCAAAGATGGGTGCCCCTATACCTATGGTCTGCCTCTCCATCTCACTGTAGCTTATTGTGTACCCGTTTTTTCTACTCTCCACTATTGATTCCCAGAGTTTTTCCTTGTCCATTATGGTGTTTTCGGTATATTTCACAAACTCTGTATTTTTTATAATTGATTGAATCTCATCATCTTTCAAAAAGGAAAGAATTGCCCTTGGACACGCCCCTGCATTTAGGGAGGCAGTCCGACCTATTTTTGTATAGAGTCTTACTGGATGTTTGCTGATCAGCTTTTCCACATAGATTGCATGGTCTTTGTCTCTTATTACTAGCTGAACATCTTCATTTATCTCATCTCTAAGTTTTTTCATATGAGGGAAGGCAATCTCTTTTAACTCTATAGATTCTGAAACCATTGTTCCTAATTCTAGAAATTTCATTCCAAGCTTGTATTGCCCCTGTTTACCACCAGTATCAATTTTTACGAGATATCCATTTTTTTCAAAGGTGTTTAACAATCTGTATACAGTTGCTTTAGGAATAGAAGAAAGACGTGAAATTTCACTCAGCCCCCTGCTGGGGTTTTCAGCATCAAAATACTCTAGCAGGCTCAAAGCCTTATCCAAGCTTTGATTAATGCTATTATCATTAATAGTCATAATATATTCACCATCTCCTGTTATTTTTTGCCTTTAAATATAAGATAGCATATCAGGACAGAGAATGTCAAAGTAAGCCCATAAACAATGGATTTTTATGAAAAAATTTTAAGGCAGATCCGATTAAAATTTTTAAAAATTGAATTTAAAAAAATTAAATTAAAAAAAATTCATAAAAAAAAATTGACAGGAAAAGAAAAATATCATATACTTCAGACATAGAAATTAAAAAGATCATAAACAGGGTAAATGGCATCTTGCTGGCAAGAATAAAGTAACCCTTTATTCTTAAACTAGAAAAGTTAAAAGTCGTTTTACTTTCAAAACTGTTACCTTGAAAGTATAGCGATTTTTTATTATATTCACAATTAAGAACACATAAGTTCCTGTTAGCCAAGGGGTTTTTATAAGATATGGCGAGGGAACTTTAATTATACAAGTTAAATAAACCGTCGGTTTAATATATGAAACATTTTAATTTGAAAAGGGGGAATCAATATGGAATCAGCAACTGTACAAGTAGAAAAAAAGGGGTTTCTACAAAAATTGAAAACTATGGGACCTGCTGCCATTGTTACTGCAGCATTTATCGGTCCGGGAACTATCACTACAGCATCAATAGCAGGTGCAAAATTTGGGTATTCACTCATCTGGGCCATGGTATTTTCCATTTTCGCAACAGTGGTTTTACAAGAGATGTCAGCAAGACTTGGTATCGTAACCAGAAAAGGACTTGGATCTGCACTGAGAGAACAATTTACTAATCCCATAGCAAAATACGGGAGTATCATTTTGGTAGTTTCGGCTATAGGGATAGGATGCGCAGCCTATGAAACAGGTAATATTTTAGGGGGAGCACTTGGTTTAGAGGCTATAAGTGGAATATCTATGAATATATGGGGTCCTATAATGGGAATTGGAGGTTATATTCTTTTAAAAACTGGAAACTATAAGTTTGTAGAGAAATTTCTAATCGGACTGGTTGTACTTATGAGTGCTACCTTTATTACTACGGCTATAATTGTTGCTCCTGAGTGGAATGAGATACTGAAAGGGATGTTTATTCCTAGTGTTCCTAAAGGTTCTGTATTTCTTATAATGGCTTTAGTAGGTACTACTGTAGTTCCTTATAACCTTTTCCTTCATTCTTCTGCAGTCCAGGAAAGATGGAAAGATGCAAGCGGATTAAAAGAGTCTAGGTCGGATATTTTTCTTTCCATTGTTTTAGGAGGACTAATTTCCATTGCAGTTATAATAACAGCATCTGCAGCATTTTTTGGTACAAATATAGCTATAAACAATGCAGGGGATATGGCAAAATCAGTAGAACCACTTCTTGGTTCTTGGGCCAAATACTTCTTCGCCTTCGGACTCTTTTCTGCAGGACTTTCTTCTACAATAACGGCACCTTTAGCTGCAGCCTATGCAACGGCAGGAGCTATGGGATGGAAATCTGATTTTAAGGACAAGAAGTTTGAGGCTATTTGGACAACAGTTATTTTAATAGGAATAATATTTT
The DNA here is from genome assembly GCF_963668515.1 of uncultured Ilyobacter sp. Taxonomy (NCBI): domain Bacteria; kingdom Fusobacteriati; phylum Fusobacteriota; class Fusobacteriia; order Fusobacteriales; family Fusobacteriaceae; genus Ilyobacter; species uncultured Ilyobacter sp. The sequence continues at coordinate 1,202,604 of NZ_OY764864.1, read as the reverse complement.
CAGCGATAGGTCTAAAACCTCTTTCTGCGATTATATTTGCTCAGGCAGCAAACGGGATACTTCTTCCTGTAATAGCAATCTTCCTCTTATATGCCATGAACAACAAAAAGAGACTTGGAAAATATGTCAACTCACCACTTACAAATATTTTAGGTGGAATAGTGGTGTTAGTAGCATGTGGTCTTGGACTCAGAGGTATATTGAGAGTACTGGGAGTCATGTAATATAAATACGGTCTAAATGGAAGTGAGGCATATTTCAGAGGGGAAAAATGTGCCTATGAAGATAAAGCCTGAAATAATGATGACCCATGCATCTGGCTATATGTTTATAACGGATATGAAAAATCAAAAATTCTCTGTTTTATGATTGGTGTTGTGACACTAAAAAAGGTCAGCCTATTTTGGCTGACCTTTTTTGCTTATTAATTGATTAGAGGTATACCCATTGGAAGAACAGGTCTCCCGAAAACCTGGGAATATATGGCTGCGGCCATCATATACCAAGCTGAAAGTGCACAAAGCATTAGTTCGTAACCAGCGACTTTAGTTAGTGCCGGGTAACCGAAGTGTGCAAGATCAAGAAGTATAAATCCTATGAGTAGAAGGATAAAAGTGACTCCCATAGCAGCATGAACTTTCATAGCAGGAATAGTCATGATAGCAGTGTACATAGTCCAAGCAATTAGGAAAAATCCTATATCAGTATGATTGGCTTTGTAGATGCCAAAATGATTTAAAAGGAACATAATACCTAAAGATATCCAGAAACTACCATAAGAAACAAAAGCACTGTAACCAAAGTTATTACCGCATTTGAATTCTTGGAAACCTGCGATCAGCTGAGCCAAGCCTCCGAAGATGAGTCCTGAAGCTACTACAGGACCTAACCCCATCCATCCTACATTGTGAAACTGAAGCAACATAGTCGTGAGACCAAATCCTGCCAACCCAACAACTGCCGGGTTTCCTTGTGATGCATCGTGTGACATAATTTTCCTCCCTGGTGATATTATTTTTTTTAGTAATTGATACAACTCTTTTGCTACAAACAAAATTAACGAGCTTTATTCAAGACTACTTCATTTGTCCCGTATATATGAATATTTAAAATATTGAAACCATTAAATTTTTTTTTATAAAAGGGTACGATAAATATAATACACAAATTTTGGAATTATTACAAGTTAAAAAAATATTTTTCTTAATATTGTGTAGATATCTTTGAAACAAGTAAAAATTTATAATATTTTTTAAATCTGATTCAACACAATTTAAAATGATACACCTGTTTTTATAATACACCTATCAATAATTCAGGATTAAGTGATGGAATAAAGTATTTTGTAAAAATTACAAGCACAGTTTATTTCAAAAGATATATCTCATCTCTCTCGTGTTTTAACATTTTATAATCCAAACCTTCACTTAATTCTGGTACTATTTTTCCCCAAATATAGTCACTAAATGTTATAATGATAAGTCTATTTTCTTTTGAAGCTTTTTCCATAGCAAATCTTAAAGCTTTAAATATCGAAGTAATTACCAACACGTCTTCTTTTGCATAATGTATAAGTTGACTAAATGTATAATATAATATTTTCTCAAAATCAAAAGCTTTAAATACAACCATGATATTTTCATCTTCTTCATCTTTCTTAACAATATATCCATTTTCTAAATCAGAGATTTGTCTAAGTAAAATACCAAGTATTCTTATACAATGACTCGCTGTATGTGGATCATTAATTCCTGGAGATATGGCTCTTAATGCCACTTCCACTATCTTTTGGATCATAAAACCAAAATTTTGTTCTTCAGTTTTTCTCTCTCCTATGATAATGCAACTCAATAGTTTTTTCACCATGGTTTCATTTATTTCTGTATTTTTTCTTAAGTACAAGGAAATCAGCTTTGTATCATCTGCTACAAACTGACCCACTACTTTTTCAAAGACAATAACCGCTTGTATATCTTTAGCGAGCTCCAGTAGATTCTCATGATTAATATACTGAATATATCCATTTTGTTGACAAAAAACCACTTCTAATTGTCTGTACTTTTCAACCTTTATTTTACTAATAATTGATCCTGTTTTTATTAAATCCTTATATTTCACCATATTTTTTAATGAGTTCTTATAAAGGTTTTTAATAACATTGTTTACTTGTATAAGATTTGCTACACTATTAATAAAAATTAAAAAAAATACTAAACCAACTATCATGTAAATGATACTTATACTTGCGGATATAACTAAATATTCTGAAATTAAATCTCTCCTCATAAACAATAATGAAGTAATTGAATAAATAAATCCTCCAACAAATATACCAAATGCTTGCATTGTATTTTTATTTGTTAAGAAATTTTCAACTATTCTGGGTGAAAATTGAGACATATACATTGTCAGAACGATCATTGTAGTAGAAAAAGTAAAGGTAGTGATTGTAATAAAAGAGGCTGCAACAATACCTAAAATCATCCTAGCTAAATCAATATCCGTAAAAAATATATTCGGTATGTGTAATTGAAGATCCAAAAAATACCCTGAGTCAATTAAAATAATGAAAAATGAACCTAATAGAGATAGGACCCCGTAGATAAATGGATAGGGCCATATACTTTTTTTAATGATGTCTAATATTTTCCTAATCAAACAAATACCTCCCTATCTATAATTGTGGGCAAAAATAATCACGCATAACACTATAAGATTTTTGGATGAAAAGCCAGAAGTGGCAAATACCAGATAAGAAATAGGTCACTGAGAATCGGGATTATCTGTAAATATATTTTTTGCAGTCCTTATTCACCTTGGGAGAAAGGAAGCAACGAGAATTTAAACGGAATATTGAGACAATTTTATCCTAAAAAGACAGATTTCAAGAGTATATCTAAAAGTTCAATTTTGAGAACTGTAAATTTAATTAGAGAAAAACCAAGAAAAATATTAGCTTACTTTCCAGAAAATGAGGTTTTCTGGAAAAAAGTAAAGTGGTGCGCTCGGCATGACGCACCACCATTTTTATCAAACTAGGAACTTTTAGGAAGCCGCTCACTGTGTGGTCAGGTTCATACTTTTAAACTCGATATGTAAATTAACACTTAATACCTGTAAAATTAAACTGAAAATCAATCTGTCACTATTGTAATTCACCGCAGCCTAATATGATATTAAATGGTTATGCTAGATAGCATTCGTGGACTAAAGTCCCCTTCTTCCGTTTATTATCCTTATCAAAATTATAATTATCGCAATTACTAGAAGGATATGTATAAAACCACTCATAGTATATGCACTAACTATACCTAAAAGCCATAAGACTATTAGGATTACAGCAATCGTCCCTAACATTCTGTCACCCCCTTAAAATTTAATATTAACCCTTTATACTTCTTTTTCACTCTTTTTGATATATTTACCTTTATTTTACAAATGAGTCTGTGTTTACCTGCTTTATACTGATATCATACTCCTCTTTGATGATTTTACCATCTCATTTCACACTGGGCATTTCCCTCAGTGAAAATAAAGCTAAAAATGACATCATAAGAATAGTTTTTTCATTTCCTTTACCTCCTTGATTTTATCATACATATTTCTTTGATCTTCCCTTCCCTGTCAACGTTAACGTTTTAAACTAATAGAACGGCTTCTGTTGTACAATTATTCAAAAAAAAGTGGAAAAGTCCTTCAATCAAAAAATTAAGCGTGAATTATTTGCATAAACAGTTATCATTAGCGTGTATAAACTCCTAGATATAAGGTTTTTGATCACTACTGATCTTCTCTTCAAAAGTGAAATTTAAATATGGAAAAGAGCTCCAATTTTCTTAAAATTTAGGTGCCTAATCAAAACCAAATAACGGAGGAACTCTTTATATCTAGTTTAAACCATAGACGTGTAAGTGGGTAGGTTACAATAAATCGGACAAAATTCAAAAGGTGTCGTCTTTGTGGAACAGACTATTTACAACCAACCACAAAAAAAACATATCTTTTTAGGATATGTTTTCAGTCTATCTATTGTAACTTCTTCCAAATAGAAGTTGATTTTTTAAAAGTATCAGATCTGTTATTTTAAAAAGTATGGTGTTTCCTGGTAGACGCAGTAATTGAGCCAGTTAGAAAAAAGCAGGTGAGCATGAGCTCTCCAGGTAACTACAGGATCATTTTCAGGATTATTATCTTTAAAATAATTTTTTGGAATATCAATTGAAAGTCCCTTGTCTAAGTCTCTAAAATACTCATTTTTTAAGGTATCCTTTTCATACTCTAAATGACCACTGATGAAAATCTGTTTTCTGTCCCTTGTTGCTACAAGGCAGATACCTGCATCTTTTGACTCAGCCAAGATTTCCAGCTCTGGAACCTTTTCAATATCGCTTCTCATAACAGTAGTATGTCTTGAATGTGGTACAAGAAATTCATCATCAAAGCCTCTGGTAAGTTTTGTTTTTAGATTTAAAATTTTATGCTTAAAAATTCCAAAGATTTTTTTATCTGTTGGAAATTTTGGTATTCCGTAGTGATAATACAATCCAGCCTGAGAACCCCAGCATATATGCATAGTCGATGTGACGTTAGATTTAGAAAACTCCATAATCTCTTTGAGTTCTTCCCAGTAGTCAACTTCTTCAAACTGAAGGTGTTCAATTGGTGCACCAGTTATAATAAGACCGTCAAAGGTGTGATTTTTAACGTCTTCAAAAGTCTTGTAAAAGCTGGTAAGGTGGTCCTGGCTCGTATTTTTAGAGGCATAAGTTCTCGTCTTTAAGAGAGTTATCTCTATTTGTAGAGGTGTATTCCCCAAAAGCCGAAGGAGCTGCGTCTCAGTTATTATTTTATTGGGCATAAGGTTAAGAATGACTATTTTCAGTGGTCTTATATCTTGACGAAAAGCCCTTGATTTATTCATTACAAATATATTTTCACCCTTAAGAGTTTCGAAGGCAGGCAATTTTTTAGGAATCACTATAGGCATTTTAACCTCCATTAAAATAGTATAATAATCGTGATGAGACTCACATAAGGAGGATTATAGCATGAAAGCTAGGCAAAATCAATCTATCAATCTTCTATGATATTTTTTCCTGCAAAGCGTATGGCTGATTTTGCCAAAATTTTTGTGGGATCGATACATCCCTCCTTAATCCCTAGTATATCAAGGGCAACAGAAACCTGTATAGTCTGGGTCAGAGATCGTCGTCTCTCTGAGGCGGCATCTAATTTTTTACAAATATTTAAAAAAATTACACAGTGAGAGAAAAAATATAATAAATATTACTTATGATTATCCCTGGAAAATAGAGCTTTAAGAGACAAGCATAAAAAAAATATATACAACTTTTAAACAGAATATATACTTTATAGATAAAATAATATTGACACAATATACTAGTTAGTATTATCATTTGTATATAGAAATCATACTAGCTAGTATTATATCTCGAAAAAAATGTTGGGAGGAATCGAGTGAAAATCTCTTTTATAGGGGCTGGAAAAATAGGTTTATCTCTTGGAAGATATTTTATAAATAAAAATCTTAAAGTTGCTGGCTATCTTGACAGCGTAAAATCTTTGGCTGAAAAAGCAGCAGCTATCACTGAAAGTGCTGTTTTTCAAAATTACAAAGAGATAATTGACGGAAGTGACATTATATTTGTCACTGTACCTGACGGAGTAATAAATTCTGTCTGGGAAAATCTTTTGACTAGTAAAGTGAAAGATAAAATGGTTGTTCATACCAGTGGAGCAGTTTCTAGTCGGGTATTTTCTGGTGCCAGGGAGAGGAATTGCAAGGTCATGTCAATCCATCCCATGATGACTTTTGCAGGAGGAGACACTGAGATAGAAAAAATGGAGAAGATGCCCCTGACTATAGAGGGGGATTTAGAGGAGTTTAAAGATTTTTTAGACAAACTTCCCAATAATAAGTTTACTATTTCACCGGATAAAAAGGTGAACTATCATCTTGCAGGGGTCTTTGCTTCAAATCTTTTAATATCTGTAATTCACAGAGCCATTGAAAATATAGAGAAATCAGGTCTTGAAACTGGAAAAGAGATAATATTTCCTATAATTGAGAAGACCATAGAAAATATAAGGGAAAAAGGGACTTCTAAGTCCATAACAGGACCCCTTGAGAGGGGAGATATTGATACCATTTTGAAGCACCTTGAAGTGCAGCATGGAGTTGAAAAAAGACTCTATAAGGCAGCATCCCTGGAGCTCTTAGAAATAATGAAAGACAACGACAGAGATTACAGTGAAATAAAAAAACTCTTAGAGGAGGAAGGATGAAAAACACAGTAGTAAGCTTCAGAAATTCGAAGGAAAAGGGAGAGAAGCTTTCGGTAGTCACTGGATATGATTACACGACAGCAAGGATCATAGATGAAACCGAGGTGGAAGCTATTCTTGTGGGAGATTCCCTTGGAATGGTATGTCTAGGTTATGATTCAACTCTTTCTGTTACCTTGGAAGATATCATACACCATGGGAAAGCTGTGATGAGGGGAGTGAAAAATACTCTAGTTATTTTGGATATGCCTTTCATGTCCTACCATAACACTACCCCAGAAGCAGTAACAAATGCAGGCAGACTGATAAAGGAAACAGGAGCCCATGCAGTGAAGCTAGAGGGTGGAGTTGATATGGTGGAGAAAATAAAGGCTATAGTAAAAGCACAGATTCCTGTCATGGGTCACCTAGGACTTACCCCTCAGTCTGTAAATGTATTTGGAGGATTTAAGGTACAGGGTAAGAGCGAGGAGGAAGCCAGACAGATGATAAAAGATGCAAAAGCACTTGAAGAAGCAGGCGTCTTTGCAATAGTCTTAGAATGTGTGCCGGAAAAACTTGCCAAGATTGTGAGTGAAAGTGTTTCTGTCCCTACCATAGGAATAGGGTCTGGAAATGTCTGTGATGGGCAGGTTCTAGTGATTCAGGATATGCTCAACATGTACGGGGATTTTAAACCAAAATTTGTAAAGACCTTTGCAGATGTGGGGAAAGTAATGAGGGAAGGGTTAGAAGCTTATGTCAAAGAAGTGAGAGAGGGAACCTTTCCGGCAAAAGAGCATACTTTCGGAATAAAAGATGAAGTTCTTGAAAAACTTTACTAGGGGGACAGGATGGAAGTTCTAAGAAGCATCAGTGAAATCAAGGAAAAAGTTCAGCAATGGAAAAATAGTGGATTCTCAGTGGGGTTTGTCCCTACAATGGGTTATCTTCATGCTGGACATAAGAGTCTGATAGAAAAGGCGGCATCGGAAAATGACAAGGTTGTTGTGAGTGTTTTCGTCAACCCAAAACAGTTTGACAATGAAAATGACTTAGAGACATACCCGAGCAATCTTCAGAGGGACAAAAGACTGGTTGCAGATGCAGGAGGAGATATTATATTTGCTCCAACTGCTGCAGAGATGTATCCTGCTGGATTTGCTACCCTTGTGGATATAGAGGGTCTTGACCAAGAACTCTGCGGGGCAACAAGGCCAGGTCATTTTAGAGGTGTGTGTACTGTAGTAACAAAACTATTTTTAATAGTTTCACCAGATAGAGCTTATTTCGGAGAGAAGGATTTTCAGCAGCTAGCTATAATAAAGAGATTTACTAAGGACCTGAATATTCCTGTAGAAGTCATAGGGTGTCCTATTGTTAGAGAGGAAGACGGGCTTGCAATGAGTTCTCGTAACGCAAAACTTTCTGAAGAGGAAAGGAGAAAGGCACTTATTATTATAGAGGCTCTAAATATAATTAAAGAGATGGTGTATCAGGGAACTAGTGATGTAGAGGAACTAAAAAAAGAGGCGGCTAGGAAAATATCTACAATGGATATAGCAAAGATTGACTATTTTGAAATAGTAGATCCTAACACCTTAGAAAAAATAGATGTAGTAAAAGAAAAAGCACTTGCAGCAACGGCAGTTTTTATAGGGAAGACAAGACTTATAGATAATATGATAATAGGAGAGTGAAAATGCAAATCCAACTTTTAAAAGGGAAAATTCACAGAGCCACAGTAACTCAGGCAGAACTTGATTATGTAGGTAGTATCACACTTGACAAGACAATAATGGAAGCAGCAGGTATAAGAGAATATGAGCTTGTTCATATTGTGAATATTAACAATGGAGCTAGGTTTGAAACTTACGTAATAGCTGCAGAAGATGAAAAAGGAATCGTATGCTTAAACGGAGCAGCAGCGAGAATGGTGCAAAAAAATGATAAAATAATCATAATGGCCTACTGTATGGTAGACGAGAAGGAAGCACATACTCATCAGCCTAAGGTAGTTCTTATGGGAGATCACAACGAAGTAGAAAAAATATCAAGTTATGAAAAGCACGGTAAATTAATATAAGCTCATAGAAAAATTGGGAAGAGGCCTAGGCCTCTTTTTCAATTGGAGAAAAATAAAAGTGTGAAATTAGAATAAAATACTAGGTTTTTTTAAGTTTTTATCATCGGAATAATTTATAACTATTAGGGATCAAATTATATGGGGAAATAAGCTATTTTATTATTGAAAAATAAACTAATTAGTAGTATAATTTTTTCTATGATGAATAAAGAATATGATAGAGATGAATGGAGAAATCTTAAACTTTTAGTAACCTTTTCAAGGTGTTATGCCTCGGTAAACAGAAGAATATATCCTGATATGAAAAAACAAGGGGTAACAGAGGCACAGTTTTCGGTACTAGAGCTTTTATATCACAGAGGGGAGTTTACAATAAAAGAGGTCATAGAAAAGACTTTTTCTAGCGGGGGTACTATGACCGTGATAATAAATAACCTGGAAAAAGAGGGCCTTATAATTAAAAAAAGAGACGAGAAAGACAGAAGAGTTTTTATTATTAAAATAAGCCCAAAAGGTACTGCACTTATGGAGGAAGTTTTTGATAAGCATTTGGAAAACCTAAAAAAAGCTTTTGGTGTACTCACAGAAGCGGAACAGATGATAATGATTGAGCTTCTTAAAAAACTTGGAAAAGGATAGCTCAATTTTTCTTCGTCAAAAATTGATTTGTCGATATTTTTATTCGTAAAGCTAGATAATTATTGTGGGGAGGACAGATGAGAGAGAGAAACAAACAGATAAGAAAAGAAGCTACAATAACAGTAATTCTTTATTTAATTTATTTTGCATGGTGGTACTTTTTTGCCTATGGCATGGGAGATAAAAACCCTGTGGAATACAGATTTATAATGGGACTTCCAGAATGGTTTTTTTATTCATGTATAGTTGGATTTTTTGTCATATGCACCCTCGTATACTTTGCAATTAAGATATTTTTTAAAGAAGTTGACTTTGATTAGGAGGAATAATGGAAAATATAATGATACTGATACCTTTAGTAATTTACCTTGCGGTGATGCTGTTTATTGCATATAAGACAAACGAAATAAAACACTCGGGAGAAGTCAATTTTATAGAGGAATATTTTATAGGGAGCAGAAATATGGGAGGCTTTGTCCTCGCTATGACTCTTATTGCAACCTATGCCAGTGCCAGTTCTTTTGTAGGCGGACCTGGAGTAGCATATAAACTAGGTTTGGGATGGGTATTGCTAGCTTGTATACAGACTCCAACTGCCTTTCTCACGCTGGGAATACTTGGTAAAAAATTTGCAATAATATCGAGGAAAATAGGAGCGGTAACTATAACAGATTATCTTAGGGCTAGGTATAAAAGTGACACGGTGGTTATACTATCCTCTATAGCCGTACTTGTATTTTTCGCAGCCTCTATAATAGCTCAGTTTATCGGAGGTGCTAGACTTTTTGAAACTGTAACCGGCCTTTCATATCACACTGGCCTTTTACTTTTTGGTGTAGTGGTTATAATATACACGACTTTGGGAGGTTTCAGGGCGGTAGCTCTAACTGACGCAATTCAGGGAATAATGATGATGGTAGCCACGACTTTTTTATTCTTTGCAATATTGAAAAACGGCGGAGGCATGGAAAATATAATGCAGGGACTGCTAAAAACAAATCCAGATCTTCTGACTCCAACTTCTGGGGGAGCCATAGCAAAACCATTTATTTTATCATTTTGGATGCTAGTGGGGGTGGCGGTACTGGGACTCCCACAGACGACAATCAGATGTATGGGATTCAGAGATTCTAAATCTATGCATCGAGCAATGATGGTTGGAACCTTTGTGGTGGGATTTTTGATGATAGGAATGCACCTTATAGGGGTCATGGGAGCGGCAGTAGCTCCTGGAATAGATGTTGGAGATAAAATAATACCGACACTTGCCTTAAGAAATATGCCCCCTATACTGGCCGGAGTATTTATAGGCGGTCCTTTGGCAGCCACAATGTCCACAGTGGATTCTATGCTCATTCTGTCCTCAGCTGCCATTGTAAAGGATCTTTACATCCACTATATAAACAAAGATGCCGATGATAAAAAAATAAAAAAACTTACACTTTTTACATCTCTTACAGTGGGGATAATAGTTTTTCTACTTTCTATGAATCCACCGAAACTTTTGGTATGGATAAACCTTTTTGCCTTCGGAGGCCTTGAAGCAACCTTTTTATGCCCTATAGTACTGGGACTCTACTGGAAAAAGGCAAACTCAACGGGAGCCATAGCATCTATGCTAACAGGAGTGGGATCATATTTTTACTTTACCATCAGTAAGATAAAACCTATGGGTATGCATCAGATAGTCCCTGTTATATTTATTTCTCTTATGACTTTTACTATAGGATCGCTTATAGGTAAAAAACCGGAAGATGAAGTATTGGAGATATTTTTTTAAATAATAAATATTTTCTAAAGTAATTTAAAAATGTGAAATCTAAATAGAAGATATTAAAACCTTGAGAAAGATTCTTTAGAGAATCTTTCTTTTTTTGAAAAACATTTAGAAGTATGCTGATAAATTACTGAATTTATCTGAATATTAGAGTCAAAAGATTTTGTCACGAATGGACACTAATAAAAGATAGGAAAATTAACACGAATAAGGACAAAAGCTTTTGGTCACAGAGAAAAGAAGAGAGTATCACGGAGGAGAGCGATATTAAAGTCAAAAGATTTTATCACGAATGAACACCAATAAAAGATAGGGAAATTAACACGAATAAGGACAAAAGCTTTTGGTCACAGAGAAAAGAAGAGAGTATCACGGAGGAGAGCGATATCAGAGTCAAGGGATTTTATCACGAATGAACACCAATAAAAGATAGGGGAATTAACACGAATAAGGACAAAAGCTTTTGGTCACAGAGAAAAGAAGAGAGTATCACGGAGGAGAGCGATATCAGAGTCAAGGGATTTTATCACGAATGAACACCAATAAAAGATAGGGGAATTAACACGAATAAGGACAAAAGCTTTTGGTCACAGAGAAAAGAAGAGAGTATCACGGAGGAGAGCGATATCAGAGTCAAGGGATTTTATCACGAATGAACACCAATAAAAGATAGGGGAATTAACACGAATAATAACAAAATCTTTTGGTCACAGAAGACACAGAGACAGGAGAAGAGTTTCATAGAGAAGATTTTTTGAATTTTCAAGTCGCAGGGCTTATACAGGAAAGAGCCGCACTCAGCCGTCCTACAGAATAAGTTCCGCAGGGAACCGAGGACTGTAGCTCACAAAGGTGATAAAAGAAATATCTACTTCCTAGACATTTGAAAATTCTTGATTTTCTTTGGTTACTTTCTTTTATCAAGAAAAGAAAGTAACACAGGTTTTCGAATAAATTCAATAATTTAATTCAAAGATTATAAAAAAAAGAGCCTTTCCAAAAGTCTCTTGAACAGGGCTCTTTTTTCGAACTTATTAAATTTCTTTGATGGTTCAGAAAAGGAAAAGCTATGAAAAATCCATAGTATCTAAGAAGTTAATTACACCTTGAACTCCTTCATCGACACTTTCATAGTTGATTATACTCTCATACTCCCATTTTTTAATGCTTTTTTCGTATAGAGGGTCGTAATAATCTACCACAAGCTCAGCAGCTAGCTGGGCGTAGTTTCTGCTTTTGGTCAGCTCAGAATAACTTTCAGTTTTCTCTTTTCCTATATACTTTTTAAGAAAATTTACGCAATTCAAGATATCTTCTTCTGAGGCATCGGCATAATCTTCCATGAGGATTTTTACCCTGTGATCAAGTGAGGTATCTAAAAAAAGATGAAGACCATCTTTCATAGAATCTGAGATAGTGTCGGGAAGATAGACATCACCAATTCTTTTGCTTTCACTTTCTACCAAGACATAGTTATGCTGGTTTTCTCGAAGATGCTCATAGATAAGTGATTCAAACCTCTTTTGACTCTGTTTTCTTTTTTCACCAATGGCTCCAAAAATAGACCCTTTATGGTCGGCGTATTTTTCAAGATCGAGAACGCTGTAACCTTTAGTTTCTAGCTGTTGCAGTATTTTAGTTTTTCCAACTCCCGTTCTGCCGTGAAGGACAATGTATTTTATACCGGAGTTTGTTCTGCTTAGATCTTCAGATATAAATTTTCTGTAACCCTTGTAACCATCTGTGAGTTTTGAGCATTTATATCCAAGTGAAGAAAATAAGGCGGTCATACTGCTACTTCTCATACCTCCTCTGGCACATAAAAATACTAGTTTCTTATATTTTTTATTAAGATTATTTATCTCTTGAAAAATCCCAGGGAGTCGTTTTGATATAAATTCTATCCCTAGTTCTTTTGCCTTCTCTTTTGAAACCTGTTTATAAGCTGTCCCCACTTCTACCCGTTCATTGTCTAACAAAACAGGGATATTAATCGATCCTGAAATTGTTTCTGCAGCATACTCTTTTGGAGTACGAACATCAATCAGAATATAATTTTTTTCGTTGAGTATTTCCTTGTAGCTAACCTGACGCATTGATACCTCCAAAAAATATAAATAGTTATATATATATTACACCTAAAGCAGTCAATGAGTAAAGAGAAAAAATAAATTCTTGAAAGATATCATAAAGTTCATTTAAAAATATCTTTAAATGAACAGAGTAAAATGGCTTGTTGAAAAGTGAATGAAAAAAATTAACTTGAAAAAAACAAAAATTAGGGTAAAATTACTTATAAGGTACAATATATAGTGTGGTTAAATTAAAAAAATACAATATGAGGTGATGAGGCAATTATGGATGTTTTAAATATAAAAGAGTGGCTAGAAGAAGACAACACCCTGGGAATAGATATATGGGAGAAAAAGTATAAATTTGACGGAGAAACTTTTGTCCAGTGGTTAGACAGAGTGGCTGGAGGAGATCCTAAAGTCAAAGAGATGATATGGAAGAAAGAGTTTATATTTGCTGGAAGAATTCTTTCTAACAGGGGTCTTCACAAGGTGGGTAAAAAGATAACTTATTCTAACTGTTATGTGATAACCCCTCCTGAGGACAACATCGAGTCTATATTTGAAACTGCTAAAAAACTTGCAAGGACCTTTTCCTATGGGGGAGGATGTGGAGTGGATATATCAAATCTAAGGCCCAAGGGATCTGAGGTAAACAACTCTGCTAAGCATACTACAGGAGCCGTTTCTTTTATGGACCTTTATAATCTTACCACAGATATAATAGGGCAAAAAGGAAGAAGAGGAGCCCTTATGCTCTCTATAGATGTAAATCATCCTGACGTGGAAGATTTTATAAAAGTAAAGTCGGACCTAAATAAAATTCAAAAAGCAAATATATCAGTGAGAATAAATGATGAATTTATGAAAGCCGTGGAAAAAGGCGATATGTTTAAGACAGAATTTATTGTTGGGGATACAGGAGAGACAATAACCAAAAAAGTCAATGCAAGACTTCTGTTTAAAGAGCTTGCCAGACAAAACTGGAATTTTGCAGAACCGGGAGTGCTGTTTTGGGATACAATATCAAACTGGAACCTTTTAAGTGAGGATGAGGACTTTGAATATGCAGGGACCAATCCATGTGCTGAAGAGCCCCTTCCTCCAGGTGGAAGCTGTCTACTGGGATCCATTGTGCTGCCAAGTTTTGTAGAGGGGAAAGTTTTTAATTTTGAAAGACTTTCCGAGAGAGTAAGAGATGGTGTGAAGGCTTTAAATGATGTGCTTGATGAAGGACTGTCTCTGCATCCACTAGAGGAGCAGAGAGACTCTGTAAGAGAGTGGAGACAGATAGGTCTGGGGATACTGGGACTGGGAGATCTTTTGATAAAACTGAAATTAAAATATGGTTCTCCTGAATCCCTTGAGTTTTGTGACAAAGTTTCTAAAACAATCGTGGATAACGCTTTAAGAGCAAGTGCCCTTTTGGCAAAGGAGCAGGGAAGCTTTCCAAAATTCAAGAAGGACAAGATTCTTGCCTCACCTTTTCTAAAGGATAATGCAAGTGATGAAACAATAGAACTCATAGAAAAATATGGTCTGAGAAATTCCCAGCTTCTAACGATAGCCCCTACAGGGTCAATAGGTACAATGCTAAGAATAAGTACGGGAATAGAGCCAAATTTTGCATTTTTTTACACCAGAAAAACCGAGAGTCTCCATGGGGAAGATGTATTTTACAAAGTGTTCACCCCTATAGCCAAAAATTATATGGAGGCAAACGGTATAGAGGATGAAAATGACCTTCCTGATTATTTTGTAACAGCCCAAAATTTAAATCCCTTTGACAGGATAAAGATGCAGGGAATCTGGCAGAGAAGGATAGATGCGAGTATATCTTCTACCATAAATTTAGTCCATAAGACCTCTATAGAAGAGGTGGAGGATCTCTACATGGAAGCCTGGAATGAGGGCTTGAAAGGGATGACAATTTACAGGGCAGGATGTGCAAGAGAGGGTATTCTCTCTGTAAAAAGTGAGCCTAAGACTCTTGAACTTCCAAGAGGAGAGATGAAACCTATAGAGGAGGATACTATATACTATCCTAAAGCTCTTAAAGTAGGTTGCGGAAAACTGAAAGTAATGATAGGTTACTCTCCTAGTGCAAAGTCTATCCAGGATATATATGTAATCAGAAGTGGTCAGGGTGGGTGTGAGAAAAATATCCAGGCGGTGGCAATATATATGTCTGCCATGCTGAGATTAGGTGGAAATCTCTTTATGATGGAAAGATCTATAGAGGGTATAAGTGGATGCCCATCTTTTGCCCTTGCAAAGGGAAAAGGGGAAGAATTGACAAAGGGTAATACCTGCCCTCTGGCAATACTCTATCTTTTAAAGGAATTTGAAAAAGAGATGGGGTTAAATGATTATGAAAAGGCCCAGGAAAGAAAAGCTAAAATGGAAAAACAAGAGTTGGAGAGAGAAAAGGGTTATACAGATATAAATAAGGTTAAATGCCCTGAATGTGGGGAGGAACTGGAGATATCAGGAGGATGCTACTCGTGCAGAAGCTGTGGCTACTCCAAGTGTGAATAGATAATCTATACCGGGACGCAACTGCATCCCGGTATTTTAATGGATAAATAAAAAGTATCTGCAAGGTTGTTTTTATTTGAAGCTTGGGATAATATACTAACAATAGCTGACAGACGGGGTGAATTTAATGAGATTATTTGGATTGTTAAAAAAAAATAGAAAAAATTGTGAATATGTAAAGGTCTATTCTCCTATGAACGGGAAAGTAATGAGTCTAGAATCAGTTCCCGACGAGGCTTTTTCAAAAAAGATGATAGGAGATGGATGTGCCATTGATCCATCAGAAGGTTCTGTCTTTGCCCCTGTGGAGGGAGAGGTGGATATTTTTGATACAAATCATGCAGTTACCTTTGAGATGGAAAACGGGCTAGAGATGATAGTCCATCTGGGAATAGATACGGTAGACCTTGAGGGGACAGGGTTTGAAAGGATAGGAGAACCTGGAAGCCTTGTCCGTATAGGGGATGAGCTTGTAAAGTATGACCTGGACTTTATAAGGAAAAATACCAAGTCAGCCATAAGCCCTATAATAATAACCTCTATGGACGATGTAGAGAGTATAGAGGTTCTGGCCAGGGGAGAGGTAAAGGCAGGAGACCTTCTTATGAAGATAAAAATGAAAAAAAGGGATATTAAAAATAATCAATAAAAAAGGGTCGCATAGGCGACCTTTTTTGCTGTTCTTAGAAATTTTCATTTGCAGAAAGATATGCCATACATAAAAAATTATTTTTAAAATAGACTTTTATCTCTTTTGGATCGTTGACATTGTATTTTATCTCTAAAATGTTTCCCGTATATTTTTTTAAATCAGGACTTCGGTATATGCCGTTTCTGAATCGTATTCCATATTCTTGTACTTTTCTCTTGGCACTTCCTAATAAAATATCCAACCTATCTATGTCTTTTAAAATCCCCGAAGAGGAAAAGGGGGTTTCATCACTTAAATTTTTAATATTATTCATAAAAATATAGGAGTAGAGAATCCTATCTAGTTCCAGCAAAGAGTTGGTGAAATTAGTCTCTTTCAAGAGATTCGTTAAATCTGATTTTAGGAAATTTATAAACTTTTCCATCTCTTTATTGGGTTCGTAATAATTTTCTATTTTTATATCTAAAACCTCTTTTATCTGTTCTATTTTTCTTTTGTTTTTTATTTCAAAAGAATCGATCAGTAGATTGTGGGGTTTTATAAAAATTTTTTCATCGGACTTATAATTTTTTATAATTGTATCCCTCAAAAAAGCGGTGGATTTTTTGAGGTCTAACTTTGAAAAACTGAGATAATAATTTAAAATATCATCAGTTGATATATCGTATATGAGATAGAGGTATGGCTTTTTCATGGAATTTTGCCGAAAATCTCTTATATTTATATCTAAAGCTGTCTGGACAATTCTGTAGGCCTGGTGTTTCTTTTTAATTTTTTCTATGTTTATAGAGGCGTGATCTTTTACAAAATCATCTAGATTATTTACGGCTCTGTAAACTGTATGGTAACTTATAGTCTTATCGCTAAAAGTTTTTATAAATTTACAGCATTTTTCATAAAGACTGCTTATTTTTATATCTGGATTTTTTTCATAAGATTCTTTTATAAATTCGTAGGTTTTTTCATCGAGGCTTCTGTACTGATTTTTATCTTTTCTTTCTTTTTTTATGAGCCCTTCTATACCATTTTCCTTGTATGCTTTTACCCATCTTTTCAGAGTGGCATAGGATATATTTTTTTCATTTTCTATATCTTTGAGCTTTTTTTCTTTATTTAAAAAAGGCTCTATAATCTTATATCTTTCTTTAGAAAGTCCTTTTTTAGATCCCAAAATTATACCCCCTTTCTTTCATAAAACTTACTATGATACTACTATTTTTATAAAAAAAAGTCAAACATTCAAAGATACTATTTACATTATGAAATAAAAATGAAATTTTAAAAAGGCTCATTTTTTTTGAAAAATTCGTTGACAAAAAATCTTTTGGAGGATATTATGTTAGTGTAGTGAATAACGGATTTAAAGATTGAAAATAAAACACATCCAATGAAAATAAAACAAAAAAGAAAAACGAGTTAAGAAGTGGGCTCGAAAAATTAGATTAAAAATTCCAAGAAAAAATTTTAAAATTTATTTGAATGAATATACGACATGATACAGAATACTTATGTATACAATATTTTTCTAAAAAAATTTTTAAATAGGAAAAGGAGGAGAAATATGGGTTTATTTGATTTTTTTAAAAAGAAAAATGAGGAAGAGTGGTTGGAAATTTATTCTCCGTTAAACGGAAAAGTTATGGATCTTTCAATGGTTCCAGATGAGGCATTTGCAAAAAAAATGATAGGTGACGGATGTGCCATAGATCCTACAGAGGGATCTGTCTATTCCCCGGTTGCTGGAGAAGTGGATATCTTTGACACTAACCATGCTGTTAGTTTTGAGACGGAAAAAGGTTTAGAACTCATAGTGCATTTCGGGATAGACACTGTGAAACTTGGCGGGGAAGGCTTCCAAAGAATAGGAAAACCAGGGGCCAAAGTGAAACCTGGAGATGAGCTTGTAAAATATGATCTGGCATATATAAAAGAAAATGCCAAATCTGTAATAACACCAGTGGTGATAAATTCTATGGACAAAGTAGATGAGCTAAAAATTGTAGCTTCTGGTGATGTGAAAGTGGGAGAGTTATTAATGAAGGTCAAATTAAAAAACAACTAGGAGGTAAAAATGAAAGGATTTGCACAACTGCAAAAGATAGGTAAAGCTTTGATGACACCAGTTGCGATACTACCTGCAGCTGGATTATTGCTAGCTTTTGGACAACCAAATGTATTAAATTCTACTTTGATGGCATCAGCAGGAGGAGTTATATTTGCTAACCTGCCTTTATTGTTTGCAGTAGGATCAGCAGTAGGACTTGCAGGTGGAGACGGTGTGGCAGGACTTGCAGCTATAGTATCACTACTGATAATGAATACTGTAATGGGTGTTACTACCGGTGCAGCAGCAGAGATTGCACTTGGAAATAAAGCTTTTGCACAAGTTATGGGTATACCGACGCTTCAGACTGGAGTTTTTGGAGGTATCCTTGCAGGTGTAATCGGAGCGATGATGTACAAAAGATTTTATAAAATAGAACTGCCTGCTTATTTAGGGTTTTTCTCAGGAAAAAGATTTGTGCCTATAGCTACCGCATTTTTATCTTTCTTTGTAGGACTGGTATTTCCATATGTGTGGAAGCCAGTTCAAGTTGGACTGGCATCCCTTGCAGTAATCGGAGAGAATCCAACAGCTTTCTCAACATTTGTATTTGGACTAATTGAAAGAGCGCTTATACCCTTTGGTCTTCATCACATATTCTATTCTCCGTTTTGGTTTGAATTCGGAGAGTGGACAAACTCTTTAGGTCAGGTATTCAGAGGAGACCAGGTTATATTCTTTGCGAAACTTCAGGACAATGTAGCTAGTTTTGGAAGTACAGGGGCATACATGACAGGAAAGTTTGTATTTATGATGTTTGGACTTCCTGGAGCGGCTCTTGCAATGTACCAACAGGCAAAACCATCTAAGAAAAAGATAGCAGGGGGAATTCTGCTTTCTGCGGCACTTACATCATTCCTTACAGGAATCACAGAACCTATTGAGTTCTTATTCCTCTTCGTTGCACCAGTCTTATACGGAGTCCACTGTGTGTTAGCAGCAACTTCCTTCATGCTTATGAACATGTTAAATGTAAGGATAGGAATGACATTCTCAGGAGGGTTAATCGATTTTATCTCTTTCGGAGTTCTTCCCAATAAAACACCTTGGTACTTAGTTATCGTAGTAGGGGCAGTATACTTTGTAGTTTATTATATACTGTTTACATTCTTCATCAAGAAGTTTAACTTAAAGACGCCAGGAAGAGAAGACGAAGAAGAGGTAACCAGCGAGATAAAGCTTTCTGAAAATGAAGTTGCAGTTCTTGTAATATCAGCTTTAGGTGGAAAGGAAAATATAGTCTCTACAGACGCTTGTATCACAAGACTCAGAGTGGAAGTGAAAGATACCGCTACAGTAAATGAAGAAGAGCTCAAGAAGTTAGGGGCAGCCGGAGTATTAAAGGTTGGTAAAAACGGAGTTCAGGCAATATTCGGAGCAAAAGCCCAGTTTATCGCAAATGATATAAAGAAAATGCTTGAGTAAATTTTAATAGTATAAATTTTAAAGGTTCGTTTCCTGTGTTTGGCAGGTTCCGGACCTTTTTTTTGCAAAACAGTTTGACATGTTTATTTAAAAGTGATAATCTTTAATTTATTTAGTTTGAAACTAACGAAATTTTTAAAAGAGGTTTTTTATGTATAAAAAAGAAGAGTTAACAGGTCTGATAATAAAATTTTATAACGAACTGTCTAAATGTAGTATAGAAACTTCTAAAGAGCTAGGATCCTATGATATGCAGATAAAACAATTTCATTATCTAAGCTTGATAGATAAAAACCCAAACATGACATCAAGTGAACTGTCTGAAATTCTCAACATAACCAAGCCTTCGGTAACTGAAATAATAAATAAACTTATAAAGTTTGAGTGTGTTTACAGGGAGCAGTGTGCATTAGATAAAAGGGTTTTTTATATAAAGCTTACTGAAAAAGGTAAAAAGATAGTGAAATTAAGGAAGCTATCGGCAGAAAAGTTTGCAGAGAAAAAATTAGATTCTCTTACAGATGAGGAAATAAGTAATTTTATAAAAATATTTAGAAAACTATTTGATTGATGATTTTTTTATAAAAATAGTTAGTTAAAAATTAACTAAATTTAGTTAAAAAAAATTTGAATAGATAAAAAATTAAAATATCGGAGTTGAAAAGAATGAGGGGAAAAGAAAAGCTGAGATTAAAAAAATTACCTGTAGCCTTGACCTTGTCAGCTGTACTGGTTTTCACTGGATGTACTGCTGTGGGACCTGACTATGTCTCGCCAAAGGTAAAAGTACCGGAAAAATGGAACGGAGAAAATGCTTTAAATTTTAATAATGAAAATAGGTTGTCTGAACAGTGGTGGAAATTATTTAACGATCCCATGTTAGATGAACTTATAAAGGAAGCTTCAAATAGTAATCTAGACTTGAAAGAGGCTATGGCACGTGTAGATGAATACCGTTCCAGGCTAGGTGTGGTGACAGGAGACAGATATCCTACAGTAGGTGTACAGGGAGATCTTCTGAGACAAAAGACCAGCAAAAATGCAGGGTATACTGGTGCTACAAATACTTACAAAGGGCTGGGCCTAGAGGTAGGCTGGGAGATAGACCTTTTTGGTCGTGTGAGGCGGAGTATAGAGGCTGCCAAAGCTAATTATCAAGCAGTCCAGGAAGATAGGAATGACGTAATAATATCAATTAATTCCAGAATAGCCCTTAACTATATAAAAATAAGAACTTATCAGGCAAGGCTAGAGGCTTCAAATTCAAATATAGAGCTTCAGAGAGAAGTTTTGAGGATCACAGAAGCAAGATTTAAGTACGGGTTGGCTACAGCTCTTGAAGTTGCCCAGGCAGAACAGGCTCTTTCAAGTTCAGAAGCTACTGTGCCACCCCTTAGGATACAGTTGTCAGAAGCTATAAACACCATGGCTGTTTTACTAGGACGAAATCCTGGAGAACTAAATCAGTTGATGTATGAAAAAAAAGCTATACCTGTGCCTCCTGCAGACGCGGCTATAGGGGTTCCTGCAGATATTCTTAGACAACGTCCTGACATCAGAAGTGCAGAGCGTCAATTAGCAGTAGAAACAGCTCGTGTAGGTATTGCCAAGGCAGACCTTTATCCGCAGTTTTCTCTTTCTGGAACATTTGGATATCAATCAGTATCAAGTGGAAATTTATTTAGTTCAGGAGGAAATTATTTTTCAATAGGGCCTTCTTTGAGATGGAATATATTTTCCGGAGGAAGTATATTAAATCAAATCGACGTGCAGGATGCAATTGTACGTCAAAAGGCTATTCAGTATGAGAGCACAGTACTTAATGCATTAAATGAAGCGGAGAATACAATGACGGCATATACAGAAGACAGTATGCGTCTAAAACATTTGGAAAAGACTGTGAAAGCATCTAAAAAAACAGTGGAGCTTTCTCTTAACCTCTATAAACAAGGGCTTGTAGATTTTGAAAATGTTTTAAATTCTCAACTAAGTCAGTTTACTTCTGAAGACAGATTAGCCCAAGCTAGAGGAGACAGTGCAGAAAACTTTGTACGTCTTTATGCAGCTCTAGGTGGAGGATGGGATCCTGATTCTATCGTAAAAACTCAGAAATAAATTCTAAAAATTAAAAATATAATTTAAAAGGAGCATTTATATGGAGTCTAAAAACAGAAAAATTTACACCCTGATTTTCACAATTCTCATTATGGGAACACTTTTTACAGGATGCGAGAAGGAAAATACCTACTCTCCGCCACCTCCATCTAAGGTGACAGTGAGCAAGCCTACACAGAAAAATGTTACAAATTATTTGGAATTTACGGGACTTACTGAGGCTATGGATTCTGTAGAGATAAGACCCCGAGTAGAGGGGTATTTAGAAAAAGTAATGTTTAAGCCAGGTTCTTTTGTAAAAAAAGGTGACCTGCTATTTGTTATAGATCAGCGTCCTTATAATGCAAAACTTGGTGAAGCCAAGGCACAACTGACAATAGAAATATCAAAACTCAAGGCTGCCGAAGCAACTTTTCAGAGAATGGAAATGGCTTATAAAGAGCGTGCTGTAAGTGAAGTAAGTGTTATTCAGGCAAGAGCTGATGTAGAAGTTGCAAAGGCTGCAATAGAATCTGCAAAAGCTGCGGTAGAAACAGCAGAGCTTAATTTGTCTTATACCACAATACATGCACCTATAAGCGGACGTATAGACAGAAATCTTGTAGACGCAGGAAACCTAATAGGAGCCGGAGAAAATACCCTCCTTGCAACTATTATAAAAGATGATTCTATCTATGTATATTTTAACGTAAATGAAAGAGATATTATTGAATCTGACCTATTAAACAGTCGGGCCGATTCCACTGAAATATATTTAGGACTTTTAAATAAGGATTTTTCTCATAAGGGGAAAATAGACTACATAAATAACAGGGTAAATCCAGGAACTGGAAATATACAGGTAAGGGCTGTCTTTGAAAACAGTAAAAAAGATATTCTACCTGGAATGTTTGCCAACATTAAAATATCTGAAAAAACCATAGAAAATGCCCTTCTTGTACCAGATCAAATAGTTGGAAGGGATCAACAGGGCTATTATTTATTAGCTGTAAACAATGAAAATATTGTCGAGTATAAACATGTTGAGATCGGAGATCTCATAAATGGAATGAGGGTTATAAAATCAGGAATAGAGCCAAGTGATAGCATAATTGTAAAAGGTATCCAGATGGCTTATCCAGGACGTGAAGTTTCTCCTATAGATGAAGAAAACTCAGAAAATAAAAGTCCTAAAACGGAAAATTAATCTATTTAGGAGGAATAAATAATGTTTAGTAAATTTTTTATAAGGCGTCCCATTTTTGCCGGAGTTATATCAATTGTAATAGTCATTGCAGGACTGGTGACTATGAAATCTCTTCCAGTAGCCCAGTATCCAGAAATAGCTCCCCCAACAGTACAGGTATCGGCTGTCTATCCAGGAGCAAATGCAGAGACTATATCACTCACCGTGGCCCAGCCTATAGAGGGAGAGGTCAACGGAGTAGAGAATATGATCTATATGTCTAGTAACAGTTCTAATAGTGGAGAGTATTCACTGAGTGTTACCTTTGAGGTTGGGACAGATATGGACGTAGCACAAAACTTAGTCCAAAACCGTGTATCTCAAGCCTTGTCTTCCTTACCTGAAGAGGTTCAGCGTCAGGGAGTAACTACAGAAAAAAGGTCTTCTAACATACTACTTTTTGCCAGTCTTACCTCAGAAAATCCAATGCATGACGATCTTTTTCTGAGTAACTATGCTACACTCAATATAAAAGATGAACTTTCTAGAATAAAGGGTGTAGGTGGTATAACAGTCTTTGGTGCCGGTGACTATAGTATGAGGATATGGTTATATCCCGATAAGCTTAAGGCAAGAGGCCTCACAAGTACTGATGTGGTAAATGCTGTCAGAGAACAAAATATCCAGGTAGCAGCAGGTCAGATTGGACAGGAACCATCACCTGTGGATCAAGACTTTCAGTTTACTGTAAATATGAGGGGTAAATTAAACAGTACAGAAGAATTTGAAAATATCATAGTTAAGACAACACCTGACGGAGGAATGATAAGAGTCAGAGATATAGCAAGGGTGGAACTTGGATCTCAGAGTTATAATATATCTAACCAACTCAATGGCCAGCCTTCAGCTGCCATAGCTGTATTTCTTCAGCCAGAAGCTAATGCCCTAAAGGTAGCAGAGGGGGTAAAAGGAAAAATTGATGAATTAAGCCAAAAATTCCCTGATGGAATAAAAGCTAATATTCCTTTTGATACAACGACCTTTGTAAAGTCTTCAATAAATGAAGTAATCGAAACACTTTTTATATCAGTTATATTGGTTTTTCTGACTATTCTTTTGTTTCTTGAAGACTGGAGGGCTACTCTGATACCAACAGTGGCTATTCCAGTATCGCTAATCGGTACTTTTGCAGTAATGGCTGTCTTGGGGGTAAGCATAAATACCCTATCACTATTCGGTCTGGTCTTGGCCATTGGTATAGTCGTAGATGATGCCATAATAGTGGTGGAGAACGCTGTAAGGAATATAGATGAGAATAATCTTGCGCCCCGTGATGCTGCTATAAAGGCGATGGAAGAGATAACCGGTCCGGTAATAGCTACAACCCTGGTTCTATTGTCAGTTTTTATTCCTACAGCATTTTTAGGAGGAATTACAGGACAGCTTTACCGACAGTTTGCACTTACAATAGCAACAGCAACTATATTTAGTTCTATAAATGCACTCACTTTGAGCCCGGCATTGTGTGCCATATTCTTGAGACCAAAGAATCCAAACAAAAAATATAATATATTTACAAGGGCATTTAATTCAGCCTTTGGTAGAACTCAGAAGGGATATGCAAGAATTCTCACCTCTGTCGTAAGACGTGGGGCAGTTATGATAATTGGTTTTATAATTATAACCTTGGGAGTATTCTGGAAATATGACTCTCTTCCAAAGGGATTCGTACCAAAGGAAGATTTGGGATACGCCATGATAAATGTACAGCTTCCTGACGCCGCTTCTCTTACGAGAACCAAGGCGGTAGTTGAAACAATTACCAAACGTCTAGAAAAAGTGGAAGGCCTTGAAAATAGGATAGCTATTTCAGGATATTCCATTATGGACGGAGCCGCAGCTTCAAACAATGCTGCTTTCTGGCTAGTTTTTGAACCTTGGGAAGAGCGTAAAAAGGCTGGACTCAGTATGGGCAAAATTATGGGTGAGGTATCCAAAAGCATAAGTGATATTCAAGAAGCTAGAATTCTTGTGTTTACACCGCCGCCAATAAGAGGTCTCGGAAATGCCGGAGGTTTTCAGATGCAAGTACAGGACAGAGCCAGTGCTGGATCTGCAAACTTGGAAAAGGCAGTTCAGAATATAGTTATGAATGCTAATTCACAGTCTAAGCTCACAAGGGTATACAGTACTTACAGAGCTAATGTGCCCCAGTTATTAACCGTTTTAGACAGAACACAGGCTAAAACTTTGAAAATACCTCTGTCTAATATATTTAACACTCTTCAGGGGAATTTAGGTTCTACATATGTCAATGATTTTAACCAGTTTGGACGTAATTACCAAGTAAGAGCTCAAGCTAGCGCAGACTACAGGGCAACAGCTGAAGATATAAAAAAACTGGAAGTCCGTAATGAAAAGGGCGAGATGGTACCAATGGGGACGGTTCTCTCTGTGGAAGAAGCTGTGGGTCCTCAGATTATCACAAGGTATAATATGTATCCTTCTGCAACAATAAGCGGACAGGGTGCTGGTTTTACAAGTTCAGGAGAAGCAATGCATATTATGGAGGAACTTGCTAAGGAAAATCTGCCTTCTTCCATGGGATTTGAATGGACAGGGATGTCTTATCAGGAAAAGGCCGCCGAAGGAAATATAGTGTTTATTTTTGGATTGGCAGTGTTGTTTGTATACCTTGTATTGTGTGCCCAGTATGAAAGCTGGACTCTTCCTGTTACCATTGTTTTAACTGTTCCCCTAGCTGTTTTAGGAACAGTTGCTGCTTTGTCAATGAGACAGATGGATGTCAATGTCTATACCCAGTTAGGTATCGTGCTTCTCATAGCAATGACCTGTAAGACTGCCATTCTGATATCTGAGTTTGCAAAAGAGGAAACCAATTCTGGCATGTCTCTCACTGAATCAGCACTTGAGGCCTCTCGTCTGAGATTCAGACCTATATTGATGACAGCATTTACATTTATACTGGGAGTTTTACCTCTTACCTATGCAACAGGAGCAGGAGCGGAAAGTCGTCGGTCGCTAGGGACTGCCACTGCAGGAGGTATGCTGTCAGCCACACTACTGTTAATATTCTTTGTTCCGGTATTTTATATAACAATTATGGGAGCCAGTGAAAAATTCAAGAAAAGATTTAAAAAATCTGAAAAAGCCGAGGAAGATATCGTATAGAGGCTAATAAACTAAGGGATCAGGCAGTGTATTTTTAGAATAAACTGCCTGATTTTTTTATCCTGTTTTTTATGAAGATCAGATTTTAAACTGACATTTTTTACAAAGTTCCTCTACAGCTGTTTTCTCGGAAAAACCGTTGTAAATAGCCTTAGATCTGCTGCTGTTAATTATATTACTAAAGTTATCATTGAATATATTTCCAAGATTTATAGTCCCCTCACCGTCAAGGCAGCAGGGAACTACAGTGCCATCAACCAATATAGCAGTATGTGTTCTCATACCATAGCAGAATCCGGTTGCATCTTCATAAGAATCATCTGTATCTGGCCACTTGAATTGGTAGTCGGAATTTAGATAGAGTCTGTTGGAGATTTTAAGACCTTTTCCAGGATTTAGGATATCAGCGATCTTATAATCTAGTTTGAATTCTTTTTCTAATATTTGAAGAATCTCATTATTTCCCTTCTGAGTTTCATCATTGGCTTTTTTATTAAAGTTCCAAAGTCTGAGAGATATTATGATATCAGTTTTTTCAAGAGCCTTTTTTGAAAAAAAGAGAATCTCTCGTAGATAATTATTTTTATGAATATTTTCTGGATTCTCACCAAAACTATGGAGAGAAAAATTTATCTGTCGCAGGGCTGGTTTCATTAGTAAATTGTCCCCTACACCCCCTATAAATGACCCGTTGGTTGTGATATTAACCCTGAATCCTCTGCTGTGCGCCAGATCTAGAAACTCCTCTATCTGGGGGTGTAAAAGAGGCTCCCCCTTTACATGGAGATAGATGTAATCTGTAAAAGGCTTTATTTCACGGAGAATTTTTTCAAAAGAATCGAGTTTCATATATTCCTGTTTTCTTTTACTCTTAGGGCAAAAATGACAGCTTAAGTTACATATATTTGTTATTTCTACATATATTTTTTTAAATTTTTTCATCTTATGAGAGCACCCTGTCCTTTAATCGGTTTATTTGAATTTGCCTAAAGATAGATTATACTATTTTTGCAAAGAAAATAATATTAAAATAAATTTAGATTTTTATTTATTGATCTCACCTGTGATTAAAAAAAATAGGTCCTTGTAAGCGACAGAATATTTTATTACAGTGGGCAACTTAGATCAATAGAAACTCTTTGTTTGAAAAATCTAGAAACCATAAAATTACTTACAGAGCTTCGGATAGAATTTTTAATTGTTGAAATTATCAGCATATTTGTTATAATTTCATTATAAAGAAAATAAAAAGAGGTAAAAAATGCTGGGAAAAGCAAGGAGAATTTTAAAAAATATATATGGATACGACTCCTTTAGATACGGTCAGGAGAAGGTGGTAAAAAGCATTCTTATGAAAAGGGATATCCTTGCTGTAATGCCAACTGGCGGAGGCAAGTCTATATGCTATCAGATACCTGCACTTATGTTCCAAGGGATAACTCTCGTGGTGTCCCCACTTATATCTCTCATGAAGGATCAGGTGGATACCCTCAATAATCTTGGAATATCGGCAGCATTTGTAAACTCTTCCCTTTCTAAAGAGGAGTTTATAAAGACTATGAGGGAGATAAGGAGGGGAAAGACAAAGATTCTCTATCTTGCTCCTGAAAGGCTTTTAAGTCCAAAGTTTATCAATCTCATGAAAAGTGTAGATGTGTCTTTTATCGCCGTAGATGAAGCCCACTGCATCTCACAATGGGGACACGACTTTAGAAAAAGTTATCTTGAGGTACCGAAATTTATAGAGGCTCTGGAGAGAAATATTCAGGTGGCGGCTTTTACAGCTACGGCCACGCCAAAAGTCAGAGAGGATATAATAGACAAGTTAAATTTAAAAAATTCCTTGACCTATGTAGATGGTTTCGATAGGGGTAATCTCTCTTTCTACGTGGAAAAGGGGGGGGAGCCTGAAAAATATATAATAGACTATCTAGAAAGAAACAGAAGAAAACCGGGAATAATATACGCCTCTACAAGAAAAGAGGTAGACCACCTTTATAGCTATCTCAGAATAAAATCCTTCAGCGTGGGAAAATACCATGCAGGCCTTTCAGAGAGTGAAAGAAAGGATTTTCAGGAAAAATTTCTGAAAGATGAAGTCAGGGTAATGATAGCCACAAATGCTTTTGGTATGGGGATAGACAAATCCAATGTCAGGTTTGTTATTCACAGGAATATTCCCAGAGATCTAGAGAGTTATTATCAGGAGGCAGGCCGTGCAGGCCGTGATGGAGCTCCGGGAGAATGCATTCTTCTCTATAATGAGGAAGATGTAGGAACCCAGGAGTACTTTATAGATATGAATGAAGAGCTCGGTACCAAGATGAAAAAAGAGAGAATGAAAAAACTAGATGCCATGGTAAACTACGCATCTATAAATACCTGTCTGAGGGAATATATACTGAAATATTTTGGTGATAAAAGAATAAAAAATTACTGCGGGAGCTGTCAAAACTGCCATGTGGCGACTGATGTTGTGGATCTAACTGTAGATGCCCAGAAAATACTTTCCTGCATAGGAAGGGTAAAGGGAAGTCTCGGGGGCTTTACCATTACAAAGATACTGATGGGTGAGAAGGACAAAAAAATTGAGAGAAAGGACCTTGATAAGCTCTCTACCTTCGGCCTTCTGAGGCATTATAAAAAAGATGATTTAGAGGAGTTTATAAATTATCTGACTTCAGAAGGGTATCTGGATCAGAGTGCAGGGAGTTATCCCGTTCTCCGTCTGAATAAAAAGTCTTTTTCTCTTTTGAAGGGAGAAGATGGAATCTTAAGAAAGAAAAATGAAGTTATTAGTTTTGATTATTACGAGGACCCTTTATTTGAAAAACTTAATGATCTAAGAAAAAAAATTGCCCAGCAGGAGGATATCGCTCCTTATATAGTATTTTCAGATGCCACCCTTATAGAGATGGGGGAGAAAAAACCTAAAAACAGGTGGGAGATGTTAAAGGTCAGAGGGGTTGGGAATCAAAAGTTTAAAAATTACGGTGAGGTATTTCTGAGAGCTATAAATGAGTTTTCTGAGGAGGACTTAGAGGAGATAAGGCTAGAGAGTACCATTGATGAAAAATACTTGAGTTTTGAAAAGATAGAAAACCTTAGAAAGGAGCTAGGTCTTAAATTTTCCCATGACCAGCTTAAGGAATCACTTATAAAAAATCTATTTACAAAGTTTTAAGAAAGTAACCTATATTCCTGCCGAAAGGCGGGTTTTTTTATATAAGGATATAAAAAATGAAAGAAGGAAACCCTCGCTCCCTTTGAATATCTATAGGGGAGGTGTTTTAATGGATATAAAAGAACTTCAACGTAAATCATTGGAAATAAGGAAAGAGATATTAAAAGTTATATATGAGGCAAAATCGGGGCATCCGGGAGGTTCTCTCTCTGCAGTGGAGATACTCTTAGCCCTCTATAAGGAAAGAATGAACTATGATCCTAAAAATCCCGAATGGGAAGAACGGGACAGATTTATAATGTCTAAGGGACATGCCACACCTGTCCTCTACACAGTTTTGTCAGAGGCAGGTTTTTTTCCCAAGGAGGAACTATCGGGATTTAGGAAATTTGGTAAGATACTTCAGGGACATGCTTACAGAGATATACCAGGAGTGGAACTTTCCACAGGATCACTTGGGATGGGCCTTTCTGTAGGAGTGGGGATGGCTCTGTCATCTAGGCTTAAAAAGAGTAATTATAATGTATTTGTGTTGATGGGTGACGGAGAAATACAAGAGGGAAGTGTCTGGGAAGCTGCTATGAGTGCAGGTCACCACAAGCTTTCGAATTTATGTGCAATTATTGATTATAATAAGGTTCAGGAAAACGGATTTGTAAATGAGATAAAAAACCTAGAACCTCTAGGAGACAGATGGAAAAGCTTCAACTGGAATGTCATTGAGATAGACGGGCATGATTTTTCCGATATATTCAGAGCCTTAGATGATTTTCAGGTGGAGAAGGGAAGGCCTACTGTGATAATTGCCAATACTGTTAAGGGAAAAGGAGTAGACTTTATGGAGTACGACAATAACTGGCACGGGAAAGCCCCTGACAAAGATCAGTATCTAGAGGCGCTACTGCAGCTTGATAATGCCAAAGTTTAAGGAGTTGATAAGGATATGGAAAAAGCCACAAGAGATGCCTTTGGAGAAACTCTCTTAGAGTTAGGGAGAAAGAATGATAAGATAGTCGCTCTTTCTGCAGACCTCCAGGATTCCACAAAGGCAATACTTTTTCAGAAGGAGTTTTCAGATAGATTTGTAAATGTTGGTATAGCAGAACAGGACCTCGTGGGTATAGGGGCCGGGTATGCTTTAGAGGGATTTATTCCCTATGTATCCTCTTTTGCCTCTTTTCTTACAACTAGGCCCTTTGATATGATCAGGATGCTAGCATGCTATAATAATCTAAATATAAAGATAGTTGCTACACATACTGGAGTGACAGTAGGGGAAGACGGAGGAAGCGCCCAGATGCTAGAGGATATAGCTATTATGAGGGCCTTACCAAATATGGTTGTGCTCTGCCCTGCTGATGCAGTTGAAACCAAGAAGATGGTAGAGAAGATAGCTGATTATAATGGTCCAGTTTATCTGAGACTTGCCAGGGCAAAATACCCAGTTGTGACAGATCCAGATAAAACTTTTGAGATAGGGAAAGGTGAGGTACTGAGAGAGGGAAAAGACGTCACCTTGGTAGGGACAGGACTCATGGTATCAAAGGCTTTAGAGGCTGCAAAAGTTCTTTCTGCCGAGGGTATAGAGGTTAGAGTGGTTAACATGTCTAGTATAAAACCCATAGACAGAGATCTGCTGGTAAAATCCGCCAAAGAGACTGGAAAAATAGTGACCCTTGAGGAACATCAGGTTACAGGTGGTCTAGGGGGAGCTGTATGTGAAGTAATGTCCCAAGAATACCCGGTTCCTGTCAAAATAATAGGTGTGGAAAACAGATTCGGACAGTCTGGAAAGGCTGAAGAGCTTTTGAAGGAGTACGGATTAGACAGCCAGAGTATAGTAGAGAAAACAAGGGCTTTTATAAGGGGATAGCTCCCCTTTTTTTACTATTTGTAACTAAAAGTCGTTTATGTTAATATTAGGGGTAAAAAATTACAGGGAGGATTATATGAAAAAGATTTTTGTTCTACTTTTTATTTTTCTGCTTTCTGCCATCTCTTTTTCAGATCAGAAAGAGAACTATATCAGGGGAAGAGTGACTGAAAAGGTTAGGTCATATCAGCCTCAAGAGTTTGAAGACGAGGTTGAAAAGGTGGACGTGTACAAGGTTCTTATAGAGGAGGGAATAGATGCCGGGAAGGTTATAGAGGTTGATTTTCCTATTTATCGGGAATCGGCATTTAATATTCCCTTGAAAGAGGGTGTAGATGTGGTTCTTTACACAGAGATAGCCGATGACGGGAAAAATGTATATTATATCTCTGATATTGATAAACGTAATAACATGCTCTTATTGGGTGGTCTGTTTATAGTGCTTATATTTATCTTGGCTAGATTCAAAGGTCTAAAAGCCATCTTAGCTCTAGGAATTACAGTTGCAGGAATATTTAAGATCTTTCTTCCAGGAGTGATATATGGATATTCTCCGATTTTGTTATCGGTGGTTATGGCATTTTTTGCTTCTCTTGTCACAATATATCTTATATCTGGATTTAATCATAAAGGGAAGGTGGCTATGATAGGCAGTATAGGAGGGGTGGCCTTTGCAGGCATTTTATCCTATATATTCAGTATCAGAATGGGGATTACCGGCTATAGTGATATTGATGCTCTGAATTACGCTCCGCTGTTAGGAGGGATAAAAGTCAGAGAGCTGGTCTCTGCAGGGGTTATTTTGGGAAGTATGGGCGCTGTAATGGACGTGGCAGTGTCTATATCCTCTGCACTGGACGAGATAAAACGAAAAAAACCTGATCTTCATCCAATGGAGATTTTCAAGTCTGGAATGAATATAGGAAGTGATATAATCGGAACTATGGTAAATACTCTGATATTGGCTTATATAGGTAGTTCTCTTTTTACGGTAATGCTACTTGTTATGCAAAGGACAGAGTATCCTGTCATAAGAATATTAAATTTCGAATTTATGGCTGTAGAGATCTTGAGATCTTTGTGTGGAAGTATAGGAATACTTGTTGCTGTGCCTCTCACCTCATATCTGAGCTCTTTTAGGGGTGAAAATAAGCAAAATATAGGCAGTAAAAAAACAGGCTGATTTTCTCAGCCTGTTTTTTTATAGTATAACTTCTTGTGCTTTTTTCAAAAGATCTAATTTTATAATCTTAGCAGTAGATTCGTTGGTTAGAATTATCAGCACATCCCCGCTCATAATACAATGTTTCCCTTTTGGGATAATTTCTTTTTCTCCCCTTTTAATTCCTACAATGAGGCAGTCATTAGGCCAGGTTACTTCACATATTTTTTTGTTTTCAAAATATGAATCTGGACCTACAGGTATTCGTATGGTGAGTTTATTATGGATATTTCCCTCTTCAATCTCATGATTTTCCAGCATCCGTTCAAGGAGTGTATCATATATTGGAATCATTTCAAGAATTTCTGTTATAAGGAATGTAACCATTGTAACAGTTATAAGTGGGAAAAAATGTTCGAATGATCCAGTCATTTCAAGTATAAGTATGGTTCCTGTAATAGGCGCCTTTACAACTGCAGTGAGTAAAGATGCCATTCCCAAAATTATAAAATAGATTATATAGCTTTCTTGGTATCCGAAATAATCTACCATGAGCATTCCGTAAATTTTACCACTTATAGCCCCTATAACAAGTATGGGAAGAAAGATACCACCGGGAGCCCCTGAAGAGTAGCAAATAAGGGTAAATAAAAATTTCAGTCCTAAAAGTAAAAAAAGTGTTTTATAGGAAAAAGGGTGATTTATAATCTCTTCTGCCAGATGATGGCCTCCCCCAGTAACATCTCTAAAGAAAAGTCCAACCATAAAGACTATAAAAATTATTGCTATAGGTCTTATAATTGGTGGTAGAGGAAGTTTGGCATATATCTGCTGGAACTTTACTAACCAATCACCAAATAATTTTCCCACTATTGTTACGATCAATGCAAAAATAATGATGAGATGATAATCGTGAAGTCCAAAACCACTCTCTACCTTTATTGTAAAGGCAGGTTCTAAACCAAAAAAATATTTTGATACAAAATCACTTATAACTGACGATATAAGTACGCATGTAATAAGAAGAGGAGACATAAATTTGTGAAGCTCTTCTATGGAAAATATTGCCCCTGCTAAAGGAGCATTAAACGCCGCAGCAAGTCCTGCACTGGCTCCGCATGAAATGAGATATTTTCTTTCTGGGTCCTCTCTTTTGAAAACTTTAAAAAAACCTTTTCCGATCTCTGCACCTAAATGTACAGATGGCCCCTCTCTTCCTAAGGACATTCCGGTTCCTATGGCTACAACCCCTCCAAAAAACTTTGCAATAAGTTCCTTCAACCAGTCAAAATTTAACTGTCTTGCAAGAACTCCCTTTACCTGGGGTATACCACTTCCCTTGGCCATGGGGACATAGGTGTTGATATAGCCTAATATCAGTGAGAAAATAATCATCAATATTATGGTGATAAAAATGTTGCCCGGTGAAAGATTTTTTTTCAGAGCGTTAAAGGAAATTTCGTGGAGTTCACTTGCATAATTTAAGGCTAAACGATAAAAAACTACAACCATGCCCGTAAACAGCCCAACAAGAGCCCCAAAAAAATAAAGCTCCAGTTTTTTGTGACGCAAATTTTTCATAGTGTCGCTGATGTTGCTATTTGGCATACTTTGTCCACTCCTTGTGAATTTTAACTTTACAGTGTATGATAGATTATAACATAAAGGCTAAACTGTATCAAGAACGAAAAATATTATGAATATAAAAAAAAATGAATGAAAAACGACTTGTTGACCTTGCTTAAACCAAATTAAAAGAGCCTTTCGGCTCTTATTTAATTTTCAGCTGAATTTATGTTCTGCATATGGTTGAATAGATTTATCAGAACATAGGTGAAAGTAACCACGAAAAGACTGTATTTTATAGTTGCGATAACAGCAATAAAAAAGGGGATTCTGAGTTTTTTCGGAATAAACTTAAAAGTTTTATCAGGAGTCTTAAAAGGTATGGTGCTCACCATCAATATTGCAGATATGATTGTAACAATCTGAAAAATTTCTATATATATGAGTTTTCCAAATAAATAATGACTGAAAAGATAATAAGAACAAACTATGGCAGCCCCCGTAGGAATAGGCATACCGCTAAAATCATCTTTTTCATCTGATGCAGTTGTAACAATATTGAATTTTACTAGTCTCATAACTCCACATAAAGCGTATATAAAAGAAATTGGTATGATTATATGAGTTATAGTTGAATAAATGTTTAAAAGTGAGTAAGCCAGTATACTAGGTGCCAGTCCAAAAGAGATGGCGTCACAAAAAGAATCGAACTCCTTTCCAAATTCACTATATGCTTCTAGTCTTCTAGCTGTCTGTCCGTCTAATCCGTCACAGACCATTGCAAGTACAATAAACCATGAAGCTTGTGTAAAATTGCCTTTAATGGACATGGTAATGCTTATATATCCTAAGAGCATGTTAGCAGCTGTTATAGCATTTGGTGCCAGATATTTTCTTTCTATTCTGTTCATTTTTTTTTATCACCTTTCCTGTGCTTATAAAGTGATTTGATTTTAACATACAAATAAGATAAAATCAATATAATGACTCCTCTTTAAAAACCGTGAAATGGGGCTTGAGTCTAAATTAAAATAAATTTATAAGGCGGTAAATTTTGGATAAAAAAAATTTTTTAAATAATTTTACATTAGATGATACAGGTGCACTTGCATCACTCTATGAAGATATAGAACTGTGTAAAAAAATACAATATCCTATACATACAAAAATATTTTTTCCACCTGAGGTGTGGAGTACTCTTGAAAATATGAAAAATTCACTGGGTATAGAGGTAGAGAGTAAGGGAGTGAAACAGGAGTCTGAAAAAAGAGTTATTCTGATAAAGCCATTAGCTTACGGAGAATACTTCGAAGATTATCCTTTTGCTTATTTTGAAATAAAAGGAGGATCAAAATTTAAAGAGTTGGAGCACAGACACTTTTTGGCTGCTATAATGGGGTTAGGAATAAAGAGAGAGATGCTAGGAGACCTGATAGTCAAGGAAGGAGTGTGCTACGGAGTTATTTTCAGAGATTTATTTAATTTTTTAGAAAACAATTTAAAAGTTATAGGTAAAATAAAGGTGGAAGTGTCTGAGACAGAGGAAAAAAATATACCTGAAATGGAATTTGAAGAAATAACATATCTGGTCCCTTCCCTTCGTTTAGACAGTATAGCGGCAGCTATTACTGAAAAATCAAGATCTCAGGCTACAGAATTGATAAGAGAAGGGACTGTCAGTTTGAATTATTCTGTCAGACGTGAAAAAGATGCATCTATAAAAGACGGTGATATAATTACAGTTAGGAGAAAAGGTAAATTTATCTTTGAAAAAGTGACTGGAGTCAGTAAGAAAGGTAAGCAAAGAATTGTTTTGAAAAAATATAAGTAAAAACTTAAATTAAAAAGCTTAACCGAGATTGTCTAAGTGAAGTATTTAAATTTAGACAAAAAACCTTATTTAAACGACTAATAGTTTTGAAGTGAAAAATATAAACAATAAGGAGATGAAGACGTGCTTAAAAAACTAACTGGAAAAATATTAATTATTTTTTTAATTGTTATAGTAGCAGCATATTTTATAAGAAACATAATAATAACTAGGATAGTAGAAAAAGAAGCTACTAAGGTTAATAAAGCTCTGGTTGAAGTTGATAAACTAAATTACGGAGTTTTTGGTAATGAACTTACAACAGGGAGAATACAGGTATCAGATGTGAGAGATACCAGTAAAAACCTTTTAGAGGCTGAAAGCTTGTCTGTAGATGTGGATCTCGGAGATATATTAGAAGAAAGTGTCATTGTAAAAGACATTTTTCTAAAGGGAATAAAATTTGGAACTGACAGAGAAAAAGATGGTAAAGTAGCAGGGCTTACCCCTGATATATCAAAAGAGAGTTCGTCTTATGAAGAACTTATGGGAAATCTTAAGAAAAGTGAGATTGAAAAATTATCTCCTCAGGAACTTATAAGAAATGAACTAGACAGGGTAATAAACAACTTTGACAGCCAGCTTTCTGCAGAATACCAGCAAGACAGTGAGAAAATATCTAAGAAAAAAGAGTACTGGGAAAACAAACTCAAAACAAATGAAAATAAAAATAAAATTGAAGATTTGAAAGTAAAAGCTGAAAAATTAGTAGAAGATATAAAATCAACAAAAAATCCCTTTGAAATAATTGGGAAAGAAAAGGAATTAAAAGAAATATATTCTGAGGCAGATAAATTATACAAAAGTATGGAAGCAGATAAAAAAGAGTTTGAAAAAGACTTGGAGGAACTAAGGGCGCTTCCTGAAAAATATAAAGAACTAACGCTTATGGATAAAAATCAGATTTCCAACCTGATTAAAATGGATTCCAAGGGGCTGGAAGATCTTATTAATCGTATTCTGGGTCAGGAATTAGGAGATAGTATCTATAAAGTGGCCAATGATTTTAACGGAATAAGTGAAAAAATAAAAAGCAGCGAAGGGGAAAAAGAAAAGCCCCCTGTGGATGTCTTTGTAGAAAAGGCGAGAATGACTATGAATATAGCCGGAGTATCTATAGAGGGTCAGGCTACAAATATACCGAGCGATCCTGCCAAAAGCAGAGGGCCAATTGATTTTAATATCAATGGGATTACTGGTGATTCTAAGGTTGATATTGATGGCTTTGTAGATCTGATTTCAAATGAACAGCAGCTGAATCTAAAACTGGTAAATTTAAGGCTTTCAGAATTTTTAAAAGATATTTCTTTTGGTGATGCTGTATTTAACCTAGACCAAAAGCTAAGTATAAAGGGGAATACCCCTGTTTTGACAGGAGAGTTAGAAATATTGGACTTTAGCTCTAACGAGAGTGTAAAAGTCAGTGGACAGGAAATTATAGATATTATTTTCTCAGAAGCTATAAATAATCTGAAAGATATAAAAGCAAGTTATCAGTATGATAACATCAATAAAAGTCTAAAAATCAACAGTAACCTACCTGAAAAATTGGCAGCCTCACTTAAAAACTCTTTTGAATCAAACGGTGAACTGGTTGCTAGTACTCTTCAAGAGAAATATGGAGAAAAAGGTCAAGAGTATTTTGATCAGATAAAAGAGGAGAGTAATGGCTTTGGGGAGAGTATAGAGGAAAAATTAAATGCAAATTCCCAAGAAGTAAAGACTATACTAGCTGATATTAAAAAAAATAGTGGGTTTGATGCCGAGAATTTATTAAAAAAAATATTTTAAATTTTAACCTGTCTGATAAAGGCAGGTTTTTTTATAGAGCAACTGGAAAAGTAAAAAATACTTTATAGAAGAAGATCATAGAAGAAATTATTTAAAATATAATTTCTCCTTGTTAAAATAAGCATTTGAGTTTATAATTTAATGCACCCGTTTTAATTCTAACATAAAAAACTAATCATAGTTATCTCATAGGAAGGCAGGTGGAAGTATGCGTATAGGAAGAGATCTAAATCAGTTAATAGATATGCTCGAAGCTTTTTTAAGAAATCAGAGAGAGAAACGGCTTCATTATTCGGAACTTTCAAAAATATTTATTAGGCTCAGAAAACTAGATAAGGAAAAATTTTTAGAATATATAAAAAGAATGCCAAGTAAGGATCTAGGAGATATACTCCTTAGTCTCAGTGAAAATGTTTTAGAAGAAGCCTTAGATGCTCTATCGGTAAAAAAACTTGTTAGTACAATAAAAAAACTGGAGTCAGATGATGCTACAGATCTCCTTCAAGATATAGAGGATATCGATGAAGAACTTGCTGCTCAGATATTAGAGGGTTTGGATTACAAAGAGCAAGAAGAGATTCAGCTTCTAAAAAGTTACGAAGAAGACCAGGCTGGGGCATACATGCAGACAGAGGTGTTTGTAGCAAGTGATTCTGAGACAGTTAAGGAGACAATAGAAAGATTTAGAGTTTTAAAAGTAAACGGAGAACTAGAAAATGTTTCTAGTGTTTTCATAACTGGAGATTATAAAAATCTTGTGGCCACCATATCTTTGGAAGACATTATACTTTTTGATCTAGATAACAGTTTTAAGGAACTAATAATCAAATCTCCAGAAAAATATAAGGCGAGATATGTCCGAGATGTAGATGATATAGAAGATGTAGCAAAACTTTTTAGAGAGTATGACCTTTCGGCAATTCCAGTAGTAGACGATCATGGATATCTACTGGGGAGAATTACCATGGATGACATATATGACATAGTGCAGGAAATAGCTACAGAACAGATTTATAATTTTGCCGGTGTAGACGAAGATGTAGAAACTGGAAAGATAGTCTTAAATGTATCTAGAAACAGAGGGAAGTGGCAGTTTCTAAATATGTGTACTGCATTTTTTGCAGCTTCGGTAATAGGGAGGTTCCAGGGGACTATAGAGGGGCTACCTGCTCTGGCAGTGCTCATGCCCATTGTTGCATCTATGGGTGGGAATACGGGAAATCAAGCCCTTACGGTAATGGTGAGACAGCTGGCTGTGGGAGATGTGGATAACAGCAACTGGTTGCAGAGTCTTGTAAAAGAGATACTTGTAGCTATAATGAATGGGTTTATCTTTGCAGTGCTGGTTGCAAGCGGATCTTATCTCTGGTTTAAAAACATTAAAATTTCAGTGATAATGGGAATAGCAATTCTTGTGAACTTTGCTATAGCTGGACTTTGCGGGACAATGATCCCTCTTTTTTTGAAGAGGATGAACACAGACCCTGCAGTTGGAAGTTCTATACTTTTGACGATGATAACAGACGCTTTAGGGTTTTTCATTTTTCTGGGGATGGCTAAATTATTCATTTATTAGAGATCATAAGAATAAAAAGTTATTGACTCATCTTTAAAATTATGATATATTTATACCTGTCGTGATAGCCGAGGTAAGTAAGCGTTACCTCATAAT
Organism: uncultured Ilyobacter sp.; assembly: GCF_963668515.1. NCBI lineage: Bacteria > Fusobacteriati > Fusobacteriota > Fusobacteriia > Fusobacteriales > Fusobacteriaceae > Ilyobacter > uncultured Ilyobacter sp. The sequence continues at coordinate 1,163,436 of NZ_OY764864.1, read as the reverse complement.
CTACAGCTTTGTAGAGGTGAACCCGATTGGAGAAAAGAGTCCCGCACGGCGAAGTGCCGGTGAACCGTGTCAGATCTGGAAGGAAGCAGCACTAAGCCTGTTACTTCGGGTGTTGCGGATCGGCTCTTTTTGAAGGTCGGTTCACGACACTTTTTTTATTTTTTGTATATAATTAAATTTGGAGGGAGAAGAATAATAAATATTCTTCTCTATTTTTATAAGTAAGGGGTGGTAGACTGTGTATAGAGTTTTGAATGGAGGAGAACTAGGAGATAATCTGTCAACATTGATGGAGATGGATGAAGAGTTTATTTACAAAGAAAAGGGAAAATATTTTCTTCTGACAGATAAAAAGGATATATCTGCCTACGCTCTTATATTTGAAACTGTAGATGGCTATATCCTAAAAAGAATATTTGTAAAAAAGGAAAAAAGATATCAATCCTTGGGAACGAAACTTCTTGATCATGTCATTAATTATGCTTTGAAACACGGCATAGACACTCTGAAAATTGAGGATATCAGAGAAGAAAGTTACTTTGAAAAAAAAGGATTCTCCATAGAAAAAAATGTGATGATATATCACGGAATACAGAAAAAAAATGAAAGATTGAAAGACAGTGTAAAGGGGACCTGGATATCAATATTTGTAAATGTACTTTTATCGGTTTTAAAAATTATAATAGGTATATTTGGGAAGAGTAGGGCCCTTATTGCCGACGGTTTTCATTCTGTATCAGATGTGGTAGGGTCTGTAGTTATACTTCTCAGTGTATACTTTGGAAATATACCAGAAGATGAAGATCACCCATATGGACATGAGAAAATAGAAAGCATAGCGGGAAATATTGTGGGGGTTTTGCTTGTTCTCACTGCCTTTGAGCTTGTAAGAGACAGTGCAATATCTCTCGTAAAAGGTGTGGACTTCGTAGTTCCTTCAAAGATAACGATTTTTGTGGCTCTTTTCTCAGTGCTTGTTAAATATTATATGTATCTATATAAAAAACGAATAGGTTTACGAACTAAAAGTGATGCTGTACTTGCAGATGCCAGGGAGCATAGGAGTGATGCAGTATCCTCTATGGGTGTAGTTATAGGGCTTGTGCTGTCGATATATGTTAATCCCGTATTTGACACTATTATGAGTATTTTGGTATCCTTGTTTATAGGTAAAGAAGGATACCATATTATTATGGAAACATCCAACAATATTTTAGATAAACAGGATAAGGAATTTCTAAAGAAAATAGAGGAATACGTCTATAGCAGTACCGATATAACAAATATCCACGATATATTGATGAGGGTATCGGGGCATAAAATTTTCTTATCTTTTCATATAAGAGTTCCTAAAGATATGAGGGTTTATGAGGCTCATACCCTAGCAGACGATCTGAAATACTCACTTCTTTCGGATTTTGATGAGCTGAGAGACGTGATTATTCACATAGACTATATAATTGATTAGTACTATTTATTATGATATAATGCCTAAGGAGAAATTAAGAAATGAGTATATTAGATAATTTGAATAATGAACAGAAAAAAGCTGCCTCAAAGGTAGAGGGTCCCGTTCTTATCCTTGCTGGAGCAGGGAGCGGAAAAACAAGGACGGTCACCTATAGAATAGCCCATATGGTAAAGGGAAAAGAGATCTCACCCTATAAAATTCTTGCTATGACTTTTACAAATAAGGCTGCGAGAGAGATGAAGGAAAGGGTGGAAACCCTTATAGGGGAAGACTCTAAAAGAGTTATGGTGTCTACATTTCACGCCTTTGGAGTAAGACTTCTCAGGATGTATGGAGTTGAACTGGGTTACAATTCAAACTTTAATATTTATGACGGAGACGATCAGAAAAGGCTCATAAAGAATATAATGAAAGACCTGGTTATCATAGACAAGAGTATAACTCCTGCAAGGATAGCTTCTATAATATCAAGATTAAAAGAAGACGGAATTACTCCTGAGGAGTATGAAAAAGACTCTAGAGGATTTTTAGAGAGTTATAAAACAGTATCCTCTGTCTACAAGAAATACAACTCTGGACTTAAGAATAACAATGCCATGGATTTTGCCGATATAATAGTCAATACAAACAGACTCATGGACATCCCAAAAATAAGGGAGAAAGTCCAGGAGAGATACCAGTATATAATGGTGGATGAGTATCAGGATACAAATAATATACAGTATCAGATTATAAATAAAATTGCCGAAAAATATAAAAATATCTGTGTTGTAGGAGACGAAGATCAGAGTATTTATGGGTTTAGAGGGGCGAATATACAGAACATCCTAGATTTTGAAAAGGACTACCCTGAAGCCTTTGTAATAAAACTTGAACAGAACTATAGGTCCACAGCTCATATACTAGAGGCTGCCAACTCTATAATAAAAAACAACGAGAATTCCAAAGGAAAAAATCTTTGGACAGAAAAAGATAAAGGCGAATTGATAAGGGTGTTTGAATCAGATGATGCCCGTCATGAGGCTTTTCTGGTTCTCCAGGAGATAAACAGGCTGAAGAACAGCAACAGAAACTATAAGGATTTTACTATACTTTACAGAACAAATGCCCAGTCGAGAGCCTTTGAAGAACTTTTCATAAAATTTAACATCCCATATAAAGTTTTTGGAGGTATGCAGTTCTATCAGAGGATGGAGATAAAGGATATAATGGCCTATCTGAATGTCATAAATAACTCCCTTGACTCTCTGAATTTACTGAGAATATTAAATATCCCTAAAAGAAAGATAGGGGTAAAAAGTATAGAAAAAATAGCAGAATTTGCTGAGAATAATGGGATAAGCATTTTTGAAACACTAGCTAGGTCAAAAGAGATCGACGGCCTCAGCAAAAATCTGAAAATAGTATTATCTGAATTTCATTCTATGCTTTTAAATTTCATGGAAGAAAGCCAGTACATGCCGGTTTCTGAGATTTTTGATGGAGTTGTAAAGACAATAGGATATTTCTCATATTTGGAAAGTCTCGGTGAGGAAGCTGAATCTAGAATAGAAAATATAGAGGAGTTGAGAAACTCCATAAGTGAGATGGAAAAAAATCAGGAAAATCTGACTTTGGGTGAATATCTTGAAAGTACTGCACTTATAAGTGCCACAGATAAGCTCGAAGAGGAGCAGGATTATGTTAAACTTATGACAATACATAATTCTAAAGGGCTTGAATTTCCTGTGGTTTTTGTTGTGGGAGTGGAAGATGAAGTTTTCCCGGGATCTAAAGTGGAATATGATCCGACACAGCTTGAGGAGGAGAGAAGACTCTGCTATGTGGCTATAACAAGAGCTGAGGAAAAACTCTATATGTATTATGCAAAACAGAGGTTCGTATATGGACAGATGCAGTTTAGAACACAGTCCAGATTTTTAGATGAGATACCTGGGCACCTTGTAGAGCTCATAAATGTGAAGAAAATAGAAAAGGCTCCTGAGGGTAAGCCTGCTGTTAAATCATCTATAGAGAACTTTAACCCAATTAGAGATGGTAAATTAAAAACATCTGGCACCAAGCTGCCTTATTCTGTAGGTGAAAAGGTGACTCATAAAAAATTTGGCTTGGGAATTGTAAGAAGTATAAATGACAAGACAATAGAAGTAGAGTTTAGTACAGGAAAAAAGAAATTCCTTACTATGGCCGCGGACAAATTTATAAATAAAATATAGTTACTTATGAAAGATTATCTTTAAATTTATAGTTTAATTGAAAGAAAGCCGTTGGAGAATGTTACAGTGAGAGGAGATTGATTTGAAGAGAAAAACAATCCAAAGTGAGATAGTTTATAAGGGTATAGGACTTCATAAAGGTGAAAATATAAAACTTAGGCTTATCCCAGCTGCAGAAAATACAGGGATAATTTTTAAAAGAGTGGATCTGAGAGATGGAGAAAACCAGATAGTTTTAGATATAAATAATACTTTTGACCTCACGAGGGGGACTAATCTCAAAAATGAATTTGGTGCCAGTGTCCACACCATAGAACATTTTTTATCGGCTCTCTATGTATATGGTATAACAGATTTATTTGTAGAGTTAGATGGAAATGAACTTCCTATAGGAGACGGTAGTGCAAAACCCTTTGTTGAATTACTTGAAAAAACCGGGATAAAAGAGCTAGAGTCTGATATAAAGGAAATTATCATAAAAGAACCTCTATACATAAGCCAGGGAGACAAGCATATAGTTGCCCTTCCCTATGACGGCTACAAAATAACTTATTCTATAAAATTTGAACATACTTTTTTAAAGTCCCAGCTTTTGGAAAGAGAGATAGATATAGAGAGTTATAAAACAGAGGTCGCCCCAGCTAGAACATTTGGTTTTGATTATGAGATAGAATACTTAAAGAAAAACAACCTTGCCCTTGGAGGGACCTTGGAAAACGCCATTGTCGTAAAAAAAGACGGGGTATTAAATCCTGGGGGACTTAGATTTGAGGATGAATTTGTAAGACATAAGATGCTAGATATTATAGGGGATCTGAAAGTCTTAAACAGACCTATAAAAGGCCATATCATAGCGGTAAAAGCCGGACATGCCCTCGATATAGAATTTGCAAAAAAAATGTTGTCGAATAACCTATAAAAATATATATAAGATAAAAAAAGGAGTGAAAAGAATGTTAAATGTTATGGAAATTATGGAGAGAATCCCACATAGATATCCCTTTCTTCTTGTGGACAAGATAGTAGAGCTAGATAAAGAGGAACTTAAAATAGTAGGAATAAAAAATGTTACTATAAATGAAGATTTTTTTAACGGACATTTTCCTGGGCATCCTATTATGCCGGGAGTACTTATTGTAGAAGGAATGGCACAGTGTCTAGGTGTACTTGTAATGGAGCCAAACGGTAGCCAGGTGCCTTATTTCGCAGCTATTGAAAATGTAAAATTTAAAGCTCCTGTAAGACCAGGAGACCAGATCGTGTATGAGTGCAAGGTAAACAAATTGAGAAGAAATATAGTAAAAGCACATGCAGTGGCAAAGGTTGATGGAAAAGTTGTTACAGAAGCATCATTTACCTTCACTATCATGGACAAATAGGAGGAAATAAATTGGTTGAGATACACGAGACAGCAATTATAGCGGAAGGAGCTGTACTTGAGGACGGAGTAAAAATCGGACCCTATTGTGTAATAGGGAAGGATGTCAAAATAGGAAAAAATACTCTCCTCGAATCTCATGTGGTGGTGGAAGGAATTACGGAAATAGGAGAGGGAAATAGGATATACTCCTTTGCCTCTATAGGAAAGGATTCTCAAGACCTTAAGTATAAAGGTGAACCTACAAAGACCATCATAGGAAACAACAATAAAATAAGAGAGTTTGTAACTATCCACAGAGGAACCACAGACCGATGGGAGACCAGGGTAGGAGACAACAATCTGGTCATGGCCTATGTTCACATAGCTCATGATGTTATTGTAGGTGACAATTGTATTTTCTCAAATAATGCAACTCTGGCAGGGCATGTGACAGTAGATAGCAATGCTCTCGTAGGTGGGCTGACACCTGTACACCAGTTCTGTCGTATAGGGTCTTACTCTATGACAGGTGGAGCCAGTGCGATAAATCAGGATATATGTCCTTTTGTTCTTGCAGAGGGAAACAAGGCTAAAGTCAGAGGGCTGAATTCAGTTGGACTTAGAAGAAGAGGCTTTAGTAATGAAGAGATAAGTAATCTAAAAAAAGCTTATAAATTGATATTTAGATCTGGTATGCCTTTAAAGGAAGCTGTAGAAGAGTTAAAGGTAACTTATGGTGAAGATAAAAATGTAATGTACCTTGTAGATTTTATTGAAAAAAGTGACAGGGGGATCGCCAGATAATGGAAAAAATCGGGATAATAGTGGGCAATGGAAAATTGCCTCTTTATTTCTTAAAAGAGGCCGGAGTAAAGGGATACCAGGTGTTTCCCATCGGCCTCTTTGATACAATTGAAGAGGAGATAAAACAACATGAAAATTTCAGAATGATGAATGTGGGGCGTATAGGGGAGATTATAAAATATCTACTCAGCAACAATATAGTGAAGCTTGTAATGCTAGGGAAAGTCGAAAAAAGTATTATGTTCAGCAATATAGAGTTTGATGAATATGGGAAAAAACTTTTGAAAAAACTTCCTGACAATAAAGATGAAACCCTTCTTTTTGGCATCATAGCCCTATTAAAACTCTGTGGGATAAAAGTTTTACCGCAAAATCATCTACTTGGAAATTTTATGTTTAAAAATAAAGTATATACAAACTCAAGTCCTGAAAAAAAAGACAATCTAACTATAAAAATGGGTACGGAGGCGGCCAAGGCTCTAAGTGAGCTCGATGCAGGTCAGACAGTTGTGTGTAAGGACTCTTCAGTTGTAGCTTTAGAGGGAATAGAGGGTACAGACCAGACCATTTTGAGGGCAGGAAACTACGCCGGAGATGGATGTATAATAATAAAGATGGCAAGACCTCAGCAGGATATGAGAGTGGATATCCCGGCGGTGGGGCTAGATACGATAAAAAGAGCCATAGAAATCAAGGCGAAAGGTATAGTGGGAGAGGCTGGAAAGATGCTCTTTTTGGATCAGGAAGAAGCTATAAAACTTGCAGATGAAAATAAACTTTTTATAATGGGTATAAAGCTTTAGAGAAGGAGGGTAAGATGAAATTTTTTGTTTCAACAGGGGAAATGTCGGGAGATCTTCACCTATCCTATCTTGTAAGAGAGATTCTCAAAGAAAATGATCAGTCAGTTTTTTATGGTGTTGCCGGAGAACACTCTAAAAGTGCAGGCGTGAATATAATCCAGAATATAAAGGAACTGGCCGTAATGGGCTTTACCGAAGCAGTTATGAAGTACAGATTTTTAAAGAAAAAAGCTTATGAGTACCTAGAGTTTATAGAGGCGAATAAGATAGACAGGGTAATTCTTGTAGACTACGGAGGCTTTAACCTTAAATTTTTAGAACTTCTAAAGAAAAAAATGCCTCAGGTAGAGGTTTATTATTATATCCCTCCGAAATTGTGGGTCTGGGGAGAAAAAAGAATAAAATCGTTAAAACTTGCAGACCATATAATGGTTATTTTTCCCTGGGAAGTTGAATTTTACAAAAAACACAGGGTAAAAGCCGTATACTTTGGGAATCCATTCATTGAAAAATATAAAGTGGTAAAAAACAGGGGAGATGAGATACTTCTTCTTCCAGGGAGCAGAAAGCAGGAAGTGAAAAAATTAATTCCAATTATGTTAGAAGTTGTAGAAAAAAGAAAAGATGAAAAATTTCTTCTGAAACTTGCTTCTGAAGACCATCTGACCTGGATAGAATCTGACCTTGAAAAATATAAGAACCTAACGGTACGAAGTGAAATAACCTTGAAAGATGCCATCAAAAGGAGTAAGATTGCCTTAGCGGCATCAGGAACAGTGATATTAGAACTTGCCCTTATGGGAATCCCGGGAATAGTTCTCTATAAAACCAATATAATAAATGAGTTTATAGCGAGATACATCTTAAAATTAGGTTTTGTGTCTCTTCCAAATCTAACCTTAAATGAGGAAGTGTATCCTGAGCTCCTTCAAAGAGAGTGTAATTCCAATAAAATTTCCAGCGAAATGAATAAGATATTAAAAAATACGGATAAAATGGATGCTAAGATAGAAGAGATCAGAAAAAAACTCTCTGGTAATGAGGTTATTAAGAGTTATGCCCAATATGTTTTAAAGGGGAGTAAAGTCAGTGATGAGTAAAAGTAATCCGTTAAAAAATAGATCATTAAATACTTTTTTGAAGTACAGTATAAGACACAAAAGACTTCTTATCACCACTGTTCTTTTGTCTTTTTTGGCTTCAGGTCTCAGTGCAGTTCCAGCATGGCTAATAAAGTACTTGGTAGATGATGTACTTATCAGTAAAAATGTAAAAATGCTTGTATTTGTAATAGCAGGACTCATAATAACTACAATTTTAAAAGGGGTTGCTTCTTACTATACAGATGTGAGGTCTGCCTTTGTAACTGAGACAATAAGACGTGAAATAAAAATAGATGTTTTTAAACACCTTCAGAGCCTTCCTATATCTTATTACAAAAACAATAAGCTAGGAGATATAATGGCTAGATTGTCAGGAGATGCTTCGATGCTCGGCAGAATAGGATTTCTTATTTTTGACGTTTTAAAAGAGGTAACAACTGCCATAGTGCTTTTAGTGAGGATATTTCAAGTGAATACTTTCTTGAGTATTATATCCCTTACTGCCCTTCCAGCAGTTATGAATCTCATTAAAAAGTATACGAAAAAGCTACGGAAAGCAGGACGACAGAGGCAGGATATCGCAGGGGAACTGACTGCCTATACTCAGGAGAGTCTTTCAGGTATAAATATAGTAAAGGCTTTCGCCACAGAAGATAGTACGATTCGAAATTATAGTACTCTCAATATGAAAGAGTTTGAGGCTTCTATGAAGGCAAGAAAAATAAGAGCGAAAGTCTCTCCCATTAATGAAGTCATAACAATTATAATGGTTGCACTTGTTGCAGGTTATGGATGTTATCTTGTAGTTGTGAAAAACACACTAAGTCCTGGAGATCTGATCTCGTTTGTAACGGCCCTAGGACTCTTGCAGAATCCAATTAAAAATGTGATTAAAAGAAATAATGAACTACAGGAGATACTTCCTTCTGCAGACAGGGTTATCGAGATACTAGATGCAGAGACCGAAATAGATCACCATGGGACAAAGGAAGAGATGAAGGGTGGTATATCTGAAGTAAGATTTGAACACGTAAAATTTTATTATGAAGATAAGACTGAACCTGCAGTAAAGGACTTTAATCTTGTTGTAAAACCTGGAGAAGTTGTCGCCCTTGTGGGAAAAAGCGGTAGTGGGAAGACTACTCTTGTAAATCTTATTCCTAGATTTTACGAGACTTCAGGAGGGGAAATAAAAGTAAACGGAGTAGACATAAAAAATTACTCTCTGAAAGAATACAGGAAAAATATAGGAATAGTTCCTCAGGAAACTTTTCTTTTCAGCGGGACGATAGCATCAAATATAGCCTATGGTAGAGAAGAATCAACCATAGAAGAGATAATAGAGGCGGCAAAAATGGCCAATGCCTATGATTTTATAATGGAATTTGAAAAAGGCTTTGATACTGAGGTAGGAGAAAGAGGGGCTATGATCTCAGGAGGACAGAAGCAGAGGATAGCGATAGCCAGAGCTCTTATACAGGATCCCGAGATAATGATATTAGACGAGGCGACATCTGCCCTTGATACAGAATCAGAAAGGCTAGTACAGGATGCCCTTGACAAACTGATGGAGGGAAGAACCACCTTTGTAATAGCCCATAGACTCTCTACCATTATAAATGCAGATAAAATAGTAGTAATGGAAAAAGGAGAAATAAAAGAAACAGGCTGCCATAGCGAGCTCTTAGAGCAGGGCGGAATATATAAAAAACTTTATGAAACACAATTTGGAGAAACAGCTTAGGAGGATATTATGAGTGAACAATTGAGAGATGACAACAGAAAACTGGATCAGATTAGGGATATAAAAATTACACCTAACTTTACAATTTATGCTGAGGGTTCGGTTCTTATAGAGATGGGAAATACAAAGGTAATCTGTACAGCGTCTATAAGTGACAGGGTACCTCCCTTCCTTAGAAATCAAGGTAGAGGATGGCTTACAGCAGAATACTCTATGCTTCCTAGAGCCACTGAAGACAGGAATATGAGAGAAGCTGTAAAGGGAAAGCTTTCTGGAAGAACTATGGAGATCCAAAGACTAATAGGAAGATCATTGAGAGCCTGTATAGACCTTGAAAAAATAGGCGAAAAAACCATAACTGTAGACTGTGATGTCATCCAGGCAGACGGTGGGACAAGAACTGCCTCTATAACTGGAGGTTATATGGCACTTGCATTAGCAGTGAAAAAACTCCTTAAAAAGGACAAACTGAAAGAAAATCCTCTGATTGCCAACGTGGCGGCAATAAGTGCCGGAATTGTAGGGGGACAGCCGATGCTTGACCTAAAATACACTGAGGATTCGACTGCAGAGGTGGATATGAATGTAATAATGAATTCAAAAGGTGAGTTTGTAGAGGTTCAGGGAACAGGGGAAGAGGCGACCTACACTAGAAAAGAGCTGAATGAGATGCTCGATCTTGCTGAAAAGGGTATCATGGAACTGGTAGAACTGCAAAATAAAATAGTGGAAGAGACTGAAGTATAATGAAGATTTTCTTGGCTACAGGTAATGCTAAAAAAATAAAAGAGATCGGGAAAATACTTCATGATTTTGATGTGGAGATCTTATCAATAAGGGACGGAATAGAGATCCCAGAGGTTGTAGAGGATGGAGAAACTTTTGAAGAAAATTCTGCTAAGAAAGCCCTTGAAATAGCAAAATATCTAAATATGCCTTCTATTGCTGATGATTCGGGTCTTTGTATAGAGGCTCTTAAAGGAGCCCCCGGAGTATACTCTGCCAGATACTCCGGAGAAAACGCAACTGATGAGACAAATAATAAGAAACTCATCAAAGAACTTCACGGGATAGAAAACAGAGAGGCAAAGTTTGTTTCTGTTATTACCTTTGCCAAACCTACAGGGGAAACTTATTCCTTCCGTGGGGAGATAGAGGGAGAGATTATAGATGAGCCTAGGGGAAAAGATGGTTTTGGATATGATCCTTATTTTTATGTGAAAGAGTATGAGAGTACTTTAGCTGAGATACCAGAGATAAAAAATAAAATAAGTCACAGAGCTAAGGCTTTGGAAAAATTTAAAGAAAATTTCAGAGATATAATGTAAAAGTGGTAGTTTTTCTACCACTTTTTTGATGGAGTTTTAAAATTCTAATTGAAAAATTCAAGATAAAAACAGGAAATTCTTAAAAATAGAGAAACTATTCTAGAAAAAATAAATTTTAGGGGGAATTAATGTGATAGAATGGATAGGAAATTACACGCCTGTTCAACAGGCTCTAATAGCAACATGTTTTACTTGGTTTATTACTGCATTGGGAGCAGCCATGGTATTTTTCTTTAAGGAGATAAAGAGAGAAATGCTAGACGGAATGTTGGGGTTTGCGGCTGGAGTAATGATGGCAGCTAGTTTCTGGTCCTTGCTGGCACCTGCTATAGAGATGGCCGAGGACATGGGAAACCGAGGATGGATACCTGCAGTAATTGGTTTCCTTTCTGGAGGTTTATTTTTATGGATTATTGATAAAATATTGCCACATCTCCACCAGGGTCTTAAAACTTCAGAAGCAGAGGGGATAAAAACTCATTGGCAGAGGAGTATACTACTGGTGCTGGCAGTAACACTTCACAATATACCAGAAGGGCTCGCAGTGGGAGTCGCCTTTGGAGCGGTTGCAGCAGGCATCCCTTCTGCTAATCTTGCAGGGGCAGTGGCTCTTGCAATAGGTATAGGCATTCAAAATTTTCCTGAGGGGGCGGCAGTTTCTGTACCTCTCAGACGTGAAGGAGTTTCAAGGATTAAAAGCTTTTGGTATGGACAGCTCTCAGGAGTGGTAGAGCCTATGGCCGGAGTTATAGGTGCTTACGCAGTGCTTAGTATGAGAAGTCTTCTTCCCTATGCTCTTTCCTTTGCAGCAGGGGCGATGATATTTGTGGTAGTGGAGGAGCTTATACCTGAGTCTCAAATGGACAAGAAAACAGATATTTCCACAGCTGGAGCCATGATAGGCTTTGCTGTAATGATGAGTCTTGATGTGGCTCTAGGATAAAAAAACACCCTGGATATCCAGGGTGTTTTTTTATCCTAGAGAGGTGTTGGATCCAAAAAATAATGGTTTCAAAATATGTGAATAGAACAAATAAAAATTATAGAAGGAATCCTGGAAAAAAATCAGTATCTCATTTATTAACAGTAAGGAATTTCTTGAACCAGAGGTGGTATAGATTGAGAATAGATGCAATCATTGGTATATTGGTTCTACTATTTATAAAGAGCTATGGAGGTATAGAGGGCAGAGCTTCACTGAAAAGCTCAAGAGGCGGAGGTTATACAAGTAGCAGGAATACTGTTTCCACCAGGCCGGCATTTATAGAGGTGAGGGAGATAATTCTCAGTGAAAGAGATTCAAACTACGGGGTAAGGGAGATAACCTTAGGAGAGGGAGTGGTCTTCGAGGCAAATCAGAGGAAAACTCAAGATCTCAATTTTATGTGGCCTCTGAAAGAGATCGCAGTGACAAGCAACTGGGGCGGGAGAGTAGACCCCATTACTGGAAGTCCTGGGTCTAAACATAATGGAATAGACCTAGCTGCCCCCATAGGGACAAGAGTTTATTCTCCAGAGAGCGGTATAGTGAGGACTGCCAGATGGGTCAGAGGGTATGGAAAGACAATTATAATAGATCATGGGAATGGTTATTCTACAAGATTTGCACATCTTAACAATTATAATGTAAAAGAAAATGATTTTGTAGACAGGGGTGGCTTTATAGCAAGAACGGGAAATACAGGGAGAAGTACTGGGCCACATCTTCACTATGAGATAAGATATGAAGAACAACCTCTAAATCCAACAAACTTTTTAGACCTCTAAAAAGATTGAATAAAAAAGCTAGCCCGGGGGCTAGCTTGATTTTTTTACCAAATTATCTATAAAAAACTGATGCATCCTGTAGTCAGAGGTAAGCTCAGGGTGAAAAGATGTCACTAAAATGTTTCCCTGTCTGGCAGCCACCGTATTCCCTTCTATCTGGGCTAAGACCTCTATACCATTACCAGATGCCTCTATATAAGGAGCACGGATAAATACCATCTCCACGTCCTCCCCTATACCCGCTACCGGTGCCTTGCATGTAAAGCTTCCCAGCTGTCTGCCGTAGGCATTCCTTTTCACGATTATGTTCATAATCCCCAAATGAACTTTTTCATCATTAACCAGAGATTTTGCAAGGAGGATCATCCCGGCACAAGTTCCGTACACAGGAAATCCCTTTTCAATCATATTTTTCAGTGTATCCATAATTCCTAGATCAACTAAAAGTTTCCCCATTGTGGTGCTTTCTCCACCAGGAAGAATTATCCCCTGGATATTCTTGAGATCCTCTTTTTTTCTGACTTCTACACCTTCAACCCCGAGTTTATTTAGAATTTCAATATGCTCTTTAAATGCTCCCTGTAAGGCAAGAACACCAATTTTCATATTACCACCCTCTTTCAGACATTTTTTCCTCTTCTCTCAGTGAGTGTATACCTATTCCTACCATAGCTTCCCCAAGGTCTTCAGAAATTTCTGCCAGTATTTTTGGATCATTGTAGTTTGTCACTGCTTTTACTATTGCAGCAGCTCTTTTTTTTGGGTCTCCAGACTTGAATATTCCTGACCCTACAAATACTCCATCACATCCAAGCTGCATCATAAGAGCAGCATCTGCAGGAGTTGCTACTCCACCGGCTGCAAAGTTTACCACAGGAAGTTTTCCGTTTTCGTGGATATTTCTCACAAGGTCTAAAGGAGCCCCTAGTTCTTTAGCAGCATTGTATATTTCATCACTACTCAATGAGCTTATTCTTGCTATTTCAGAGTTCATGGCTCTCATATGTTTTACAGCTTCCACTACATCTCCTGTACCTGGCTCACCTTTCGTTCTTATCATAGAAGCACCCTCTGCGATTCTTCTCAGAGCCTCTCCCAGGTTTTTTGCTCCGCAAACAAAAGGTACTTGAAACTTTGATTTATCTATGTGCAGTTTGTCGTCTGCAGGGGTGAGCACCTCACTCTCATCGATGTAATCCACCTCTATAGCCTCTAAAATCTGTGCTTCTACAAAGTGCCCTATCCTTACCTTTGCCATGACAGGTATAGAAACTGCAGCCTGTATCTCTTTTATCATTTTTGGATCTGACATACGGGAGACTCCCCCAGCCGCCCTTATATCTGCCGGGACTCTTTCAAGGGCCATTACTGCACATGCCCCTGCCTCTTCTGCTATTTTGGCCTGCTCAGCATTTATGACATCCATAATTACTCCACCCTTAAGCATCTGAGCAAGATTTTTGTTTAATTCATATCTTTTGTTTTCCATGACTTCCCCCTTTTATAAAACGATACAAAATGTTATAATTGTATCGTAGTGAATATGTTTTTGATTTGAATGTATTGATTATCTAATATTATAGCCGCAATGTCAACGGTATAAAAATTAAATTGTTGCGGTACAATTGTTAAGGGGGAAGGTTATTGTTTGATTTTAAAGTTGAAAAAAAAACAGGAAATAAACTTTATATACAGGTTTTTGAAGGAATAAAGAAGATGATCGAAGATGGAAAATTTGAAAGAGACCAGAAGCTTCTTACAATAAGGGCGGCATCTTCAGCCTTGTCTATTAATTCCTCTACAATTGTAAAGGCCTATGACATGCTTGAAAAGGAGGGGTATCTATACAAAATAGTTGGGAGTGGATGTTATGTAACAGCAGAAAAACTTCCTGAAAAATTTCATTTTGAAGAAGAGGGAGACCATGGGATAAATTATAGTCAGCTGGATTTGGGGGAAGTTATAAATTTTGCAAGTGCCACCCCGTCTTCAGAACTTTTTCCTCTAAAGGATTTTAAAGATGCCATAAACTTTGTTTTAGAAAGAGACGGGGGTGAGGTATTTTCCTATCAGGATCCAAAGGGTTACGGACCTCTTCGGGAAGAGATATCAAGATATCTGAATAAAAAAGAAATAAAGACCGATAATATACAGATAGTATCAGGTTCTCAACAAGCCATAGATATAATAGGAAAAATGCTTATAAAACCTGGAGATAAAATAATAGTTGAAGGACCTACATATGCAGGGGCGGTGTCCTCTTTTAAAAAGGCAGGGGCACATATAATGACAATACCATTAGAAAAAGATGGTATGGATATGAAAAAGTTAAAATTCACCCTTGAAAAAGAAAGGGATGTAAAATTTATCTATACCATGATGAATTATCACAATCCCACAGGTATATGCTGGAGTCGTAGGAAAAAAGAAAAGCTTCTTAAAATAGCGTCAAAAAATAATATTTTTATTGTGGAGGATGACTGTATGTCTGAGATATATTACGGAGATTATAATCCTTTGAGTCTAAAGAGCATAGATGAAAAAGAAAGAGTAATCTACATAAAGAGTTTTTCAAAAATTTTCATGCCAGGTCTGAGGCTTGCCTTTATGGCACTTCCAAAAGAACTTATAGAGATGGCCGTTTCTGTAAAATATATGGCTGATATATCCAGCTCAGGTCTGAATCAGAGGGCTTTTCACCACTATATGAAACAGGGGTGCATTTATAGCCATCTAGAATCAATCAGAAAAATTTTTGCCCAAAGATACACTTATATGAAAGAAGAGATTGAAAAGATACCTCAGCTTAAGATAGTTTATGAGGCCGAAGGAGGACTTTTTTTCTGGATAAAGATACCAGAGTGGATGGACAGTGAAAAATTTTATAACCTTGCCCTTAAAAGAGGTGTGTCCTTTTTGCCTGGAAGGGTGTTTTATCAGAAGAATGATCTGAGTCCCTATCTAAGGATTAGTTTTGCAGGAGTAGATGAGAATGAGATAAAAACCGGTATGAGGTATTTCAGAGAGGCATTTGAAGAGTATCTTGGGAAGAGAGGACGAAAACTACCTCTGTTATAAATTTTTTGAAGGAACAAATTCATGCGAAAGGTAAAATATATATAGAGGTGGTTAAGATGTTAGATAAAATATTAGAAGCCATGGAGATGGAAAAAGAGATATATTTTCTTCCTAAAAAAGAGTATTTTTATGATATGGAAAGAGAAGAGATAATGGAAAGGTTACAGGGGGTTCTTCAGAAGGGGGCTAGAATAATATTATCTAGAAATAGATGCATCTACACAGTTGGAGAGGAGTTTTTATTGCTTACTCTCATTGATCCCGACCTTCGTTTAACAAGTACTGGAATCAAAGATGAAAATGGTGAGGCATTTTCTGAGGATGAAATAATAGACAAAAGTGACGGCTTGATAGAAGGGATATCAAAAGAAAGATCAAAAAAGCTTCTAGAGGGATTGCTTGAAGAGTGCTACAAGATTAAATTATAATTTTCACTTTATTTGATTTTTTTCTTCTAATATGCTATATTATCTTCGGTTAAATAAAAAAATAACACTCGTATAATTCCGAAATAGGGTCGGGAGTATCTACAGTTAACCGTAAATTAGCTACTATGAGTGAAAAGATAAAACAGGCATAATTTAGTGTGCACTGGGTTATTTTCTTTCACTTATAGAAGGGAAATAACTTTTTTTATTTTCCTCTGTGATATTATATGAGTAAAACTAGGGTTTTAGGAGGAATTAATCAGATGGGAAACAGATCACCTTATCACTTGGACGGAGTACCACCGCTAAAAGTAGCATTTCCTTTGGGACTTCAGCACATTTTAGCAATGTTTGTCAGCAATATTACACCAATCATTATTGTATCTGGGGTTTTAGGTCTTCCTCAGGAACAAAAGACATTCCTTATTCAGTGTACTATGCTGGTAGCAGGATTAAATACCATGATTCAGGCTTACAGCCTTGGTCCTATAGGAGCTAGACTTCCAGTTGTAGTCGGTACCAGTTTTGCCTTTGTGCCAGTTGCCATATCTATCGGGACTAAATATGGATTTGAAGCAGTTCTAGGAGCAGCCCTTGTAGGGGGTATATTTGAAGCTTTTCTCGGATCAGTTATCGGTAAAATAAGAAAATTTTTTCCGCCTATTGTTACAGGTGTGGTTGTTCTTTCTATAGGTTTATCCCTTCTTCCAGTTGGGATCAAATATTTTGCAGGTGGAGTAGGGGCAGCAGACTTCGGATCTCCAGTTAATATGACAATAGGAATGATAGTTCTTCTCACTGTAATTTTCTTCAAGCAGTTTACTAAGGGAATAACAAGCACGGCATCAGTTGTTATAGGAACTATTGTAGGGTTTGTTGTTGCAGCTCTTTTTGGAAAGGTGGACCTAGGGGCAGTCTCTCAGGCGAACTTTTTCGTAGTTCCGAAGCCTTTTACCTACGGATTTGCTTTTCATCTTGATGCAATATTGGCTATGGTTCTAATGTTTGTAGTTTCAGCGGTTGAGACTGTAGGAGATATGTCAGGGGTAACTATGGGTGGTGCAGGAAGGGAAACCACAGATAGAGAGCTTTCTGGAGGAATTATGGCAGACGGTTTTGGTAGTGCCCTAGCTTCTGCATTTAGTATTCTTCCCACAACATCTTTCAGCCAAAATACAGGTCTTGTGGCTATGACTGGAATAATGAGCAGACACGTAGTTGCGGTAGGAGCATCTTTACTTGTTATGGGAGCTTTTATTCCAAAAATCGGTGCACTGTTCACCATCATTCCTCCTAGTGTTATAGGTGGAAGTTTGGTTATGATATTTGCAATGATATCAATAAGCGGGATCAATCTTATAACAAAGGATAAGCTTCAAGGGAGAAACAGTGTAATAATAGCTGTTTCGTTAGGACTTGGATTCGGACTTGGAAGTGTACCAGAAGCACTTGCTCACTTTCCACAGACGATTCAGCTTATATTTGGTGGATCAGGAATAGTGGTATCTGGAGCTATTGCTTTGATACTAAATATAGTTTTACCTCAAGATGAAGTTGAGGAAAAGGAAACTGAAACAAAATTGAAAAATGCATAGTAATTTTAATATAAAAAACGCGCAATATTGCGCGTTTTTTATATTGTTGAACTCAGACATAAATATTGGTTAACTCAAGTTGCTACTAAATTACTGAATTTATCTGAATATCAGAATCAAAAGATTTTGTCACGAATGGACACTAATAAAAGATAGGGAAATTAGCACGAATAAGGACAAAAGCTTTTGGCCACAGAGAAAAGAAGAGAGTATCACGGAGGAGGGCGATATTAAAGTCAAAAGATTTTATCACGAATGAACACCAATAAAAGATAGGGAAATTAGCACGAATAATAACAAAATCTTTTGGTCACAGAAGACACAGAGACAGGAGAAGAGTTTCATAGAGAAGATTTTTTGAATTTTCAAGTCGCAGGGCTTATACAGGAAAGAGCCTGCACTCAGCCGTCCTACAGACTAAGTTAAGGGAGTTCAAGGAGCGTCAGCGACTATGAAACACCTTATCCAGTGGATGAGCAGGGAACCGAGGACTGTAGCTTACAAAGGTGATAAAAGAAATATATACTTCCTAGACATTTGAAAATTCTTGAACTTTTCTGAGAGATAAGGAACAGATTTCTGTGACCATATCTCTCGACTCTGGAAAATTTTTCCAGAGTTTCCCTAAACTTCTTTCAAGAGAAAAGTAACGAATCCTTATAAATTCAATACTTTACTCTAAAATAAAAGTAACAACATAGGTTAGTTATCTTACTCTAGAACTATGGATATTGGGATGAAATAATATTAAAAGGGCCCTCTATGAGAGCCCCTATACTAAATAGATTATTTATATTAATTATGCATTTTTAACTAAATCAATACCAGCCTGGAATGCCTTCTTGTTTAGCTCTTTTACATGGGTAGGAACTCTTCCGAGGATAGCCTCTTCTAGAATATCTCTATCTACAATGTTTGTAGCTGCCTGTATAGCCCCGAGAGATACGATGTTTGCAACTATCGAGTTTCCTACTTTTTCCTTAGCCGTCTCAAGAATAGGAAGTTTAATTACGTTTAAACCTTCTGGAGTCTTAACACTTGAATCTATTACAATGCTACAGTTTTCTTTGTTTCCGCTTCCGTATGTATCAAAAGATTTCTGAGTCAGTGAAAGAAAGATATCAGCCTGATTTACCTTTGGGTAAAGAATCTCAGTATCACTTATGATAACCTCAGACTTACTTGCTCCTCCTCTTGCTTCAGGACCGTAAGATTGTGACTGAACAGCTACTTTACCCTGTTTTAAGGCAGCTTCTGCAAGGATGATACCTGCCAAAATAAGACCCTGTCCACCTGAACCGCTTAATCTGATTTCCTTTGCCATCTCCTACACCCCTCTTACTTTATCTATGATTTTTTGATATTCTTCTGTGTACTCAGGTTTCTGCTCGTTTTTGAATTCCCCGATAACAAGCTTTCCTTCTACTTTTTCCTTTGGAAGTTTTGCAACAGCAGCCACAGGAACGCTGTTGTCTCTCATATACTTAAGCATGGCGGCAGGGTTCCCCTTGAATCCTTTGTTTTTTCTTCCGTAACTTGTAGGACAAGTACTTACAGCCTCTACCAGAGAGAATCCTTTGTGGTTGATGGCATTTTCAAATAATTTTACAAGAGCGTCAAAGTGGTATGCAGTACCTCTTGCTACATAACTAGCACCTGCACCTTCTACAAGCTTAACTATATCAAAGTTCGGATCGATGTTTCCAGTAGGAGTTGTAGTAGCATAATCACCAATAGGAGTTGTAGGAGAGAATTGCCCCCCTGTCATTCCGTATATGTTGTTATTAAAAATAATTGCCGCGATGTCGATGTTTCTTCTTGCAGCATGGATTAGATGGTTACCTCCGATTGCAGTGAAGTCGCCGTCTCCCCCTAGTGCGATTACTTTCATACCAGGTTTTGCCATTTTTATCCCTGTAGCAAAAGCAAGGGCTCTTCCGTGAGTGGTATGTAAAGTGTTGAAATCTAAATATCCAGGAGCTCTAGATGAACATCCTATACCAGATACCACACACACGTCGTCTTTGTTTAGACCTATATTTTCTATGGCATTAACCAGTGCGTGCATTACTATACCGTGGGCACATCCAGGGCACCAGATGTGAGGTAATTTATCTTCTCTATAATAGCTTTTATTTTTACAAGTATCCATTATTACATTACCTCCCCAAATTTTTCAACTATTTCTGCAGGGCTTATGAACTCTCCGTTACCTTTACCCATTAGTTTTACAGGACAACTTCCGTTGGCAATACGCTCAACCTCAAGAACCATTTGTCCTAGATTCATCTCAGCCACAAGAATTCCCTTTGACTTTTGAGCTAATTCTCTGATTCTTTCCTCAGGGAAAGGCCAGATTGTAATGGCTCTGAATAATCCCGCTTTTATCCCTTTTTCTCTAAGATCCATAACTGCCTGCTTTGAAGATCTGGCTGTACTTCCATAAGAGAATATAACATATTCAGCATCTTCCATCATGTATTCTTCATACTGAATAATATCATCTTTATTTTTTTCAACTTTATTCATTAATCTTGTCATTAACTTATCTGCAACTTTTGTACTGTTTGTAGGGAAGCCTGTCTCATCGTGTACAAGACCGGTGATATGGTATCTGTGTCCCTCTCCGAAAGGAGACATTTTAGGAACAAGCTCATCTCCTGATACTCCATAAGGAAGGTAAGAAGCATCGTCTTTTGCAGGCTTTGCTCTGTCTACTATTTCCTCAATAAGAGTTGGATCTAAAACTACTTTTTCTCTCATATGTCCAACAACCTCATCTAGCATGAAAAGAACAGGCATTCTGTATTTTTCAGCCAGGTTGAAAGCCCTCCCTGTGAGAGTATAGCACTCTTGTACTGTAGATGGTGAAAGAGCAATTACAGGATGGTCACCGTGAGTTCCCCATTTAGCCTGCATCATATCTCCCTGAGATGGAGATGTAGGAAGACCCGTACTTGGTCCGCTTCTTTGTACATTTACAACAACTAAAGGAATCTCAGCGATTACTGCATATCCTAGGTTTTCCATTTTAAGTGAGAATCCAGGTCCGCTTGTTGCAGTCATAGACTTTGATCCTGCAATTGATCCACCGATTGCAGCAGCGATACCGGCGATCTCATCTTCCATCTGAATAAATTTCCCCTCAACTCTAGGAAGCATTTCAGCAGACTTTTCCATGATCTCAGTTGATGGTGTGATAGGATACCCTGCAAAAAATTTCATCCCTGCAGCGATGGCACCCTCAACACAAGCTTCGTTTCCTTGCATAAACTTAATTTTGCTCATTATCCATTCCTCCTAATACCGATAGCATAATCAGGACATAGTTTACCACACATATTACACTGTATGCATGCGCTGATATTTTTAACATTGACTTTTCCATCCTTCATTTCCAAAACATCCTTTGGACAGAATTCAACACAGATTTCACAGCCCTTACACAACCCTTTTTTTACAACAAGTACTTTTTCTTCCATAAATGCCCCTCCAAGATATTATTTATTTCTATTAAAAATTAATTTGTATTTTATAAAATAGTAGGCAGTTAAATTTTACATTGCACTATACATATAGTATACAATAAATCTGGATAATGCTAGTGTTATCCATTTTCAAATAATATATGAGTAAAGCTACAATGTATATATGGCGTATATTCTGACCTAGAAATTAATATATAATAATGCCTATGTTCATAATTTTGGGGATGATTTATTATTTGAAGTTCATTCGATCTAAATTTCAGAGAGATAAGTTAGTATACATTTGTTCAATTTTAAGATTTAGGATATAATTGCTTATATTAAAAAAATAATAATTTAATTAAAAGATCTTGAATAGGGGGAGATAGATATGGAAGGCAGGTTAATGACAGAAATTGCTAGAAGAATAGAAAGAGGTGAAAAGGCGGCTCTTGTGACATTAATAGAGGTAGAGGGATCTAGTCCAGGGAAGTCAGGCTCTCTAATGGGAGTATTTGAGGACGGAAGTATAGTGGGAACCATAGGTGGCGGAAACTTGGAGTATCAGGTTGTAAACTCTGCACTAGAAGCTATAGGGGAAGGTAAAAATAGAAAATTTGATTTTGAACTAATAGAAGATGGGGAACTTCATATGAAATGTGGAGGAAGAGTAAAAGGATATGTAAAAGTTTTTGAAAAAAGGAAGAAGCTTATAATAGTAGGTGGCGGACACCTGGGGAATGAGCTTTATAAGTTGGGGAAATTTTTAAATATGTATACGGTCATAATAGATGATAGAGAAGAGTATGCAAATAGAAAAAGATTTCCTCAGGCAGATGAACTATTGTGGGGAGATATAGGGAAAATTTTAGAAGAATACTCTTTAGATGATGGATCTTATGTGGTGATTGTAACCAGGGGACACGCCTCGGACAAGGTGGCACTTAAGGCAGTCCTTGAGAAGGAATTGGCATATATAGGCATGATAGGAAGCCGTAAAAAAATAACTGACACTTATAAAGAACTTGTAAATGAAGGTATAAGCATAAAAAAACTTGAAAAGATCTATTCGCCTATAGGTCTTGACATTTCAAGTGGAGAGCCCAATGAAATAGCATTGGGAATAATGGCTGAAATCTTAAAGATAAAAAATCAAGGAAGCGGCAGACATATGCTTGAAGTGAAAAAAGTAAAAATACAGGGAGAAAGTTTGTGAAAAAGATAAAAACAGTAAATGCCATTGGACATATTATTTCCCATGATATAACAGAGATAGTTCCTGGGAAGTTTAAGGGTAGAGCATTTAAAAAAGGGCATATAATAAGGGAAAAAGATGTGGAAAAACTTCTGACTCTGGGAAAAGATCATATATATATATTTGAACTTGGAAAAGATGAACTTCATGAAAATGATGCTGCGGTAACTTTAGGTGAAATAGGATGCGGAAAAAATGTTTATTTGAGTGAGGAGATAAAAGAGGGGAAAATAAATTTTTATGCTTCAAGGGACGGTCTTCTCAAGGTTGATAAGGAAAAACTATTTGAACTTAATATGTTAGGAGAGATATCCTTTGCCACCTTACCTGAAAATATACCAGTTAAAAAGGGAGATATAATAGGCGGGGCGAGGGTTATCCCCCTAGTAATAGATAAAAAAAAGATGGAAAATGCTAAAAAGTTAACAGCAGATAAAATAATAAATGTAAAAGAGTTTCAAAGGATGAAGGTAGGGATAGTTACCACAGGAAGTGAAGTTTACAACAACAGAATAACGGATAAATTTGGACCGGTAGTTAGGGAAAAACTAACAGAATATAATTGTGAAGTAACTTCTCAGATAATAGTACCTGACGAAATAGAAAAGATAAAAGAGGCAATAAAAATCCACCTAGAAGATGCAGTAGATATGATAATATGCACAGGGGGAATGTCTGTAGATCCTGATGACCTCACTCCTGGTTCTATTATAGAGATGGGAGGAGAACTTGTAAGCTATGGATCCCCAGTACTTCCTGGCTCTATGTTTCTTTTGTCTTATTTGGAAAACACGTTTATAATGGGACTTCCTGGATGTGTAATGTATAGTAAAAGAACTGTATTTGATTTGATACTCCCTAGAGTTCTTGCAGGAGAAAAAATTAAAAAAGGGGATATAATGAGGTACGGCAGCGGAGGCCTCTGCCAAAACTGCAATGAGTGCAGATATCCTAACTGTTCCTTTGGAAAATAAATTTTTAATTAAATTTTAACATTAGATAGATCTATGAAGTTGTTAAAAAACTTTCTTCATGTTATAATGTTTTGAATTGTCACACTCATATATGCCTGTAATATGGATAGGCGTTTCTAAAAAGTTGCCGTAAATGACTTAACTATGAGTGAAGAGAAAAATAGTGGAATAAGCACCTATTTTCTTCACTTAAAAATGGAGAGATGGGTGTTTTTTATTATAAGGTTTTAGGTAGGGGGTTTTAAATTGTTTACTTTTTCAAAATATCTTTTAGCTTCATCTCTAGAAGAAGCTTACGATATGCTAGTAAAAAACAAGAACAATGCAATTTTGGGAGGTACCGCTTACATTAAGATGGGAAACAGACGTCTGTCTACAGCTATTGACCTGTCAGCATTAGACCTTTCCTTTATAAGAGAGGAAGGGGAAAATATTGAAATCGGTGCAATGACTACATTGAGAGATATCGAAACTAGTGATATTTTGAAAAAAAAATTCAACGGGATAGTTGCCCGTTCTGTAGAGGATATAGTAGGAGTGCAGCTTCGTAATGTGGTAACAGCAGGAGCTACAGTTTTTTCTAAATATGGGTTTTCTGATTTTATACCTGGACTTTTGGCTTTAGACACCTCTGTAGTCCTTTTTAAGGCAGGAGAGATGCCTCTTGATAAATTTTTAGAATCAGATATAAAACAGGATATTTTGGTTAAGATTTTGATAAAAAACAGGTCTGCTAAGGGGAGTTTTCAGACTATAAGAAAGAGTAAAAGTGACTATGCAGTACTTAACGTGGTGGCATCTAACACAGTTGATGGGATAAGAATTGCAGTTGGTGCAAGACCTGGAAAAGCTGTTTTGGCAACTAAAGCAATGGAGAAAATAAAAACAGAGGGATTAACAGAAGAAAATATTGAAGATATATGCCAGCTAGCCTCAGATGAGCTTACCTTTGGAGACAATATGAGGGCCTCTGGAAAGTATAGAAAGGCTGTCTGCAAAGTTATGCTGAAAAGAGCTCTAGTGGAGGTAATGTAATGAATATAGATGTAGTAGTAAATGGAAGAAAGATGAATTTTAATATAGAGTGTGATGAATATCTGGTGGATACCCTTAGAAGATATGGGTTTCTAAGTGTTAAGAAAGGCTGTGATACAGGATCTTGCGGACTATGCACAGTGTGGGTGGAGGAAAAACCTGTATTATCCTGCTCCACTCTAAGTGTGAGAGTAGCAGGAAAAAAGATAACAACTATAGAGGCACTTCAAAAAGACGCTTTGGAATTTGCAGAATTTATGGCAGGAGAGGGAGCAGAGCAATGCGGGTTTTGTGCTCCGGGATTTACAATGACTGTGCTTGCAATGAAAAAAGAACTAGAAAATCCAACTGAAGAGGATATAGTCCATTATCTCAATGGTAACCTATGCAGATGCACAGGGTATGTCTCTCAGTTGAGGGCGATAAAAAAATATATGGGGGTAGAGAGCTAGATGAAAATAGTAAGTCAGGGGATCAAAAAAGTAGACGGTATAGGTGTCATAACAGGAAGACCTGTCTACACAGATGATCTAAGTATAAACAATAACCCACTTATAATAAAAATTCTGAGAAGTCCTCATGCTTCGGCTAAAATAATAAGTATAGATAAAAGTATAGCTGAAAAAGTACCAGGTGTAGAATGCATCTTAACACATGAAGATGTACCTATGACAAAATTTACTTTGGCAGGGCAGTCTTACCCTGAGCCATCTCCCTATGACAGAAGAATATTAGATGAATATGTCAGATATGTAGGAGATGAGGTTGCTATAATAGCAGCTGTAGATGAAAAGACAGCTGTTAAGGCTATGAACCTTATAAAAGTTCAGTATGATGTTTTAGATGCAGTTCTTGATTATGAAAAAGCCGTAGATAATCCTGTCTTGGTTCAAAAAGAGGACGTTCACCAGAATTTTAATATAGGGATGGAAAGAGAGAGAAACATCGCATCTAGTTATGTCATAGAAAATGGAGACTTAGAGAAAGCCTTTATAGAGAGTGATGTCATAATAGAGGAAACATATTATACTCAGCCTCAAATCCATGCAATGATGGAGACATATAGAAGCTCAACCTACCTAGACGTCAATGGGAGACTCTGTGTAATAAGTTCTACGCAAATACCCTTCCATGTCAGAAGACATCTGGCAAGAGCCCTAGAGATCCCAAGAAGCAAAATAAGAGTAATAAAACCAAGGATCGGTGGCGGATTCGGAGGAAAGCAGACAGCTGCCACTGAAATTTTTCCAGCTATTGTAACTCTTAAAACCGGTAAGCCTGCTAAATTGATATATGACAGAAGTGAAACTCATACCTGCACAACTTCTAGACACGGAATGAGATTAAAGGTAAAAATGGGATCAGATTTAGAGGGGAATATAAAGGGGTTTGGCATAGATATACTTTCTAATACAGGAGCCTACGGGGAGCATGCTCCTACAGTGACCAAGCTGGTGGCATTTAAAACATCGCCCCTATACGACAAGGCCGCTGTGAAATATGATGCCAAAATCGTATATACAAATACAATGCCTGCAGGGGCCTTCAGAGGCTACGGGGCCACCCAGGGAACTTTTGCAGTGGAATCTGCCATAAATGAACTTGCTAAAAAACTGGGGATGGATCCTACTGTCATAAGAGAAAAAAACCTGGTGGAACCTGCCCCTGAAAAATATATAGTCAGCGGAGATATAAAAAAATGCGTTGAAAAGGGAAAGGAAATTTTTGGATGGGATAAAAAATATCCTTCTAGAATTACTGAGGATGGTAAGATAAGAGCAGCGGGAATGGCAGTAACCATGCAGGGCTCCGGTATAGCCGGGCTAGATACTGCTGCAGCAACGATAAAACTGGGAGACGACGGGACTTATACCTTGTTTTTAGGCGTTACAGATATGGGTCAGGGTAGTGATACGGTGCTGACTCAGATGGCTGCAGAGGTTTTAGAATGCAGTGTAGACATGATAATACTGAACTCAGCCGACACCGATGTATCTCCATATGATCCAGGTGCATACGCATCTAGTGGTACCTATGTCACAGGAAATGCAGTCATAATAGCTGCCAATAAAATGAGGTCGGAGATAATAAAGGGAGCCTCTGAAATACTGGGAGTTTCCAATGACGAGATCTTCTTTGACGGAAAGAATGTGGAAACTGAAAATGGTGAGAAAATCTCTTTAGAGGAACTGGCAAACAGGCTCATCTCCTTTGAAGGTAGGAATCAGATAACTGTGACAGGAACATGGGGGGGAGATAATTCTCCGCCACCCTTTATAGCAGGATTTACAGAAGTAGAGGTAGACCCAGAGACTGGAGAGGTAGAAGTATTAGACTTTTTATCTGTAGTGGACTGCGGACTTCCTATAAATCCAAATCTGGCAAGAGTACAGGTAGAGGGGGGGACAGCCCAGGGAATAGGCCTTGCCTTGTATGAAGACATACAGTATGACAGCAAGGGGAGGGTAAAAAATGACACCCTTATGCAGTATAAGATACCTTGCAGGAGAGATATAAAAAATATAGAAGTGGAATTTGTTTATTCCCACGAGCCTACAGGTCCGTTTGGAGCTAAGTCCCTAGGAGAGGTAGTAGTAAATACACCTGCCCCTGCCATAGCAGATGCAGTATATAATGCCACAGGAGTAAGGATCAGAAAATTGCCCATAACAGCTGAGAAAGTTCTTTTGGGTATAATGGAAAATATGTAAAAAATTGGCCCCTATAATTTATAGGGGTCTTGTATTAAAAAAATAAGAGTTTATTTTTTATGAATATTAATTTTTGTTTTAAAGAAATTGCGTAAATTTTATATAATTATTTTCTTTTTAAGAAAAAATAAAATAGCTTATAATGAAAAGTAAAAAAACTATATTAAATAGCCTAGGGAGCTATTTTTATTTTAGATTAAAGTAATGAATTTATTCGAAAACCTGTGTTACTTTCTTTTCTTGATAAAAGCACCCCAAGGGCATTTCCTCCCTTTGGTCAGGGCAAAAGTAACCAAAGAAAATCAAGAATTTTCAAATGTCTAGGAAGTGTATATTTCTTTTAGCGCCTTTGTAAGCTACAGTCCTCGGTTCCCTGCTCATCCACTGGATAAGGTGTTTCATAGTCGCTGACGCTCCTTGAACTCCCTTAACTTATTCTGCAAGACGGCTGAGTGCAGGCTCTTTCCTGTATAAGCCCTGCGACTTGAAAATTCAAAAAATGAAAAATGATATAAACCTGAATAAAAAGCATGTGCACAGTTATTCCTTAATTTTTGACTATTCTTAATTCTGCTTTTATCGATAGTACGGGAAAAGAGATAAAAAACTCTCGCAAAAGAAGGTATTTATAGTTTTAATTTTAACTCTATGAAACTCTATTTTTTTCTCTGTGCCCTCTGTGTCCAAAAGGTTTTATCCTTATTCGTGTTAATTTCCTTATCTTTTATTAGTGCCCATTCGTGACAAAATCTTTTGATTCTGATATTCAGATAAATTCAGTAATTTAGGGAAATTTTTTTCAGATAGTAATTTGAGTTGTATAATAATTTTAAACAATAAGGGGGATGGCAGTGGAATTTTTTGAAATACAAAAGGAAGATATAATCACTGTCACTGGTGATGAAACTGGCCTTGTTTTTGAAATTAATGGAGAATCTGCAGGTGACAGGATAAGCATAAGGGAACTTCTTTTAATGGTATTTGAAAAAGCTGGAGATGAAAATAACAGCTATATAATCGAAAAAAAGGGTCTTACACGAAAAAAAGTTGTTTTTCTAGATAAGATAAAAGAACTAACATCCTTTGAAAAAGCGTTAAAGCACTGTAAAACTAGACATGGTGAAGAAATCTACATGGGAAACTTGCAATCTGGTGAAATTTACAGATATAATAAGGTCAGTGCTGTGATCATGGCCTCTGGTTTTTCCAAACGTATGGGTAGAAATAAACTTTTTATAAAGTTTCAGGGAGAGACGATGCTAGAAAGGATTTTGAAAATTCTTTCAAATATGGAGTTTCACGAGGTTATTCTCGTAGGAAAAGATGACGAAACCATGAAACTAGGTGAAAAATACAAAGTAAAATATATAAAAAATGAAAATTCTAATTTAGGGCAGAGTGAAAGTGTAAAACTGGGCGTCTCTCAAAGCTCAGGTGAGGGGATTGTTTTCTTCACTGTTGATCAGCCGATGCTTTCTGAAGAGATAGTTTTAAAGCTCATGTGGGAGTTTTATAAAAAAAACATAATAACCTTACCTGTAACTGACGGGCAAAAAAGTACCCCTGTATTTTTTCCCCAGGAGAAAAAAACAGAACTATTAAAAATAGAGGGAGATACAGGAGGCAGAGAGATAATAAGGAAGTCATCACAAATAAATGAGGTTTATTTTATGAATCATCTTTTATTTAAGGATGTAGACAGCCTTGAGGACTTGGAGGAGATATATGGAAAGATGCAGGGTGATAGTTAGAGGCGGCGGTGATATAGCAACAGGGGTGGCTTATAAACTAAAGAGATGCGGGATGGAAGTGATAATTTTAGAATGTGAAAAGCCCGTGGCCATAAGAAGGAAAGTAGCTTTTTCAGAGGCGGTCTATGAGAAGGAATCTCTTGTAGAAGGAATAAAAGGAGTTCTCGTGTCATCCTCTAAGGAGGCCATAGAAGAATCAAAAGACAATAAGATACCTGTACTGATAGATCCTGATGGAAGATCGATAAAAGAGCTGAAGCCTCACGTAGTTGTAGATGCAATAATTGCCAAAAAAAATCTAGGTACAAATATAAATATGGCTTCTCTGGTCATAGCTCTAGGACCAGGATTCACTGCGGGAAAAGACTGTCATGTAGTGGTTGAAACCATGAGAGGACATGATCTTGGAAGACTTATATATGGCGGAGAAGCCCTTGCAAATACTGGAAATCCAGGGAGTATAGGTGGTTATTCTGTTGAGAGGGTGATCCATTCTCCAGCAGATGGAGTTTTAAAGGCAGTAAAAAATATCGGTGAGATAGTTTCGAAGGGGGAAACAATCGCTGTAGTAGGAGAAACCCATGTTAAGAGTCAGATATCAGGAGTAATAAGAGGCATACTTCCTGATGGGATAATTGTAAAAAAAGGGCTTAAAATGGCTGATGTGGATCCACGAGATTACCAGGTGAAAAACTGCTATAGCATATCGGATAAGGCCAGGTGTATAGGGGGTGCTGTTGTCGAAGGAATAATGGCCAAGTTTTTCGGAACAGAAAAATGATTTAAAATAAATTGTCTAAATCAGAGATAAAGGTTAAAATATAGATGTGGATATTTTGCGAAGGTTAATTTTTTATAAAGCTAACAGTCGTAAGCCACTAAATTTACTGTTCTTTATCAGGTAAAAACAATAAAAAAACGCAGGGGATAAGCATGAAAAAACTTTTAAAAGGGATATTTTATATATTTTTAATACCGGTTCTGTTTCTTTGTATAAGCAATCTCTCGATAAAGTTTTTTTCAAGGAATTATGTCTATGAAAGTGTGGAAGAGGTTCCTAAGAGAAAAGTTGGCCTTGTCTTGGGAACTAGTAAATATATCATAGGCGGTGGAATAAATCATTTCTATAAGTACAGAATGGAAGCTGCTTATAAGGCACTTATGAAAGGAAAGGTAGAGTACCTCATATTGAGCGGGGACAATAGTCAAAAAGAATATAATGAACCTGTAAGAATGAGAAAAACTTTATTAAAAATGGGCATTCCATCAGAAAAATTGATTCTTGACTATGCTGGATTTCGTACCCTAGACTCTGTCATAAGAGCCCAAAAAGTCTTTGGACAGGATAGTTACTTGATTATATCTCAAAAATTTCAAAATGAGAGGGCAGTCTATATAGGCAGAAAACGCGGAATAGATGTCATAGCTTTTAATGCAAGAGATCCTAAAAAGAAATCGGTTTATCTGAGAGAGTTTTTCGCAAGGGCAAAAGCTTTTTTAGATGTGAATATTTTAAATACACAACCAAAGTTTTTAGGAGAAAAAATAGATATTGGAGTGAAGGAAACTAGGCAGGACTGAAGAGTCTTGTCTTTTTTTGCCAAAAAATAAGGTTTGGATACTTCATCATCCTTGTAATAAAGAATTAAATATTATATAATTGATGAGATAAATTGGGAAAAATAGGAGAGGAAATAATGGAGAAAAAATTAACACCCAGAGAGATAGTGGAACAACTAGATAAATATATAGTGTCTCAGGATGAAGCCAAGAGAAATGTAGCAATATCTCTTAGAAACAGATATAGAAGGAAGGCTATAGAGGATAGCGAAATGAGAAGGGAGATAACTCCTAAAAATATTATTCTCATGGGACCTACAGGAGTTGGTAAAACCGAGATTGCCAGAAGGCTCGCAAAAATTGCAGACTCACCATTTCTGAAAGTAGAGGCCACTAAGTATACAGAGGTTGGATATGTAGGTAAGGATGTAGAGAGTATGATAAAAGACCTTGTGGGGATAACCATAAGGAAAATAAAAACTGAAAAAATTGAAAATTTAAGAGAAAAATTTATGTCTCAGGTTTTAGAAAAAGTGGCAAAATTATTAAAACCATATGATACTGTTAATACAGATGAAAAAGAAAAAATAATTCAAGAGATAAAAGAGGGAAAGTATGATGAACTGGAAGTAGAAGTTGAAAAATCCAAAAGGTCAGACTCACCGGTAGTTGAGGTTTTTTCTGCAGGGAATTCACCAGATGAGGGTATGCAGGGGATAATAGAAAATATCATGTCAAGTTTTCCATCAGGTGGGAAAGAAAAGAAAATAAAGCTGAAAACAAAAGATGCAGTTGAATATATACTGAAAGATGAGATAGAAAAGAGTATAGATATGGAAAGTCTTATTCCAGAAGCTGTAAAGATGACAGAAGAGGACGGGATCATATTTATAGATGAGATAGACAAGATAGCAGAGAGAGAGGGAGCATCGAGAGGAGAGGTCTCAAGACAGGGAGTTCAAAGAGATATACTTCCTATTGTAGAAGGAACTACAGTAATGACAAAATACGGAGCTGTAAAAACAGATCATATTTTATTTATAGCTGCAGGGGCCTTTACACTTTCTAGTCCCTCTGACCTTATGCCTGAGCTTCAGGGAAGGTTTCCGGTAAAGGTAAAGCTTAAAAACCTGGAGAAAGAGGATTTTATAAAAATACTGACAGCAGTGGAGTACAATCTGATTCAGCAGTATAAACTACTCTTAGGAACTGATAATGTAGAGATAGATTTTACACCAGGGGCAATAGACAGAATCTCAGAAGTGGCCATAGAGCTAAATGAAAGTGTAGAAAATATAGGAGCTAGAAGGCTTGCCTCTGTAGTGGAAACAATACTTAAAGATATTATGTTTGAGGCTCCCTATGAAGGTGAAAAAAAGATAAAAATAGGCAAACGTGACGTAGACAAGATTTTTAAAAGTGATACAGAAGAAGAAAATTTAGACAACTACATACTTTAATATTGGGAGTGGGAAATGCACTTAAAAGCAGTTGAAATAAATGGATTTAAGTCATTCGCAGAGAAGATAAGCCTTGATTTTAACACAGGGATAACCTCTATAGTTGGACCTAACGGAAGCGGGAAGTCCAATATACTAGATGCTATCCTCTGGGTTTTGGGAGAACAGTCCTATAAAAATATAAGGGCTAAAGAGAGTCAGGACGTAATCTTCTCAGGAGGTAAAAACAAAAAACCTAAAAGTCTGGCTGAAGTGTCACTATATATAGATAATTCTGACAGGGTATTGCCCCTAGAGATAGATGATATAAAAGTTACACGTAGGCTCTACAAAACAGGAGAAAATCAGTACCTCATAAATGATGCTAAAGCTAGGCTGAAAGATATAAGCGAACTCTTCCTAGATACCGGGGTAGGTAAAAGTGCCTATTCTGTCATAGGACAGGGTAAGGTGGAAAGAATAATCTCATCTTCTAGCAAGGAGATAAAGGAGATTATAGAGGAAGCAGCAGGTATTAAAAAAGTAAAAATAAGAAAAATAGAATCAGAAAAAAAACTGGAAAAAGTCCAGGGTGAGATAGAAAAAATCGACCTTATTATAGGGGAGATGGAAGAAAATAAAAACAGGGTGGAGAAACAGGCAGAAAAAGCCTTGAAATACAGAGAACTTCAAAGTGAAAGAGACTCTCTGGCAAAAGGTATATATGAAAGAGAACTAAAGGTAAAAAGTCTGAGATTAGACGGAATTAATGAGACTGTTGAAAATCTCCAGTCTGGAATAAAAGAGCAACAGAAAAACTTTGAATATTCAGAGGGAAAACTGGAAAAGGCAAACTCAGAGAGAGAGGGTCTAAACGAAGAGATCGAGGCTATGACTCAAAAAAATATAGACCTTAAAAAAGATATAGATAAGATAATAAACGACAAAACCATATTTACCGAGAGGATAAAGTCCTACGAAAGAGAACTGGTTGAAAAGAAAGATTCCTTATCGAAATTAGAGGAAAAATTTTTGGAAAAGGAAAGGGAGCTAGGAGCTCTAGAGATAAAAGAGATTGTGACCAAAGGAGAACTTACTTCCCAGGAATCTAAAAACAATAAATTTGAACTTTTCATCTCTGAAAAAGAGGAGATAAAAAGAGAAAATGAACTCTCACTAAATATGAAGAAAGATAAACTCATGTCCCTAGAAGTAGACAGGCTAAAATTCATAAATGATACAGAAAATACTTCTAGAAGAATGAAAAGCAGCTTTTCAAAGATAGAAACCTTGAAAGAGGAGATAGAAGAGTACAAAACCAAGATCTCCAAGAATAATCTAGAAATTGAGAGATCGGAAAAAGAGCACGATGAAAAAGAAAGAGAATATAAGGGAATCGACGGCAAGACTCAGGCTATGGAGGAGAAGATAACCCAGGTTAGTCTGGACATGAACAAGGTGCACAGTAAAATGAGGGAGACAGATTATAACCTCAAGATGAATAATACAAAGCTTGAAAACCTCGTGAAACTTGATGAGAACAACGAGGGATTTTATAAGGGAGTAAAGGAGATATTAAATGCAGGTATAGATGGAGTGGAGGGGGCCTTTATCTCTCTTGTGAATATACCTGAAGAGTATGAAAGAGCTATAGAGGCTGCTATTCCCGGGAACTTACAGGATATAATAGTAAGGGACAGCAAAACAGCCAAGATGTGTATAAAATTTCTGAAAGAGAAAAAAGCTGGAAGGGCGTCTTTCCTCGCATTTGATACGATAAAAACAGGGAAAGAGGTAAAATCTCCCAAGGAAAAGGGTGTGGTAGGAATAGCTGCAGACCTTTTGGAATATCCTGAAAAATACGCCTTGGTTGTGAATTTTCTTTTGGGAAATCTTTTGGTTGTGGAAGATATGGATACAGCCCTTAGGCTTTCAAAAGCAAATGTCCACAGGGGGAATATTGTAACTATTTCCGGGGAACTTTTGTCTGGACGTGGAAGAATAACAGGTGGAGAAAATCTGAGGTCTGCAAGTTCTCAGATTTTTGAAAGAAAAAAAGAGATAAAAAAACTTGCAGAGGTTGTGAAGAAGCTCAGCTCAGAATATAAAATACAGGAGAAAGAATACAACAAGCTCACCACTCTCATGGAGAAAACAGAAGAAGAGCTCATGACAATGGACGACTTAAAAGAGAAACTCCGTATAGATGTAAAAAAGCTGGCAGAACTTATGGAGGATTTAAAATCCAAAGATGAAAAAATTGTAAAGGGTATGAAGATAGTGGAGATGGAGATCAAAGAAGAGGAACTCTACATCTCAGAATATAAGAAACAGGAAAAAAATGCCCATGGGAAAAAACTTGAAGTAGAAGAGGTTATGAACAACCTCAGAACTATTATAGAAGATGATAATAAGAAAGTTATAAAGCTGAAAGATGAGATAGAAAGTATAAAAAATGATTTTTCGGATAAAAAAATAAACTATATGAACAACAAGGAAAAACTGAAACAGATTCAAAGGGAGCTCTTTAAGGAAAAGGAACTTTATAAGGAGATGGAGATTCAGAGAAACAGTCTTTCTGAAAGAGTCGAAAAACTTTACAAGGGGCTAGAGGAACTGTCAGGAAAACTGGACTATCTGGAAAAATCCTTTGAAAATGAAAATCTGAGGTATGAAAAAGAGTTTGTAGATATAAAAAGTAAGAAGAACCGGTATAGTGAACTGGAAAAAGAGGAAAGAGACCTAATAAAACAGGTAAAAAACATCGAAAATAAAATAGTAATAGAGAATAATAAGCTGTCTCAGGAATTTTCTAAAAAAGAAAATTTAGAGATAGGTATAGAAAATCTAAATGTAAAACTTGACGAGCTCTCTGAAGCAGAAGCCAAAGTAGTGGAGGGAGACTTAGAAGAGGCCAACCAAAAACTCATGAAACTAGAGGTGAGGATAAAGGCCCTAGGGACAGTAAATCTTCTGGCTATAGAGGAATTTCAGGAGATCAAAACCAAATATGAATTTGTTTTGGGTCAGAGAAATGATCTTCTAAGCAGCGAAAAATCTCTGAGGGGACTTATAAAAGAGATAGAGAGTATTATAGAGATGAGATTCTTTGAAGCTTATAAATCTATAAATGAAAACTTTGGGTATATGTGCAAGGAGATACTGAGTAATTCTGAAGGGAAATTAGAACTCACAAATACTGAGAACATAAAAGAAACAGGAGTAGAACTCCTGGTAAAATACAGAAACAAGAAACGTCAGTCAATAACACTCTTATCTGGCGGAGAAAAATCTATGGTGGCAGTTGCCTTTATAATGGCTATATTTATGTATAAACCTAGTCCTTTTACTTTTTTTGATGAGATAGAGGCCGCCCTAGATGAAACCAACACTAAAAAATTAATAAGAAAATTAAAGGAGTTTACTGATAAGTCACAATTTATCCTGATTACTCATAATAAAGAAACTATGAAGGAATCAGACACCCTTTATGGCGTTACTATGAATAAGGAGATAGGTGAATCTAGAATAATATCGGTGACAATGTAGGTGATTGTTTTGAAAAATTTAGAAACTATATTAAAAAGAATAGACGGGAAAGGTTATAAGTCATATAAGGATATAAAGGGTAATTACAAATTTACAGACTATACTTTAAATATTTTAAGAGTTCAGGGAGATCCATATGCATCTCCCTCTCTTTTTTCCATAGAAATAGACCTGAAAAAATACAGATATGAAAAAGAATTATATGACAGAGAGGCTAGAAAAACTGCTTTTGAAGACTATGTTTTGAGAAAAATAGGGGACTCCCTTAGAGAGAGGAATGGCAAAAGCTCTAGAAATATAAAAGGTGCCGATCTTTCTATACTTTCACCGGGACAGGAGATAATGAAAAGAAGTGCGGTAGATATAAAGGGGGATATTTTAACCTTAAGATTTTATGTGAATCTTCCCGCACGTGGAAGAACAATACTTGGTAAAGAAGCTCAAAACCTTATTTTCAACGAAGTGATAAAGATGCCAAGGGCACTGAAAAAGGAGAATATAAAAACTGAACTTTTGAAAAAGCATATAGAGGTAAATGAAAAAGCTACTATGATAAGAGAAGAGATAAAAAAAAGAGATATAATAGCCTTTGTAGCTGAAGGAGCAGTTTTGGCTAGAAAAAGCTCTGTAGATGACAGGCCTATGAGTAATGCGGTAAAATTTACTTCACCTGATACCATGAAAATAACTCTTACATTGGAAAATAAAGATCAGATAACTGGGATGGGTATAAAAAAAGGGATAACAACTATTACAGGCGGGGGATTCCACGGAAAAACCACCCTGCTGAATGCAATAGAAAAAGGTGTATACAATCATATACCTGGAGACGGCAGGGAGTACGTAATAACAAGTTATGATGCTGTAAAAATAAGGGCAGAAGATGGTAGAAGTATAGAAAAGGTGAATATCAGCAACTTCATAGACAATCTTCCCCATAAAAAAGATACAAAAAAATTCTCGACAGAAAACTCCAGTGGATCCACATCTCAGGCATGTAACATCATAGAGGCACTTGAGCTCGGTGCAGACACCCTTCTAATAGATGAGGATACTTCTGCCACCAATTTTATGGTTAGAGACAGAAAAATACAGGAACTAATATCCCACGACAAGGAACCGATAACTCCATTTATAGAAAAAGTGGTGTCTATGAAAAAACAGAGAGATATATCTACAATAATCGTTGTAGGGGGGCTAGGAGATTACTTTTCTGTATCTGACAGAGTTCTCATGCTTGACGAATACAAGGTAATAGATGTAACGGAAAAAGCCAAAGAGATAGATATGAGATATAGTGAGAGCAAGATTTCAGTTAGCAGTGACGAATTTAAACTAAGCCAAAGAGTTCTTGATTCTAAAAAAACTCCTTTACTTTTCAGGGATAAAAAATGTAAAATAAGGGGAAGGGAATTGGATGAGTTGTCAATCAACAGGGAATCTGTAGATATAAGATCTCTTGAACAACTGGTAGAAAAAGGGCAGGTCCTTTTTATAGGGGAAGTGATGAAAAAGATCTTTACTAGCAGTAAAAGAACTAGTCTAAAAGAAACCTTGAATGAGGTGGAAATTCATCTGAAAAAAGACAATATCTGCGAATATCTAAGATGTGACAAAGGCAATCTTGTATTTTCAAGGAAATATGAGGTTGGGGCTGCCATCAACAGGCTGAGGAAAGAGATATTTTTATAGCAGAATGAGAGGTAATAATGGAAATTTTAGCATACATATATTATATTGTTACAACAGTTAGAAACTCTCTATATGATAAGGGAATTTTCAAAATCAGAAAAGTAGATGACATAGAGATCATATGTGTAGGAAATATAACTGTAGGTGGAACTGGAAAGACTCCTGCAGTACAACACTTTACTAAAAAACTCAAGGAGAAAGGCAAGAAGGTCGCTATAGTTTCAAGGGGATATAGAGGGAAGAGAAAAAGAGATCCCCTTCTTGTGAGTGACGGCAGAGAGATATTTGCTTCTCCTGAAGAAAGCGGAGATGAACCCTATCTCCATGCTATAAATGCTAAGGTTCCTGTTATAGTTGGAAAAAATAGATATAGGGCATGTTCTTATGCAAAGAAACATTTTGATATAGACACAATAATTCTCGATGACGGTTTTCAGCACAGAAAACTAAAGAGAAACAGAGATGTGGTTTTGATAGATGCCACTAATCCTTTTGGTGGAAAGGCACTGCTTCCAAAAGGAACTCTCAGGGAAGATTTGAAACGGGGCCTAAAAAGAGCCAGTGAATTTATTATAACTAAATCTGATTTGGCAAGTGAAAAAGAGGTAGAAACTATAAAGAAATATCTGAGAAGATATCAGAAAAATATATCGGTGGCAAAACACGGAGTATCTGCACTATGTGATTTAAAAGGGAATATGAAGCCACTCTTTTGGATAAAAGGTAAAAGAGTATTGCTTTTTTCCGGTCTTGCTAATCCACTTAATTTTGAAAAAACTGTAATTTCCCTGGAACCTGAATATATTGAACGGGTGGATTTTATGGATCACCATCATTTTAAAAAAAAGGATTTTCAGAATATAGAAAAAAGAGCTGAAATAATGAATGCAGACTATATAATAACTACAGAGAAAGACCTGGTAAAGCTTCCACGGGATTTTAATCTGAGTGACACATATGTTTTAAAAATAGAGTTTACAATGATAGAGGATAATATACTTAAATAGTCTGGAGGAATTTAATGGATACAATGGACGTTTTGGAAATATTGAAAGAAAAAAAAATTGACCTTATAGAAAATATTATAAATGAAAAAGGCCGGAACAGGGCTCTAGATTATTTTGGAGAATTTCTTGATTGCAGGTCTTATTTCACTATTGACAGAAATGGTAAAATTCAGAGGAAAAATATGAATTATGCTCTGCCGGTGGCAGCTTTTTCAAATGATGATGCAGAAGTGGCTAAAGAAATACTTGTTTCTGCAAAGGCTCAAGAAAGGGTGAAAGCAAAAAAAATAGAGAGACTTTCTAAAGAAACCATTGATGATCTGATGAAAAATTTTATGAAAATAATTGCAAATAACAATGTTAATTTTGCTGTAAGATATGCAAAAGAGATATTTTTGAGGGATAGAGAGCTTTTTTATAAGACACTTTTTCACTATACACTTTTAGAAGAGATAGACAGTCAGAAAAGCCTGATGGCTTTGTCTCTTAAAAGACTTATGAATACCGAAGTTGACGATAAGCTGATCTATCTTGCTATGTCCTATATAAGCAAGGTAAAGGGAAATTTTAATGAGTATGAAAACATCTTTGTAGCGACTGAGATACCAAAATCAGATTTAATAAAAAAATCTCAGGAGTCAAAGGAGATGTTAAAGTCTAAGAGAGGAGTTAGTCTTCTAGCTTATATAAATGTCCTCAAAGAATATGAATATGAAAATGAAGAAATTTTTATAAATATAGCAATGAAAAGACTAGAAGAAATTAAAAATACTCAAAAAAATCTGACCTGTGCAGAAAATATTATACACAATGGATTGTAAAAATTAGGAGGGTATGTAATGATTAATTATCTCACCAGTAAACTGCTGACAGTGGTAGATGGGAAGAAAAGTAAAGAAGAGGTAATAGGACTTCTAGCGGATATGGCATCTGAAAATAGTGATGCGGTGGAAAACAAAGAACTGTTTTTAGAAAGACTTTTTCAGAGAGAAGAGGTAGGGACAACAGGAATAGGTATGGGAATAGTGGTTCCTCACGCAAGATGTGAATCTCTTAACAAAATAGTAATAGCCGTAGCACTTCTTAAAAATCCTATTGAATTTAATACACCAGACGGAGTGGATGCTAAGCTTGTAATACTTGTGGGAGCTCCTAAAAACAACAATAAAGAATATTTGGACCTTTTGGCTAAAATAGCAAGAAAATTCAGATATAAGGAATATAGAGAAAATATCCTAGAGGCGTCGAGTAAAGAAGAACTTATAGAGGCATTGTCGGGAATCTGATGAAAAAAATAGGTGTTTACGGCGGAAGTTTCAACCCTGTTCATAGAGGACATGTGGAAATAATAAAATATGTCTTGAAAGAGATGGAGCTTGACAGACTAATTATTATTCCCGTAGGATGTCCATCTCACAAAGAGGATCTGCTTCTTGAGGGAGAAAAAAGAATAGAGTTACTGAGAGCTGCCTGTATGGATATAGACAGCGTGGAAGTATCAGATATAGAGATAAAAAATAAGGGGGTATCTTATACTTATGATACCCTTTTGAATTTAAAAAAGAAATACATAGACGCTAGTTTTTATGAAATTATAGGAGAAGATTCTGCAGACTATCTTCACGAATGGAAAGACTATGAAAAAATGGTTGAGGAGTGCAAGTTTGTAGTGCTCAAAAGAAATGGATATGCATACAGAGCAGAGCATAAGAATATAATAGTTTTAGAAAGCCCCCTATACAGATACAGTTCTAGTGAGATAAGAGAACGGCTAAAAAAAGGGCTAGATATAACGGGTATGGTCCCTGAAAAAGTACACGAGATAATAATCAAAGAAAAATTATACAGATAGAAGGTGAGCTTATGAAAAAAGCAATTGTCGTATTCAAAGGCTGGGGTAGTACAAATAGTTTTTATAGGGATTTTCTAGAGGGATTAGATGCTGAGATAATATTTTCAGAAGATCTTTATCAGAGGAATCTTGACGATTTTCAAGAGGTAATAGCTTTTGGATGGTCTATGGGGACCTTAGACTGTATAAGATTTCTTAGGGATAAAAAAATAGAAAAGTCTATACTTATAGCTCCAACTTTAGATTTTACAAAAACCACAAGAGCGCTTATAATCAAAAAAATGATAAAGAGGCTAAAAGTTGAAAAAGATGGTTGCCTGAGAGATTTTATAGAGCTTAATTTCAGCAGTAGTTCAAAATTTGAAGATTACCTTGGAGAATATTTTGAAGATATTCTAAAAATACCTGATGAGGACCTGGTAAATGGTCTGAATAAACTTATAGAGGATGAGGTAGTCAGAGAGAAGAGTTATCAGAACCCCCTTATTATACTAGGAACTAAAGACAGAGTCATACCAGAGGAAAACTCCAAAGATGTAATAGAGGATTTTCCAAATGCAGTGGTCTACAGTATAAATGGTGGTCATAACCTTATATATGAGGAGAGAGAAAAAGTATATTTATATATTAAAAGATATTTAGGCAGCTAAAAAGACACTCGTATGAGTGCCTTTTTAGCTGTTTTTTCTATTATTTTTTCTTTAGAGCGATAATTTTGATACCAAGTTCTTTTTCCAGCTGGTTAATTTTTGACAAATCGTCCTCTGATAAATTCTCATAGTCATATTGTGATTCCTTATAAGCTAAAAGAAGAAGACCGTTTTCCTGTTCTAATTTTTTGATTTTTTCCACACCTTTTTCGTCACATCCAGAAATTAAGTAATGCATTTTGACACCTCCAAATTAGTGATATATAATTCTAACTTAAAGTGATTAAAGAATCAAATAGAAACATTGGACTCAAAATATAGCTTAAAAAGGATTTTTATCGAGACAATCAGAGGTGGAATGAACAGTTTAGAAATAGAATTATAATTAAGTATAAAGGAAAAACCAGCACTCTTTTGAAAAATACTGTTGTGTTCCAATAAAAATTAAAGGAGGATTAAATATGTCAATGTTCTGTTATCAATGTCAAGAAGCTGCATCAGGAAAAGGATGTACCATTAGAGGTGTATGTGGAAAGACTCCTGAAGAGGCAAAATTACAAGATGTACTCCTTCATTCTATTAAAAGTGTGGCACTTTACAGTTCACCTCTCAGAGAAACCGGGGATTTGGATGAAAGTGTAGATTATTTCATATTAAATACTTTATTTATGACGGTAACAAACTCTAACTTTGATGATGATGTTTTATATGATCAGATCTTAAAGGCAGTAAAGCTAAGAGATGAACTAAAGGAAAATTGTGAGAAAAAGAATCCTTCGGGAATTATGAAAATTTT
Organism: uncultured Ilyobacter sp.; assembly: GCF_963668515.1. NCBI lineage: Bacteria > Fusobacteriati > Fusobacteriota > Fusobacteriia > Fusobacteriales > Fusobacteriaceae > Ilyobacter > uncultured Ilyobacter sp. The sequence continues at coordinate 1,122,001 of NZ_OY764864.1, read as the reverse complement.
TAAAAGAAAAACTGAGGGATGTTGTCCTAGCGAAAAATTTAACCATTTGCTAGATCCTATTTCAGATTATGAGGATAAGGATAGAATTTTCGGAGTTTTAGCAGATAAATCCGGGGTAATGAGAACAGAAAACGAAGATGAGAGATCTCTTAAAGAGATGATAGTATATGGTCTAAAGGGTATGTCTGCATACACTGAACATGCAGCTCACCTGGGGTATAAAAACAGGGAGATAGTAGGATTCATAGAGAAAGCTCTGCTTGCTACAGATGATCCTGATATCACAGTAGACGAACTTGTGGCTCTGACCTTGGAAACGGGAAAATACGGTGTAGAAGCTATGGCCCTGCTAGACAAGGCAAACACAGACACATACGGGAATCCTGAGATCACAAAGGTAAACATAGGTGTGGGTAAAAATCCTGGAATACTCATCTCGGGGCATGACCTGCGTGATATGGAACAGCTTTTAGAGCAGACAAAGGGAACAGGAGTAGATGTATATACTCACTCTGAGATGCTTCCTGCAAACTATTATCCAGCATTTAAAAAGTATGAGAACTTTGTAGGAAACTACGGTGGATCATGGTGGCATCAGACAAAAGAGTTTGAAACATTTAACGGACCTGTACTTTTCACAAGTAACTGTATAGTTCCACCAAGAAGCGGATCCCTCACATATAAAGAGAGAATCTTTACTACAAATGCAGCAGGGATGGGCGGATGTGTCCATATAGAAAAAGATGCTGAAGGTAAAAAAGACTTTACTCCTATTATTGAAATGGCTAAAAAGTGTCAACCTCCTGTGGAAATAGAAACGGGGGAGATTGTCGGTGGATTCGCACATAATCAGGTAATTGCTCTGGCCGACAAGGTTATAGAGGCTGTTAAATCGGGAGCGATCAAGAAATTTGTGGTTATGGCAGGGTGCGATGCGAGAATGCAGGACAGAAAATATTATACTGAATTTGCAGAGAAGCTTCCGAAGGACACGGTAATACTTACTGCTGGATGTGCTAAGTACAGATATAACAAGCTTCCATTAGGAGATATAGGGGGAATACCTAGAGTCTTAGATGCTGGCCAGTGTAACGATTCTTATTCACTGGCAGTAATAGCAATGAAGCTTCAAGAGGTCTTTGGATTAGATGATATAAATGACCTTCCTATCGCTTATAATATCGCATGGTATGAGCAGAAAGCGGTAATTGTACTTCTTGCTTTGCTTCACTTAGGTATAAAAAATATTCACCTTGGGCCTACTCTTCCTGCTTTTCTTTCACCAAACGTAACAAACGTACTGGTTGAAAAATTTGGTATTGCGAGAATATCAACAGTAGAAGAGGACATGAAAATATTTGGAATAGAGTGATAAAAAACAACCGGCTACTAGCCGGTTGTTTTTTATCTATAATCTTTTCCTATTCTGTCAGCAGTGAGAATGGCTGCGAAAACTTTTTCCGGTGTAACAAGAAACGGCATGTTGTGGATAGTTTCACCAGGAGCACAGGAAGCTTTTGCTACTTCCATGATAAGATTTTCATCAATCTCTTTGACACCCATATCTTCAAGGTTTGTAGGCAGTCCCACACTGAGACAGAACTTTAATACATCGTAGAGCTCTTCTTGTGGAGCATTTTCAAGAATAAGCTGGACCAAGGTACCAAAAGCAACCTTTTCACCATGATATAGGTGATGACAGTCTTCTAATAATGTTAGCCCGTTATGAATGGCGTGAGCGGCTGCTAAGCCTCCACTTTCGAATCCTACACCACTGAGGTAAGTATTGGCCTCAACAATATTTTCAAGAGCTTTTGTAGAAACTTTTGATTGTGCAGAATTATATGCCATGTATCCTTCTTTGAGAATAGTATCATAACAAAGTTTGGCAAGAGTAAGAGCAGCTCCTGTAGGAAGCCCACCACCCATATTTTTTGCATTGGACTGTGCACATGATCTGGCCTCAAAGTAAGTGGCTAGGGCATCTCCCATACCTGAAACCAGTAATCGTGCAGGGGCCTTTGAAATAATATCTGTGTCCATAAGAACTATGTTAGGATTATTGGGAAGAAGGAGATATTCATCAAAAACTCCATCCTCTGTATAAAGAACAGAAAGGGCACTGCAGGGGGCATCTGTAGACGCTATTGTAGGTGCTATAACAACAGGGAGATCGGTATAATAAGCAACAGCTTTTGCAGTATCCAGTGTCTTACCTCCTCCGACACCTGCAATAATCTTAGTGTTGAAAGCCTCAATTTTATCCTTAATTCTAGATATTTCTTTTTTTGAGCATTCTCCGTTAAAAAGTTCAAAGTCAACAGCTATATCTTTATCTGAAAAACTTTTATCGATTTTTTCTTTGGTTAGACTCATTACAAATTCATCGGCAATAACCAGCGCTTTTTTTCCAGCATGAGAAGCGATATTTCCCATGGCTCCACTTCCTTGAATGTATTTCCCCGGGGACAAAATAATATTTTCCATTTATTACCTCCTAGTGATATTTTTAGCATTGTTTTTTAAAACAACACAATTAATGTTTACATAAATAATTTTAATTTCCTTTAAATAACTTGTAACATAAAAAAGTGTCATGAGAGAGTCAGTATATTCTTTATTTGTATTAATCAAAACCAATATAAATAAAGTGATTAAATTATCTTATATTGAATCCATTAGATTTTAATTTGTAATGTGCTGTTTATTTTGAAAAATTTATAATGTATACTTCAATAATTAAAGGTAAATTAGATAAAAAAGTAATTGGTCTTTTGAGTAGGCCAAAAAAGAAGGGTTGATGTGTATGATTATAGCAATAGATTTTGATGGGACAATAGTAGAGAGTGCCTTCCCGAATATAGGAAAGATCAAGCCAAATGCTGAGAGGGTAATAAAAAGACTCTTCGGTGAAGGACACAAAATAATAATATGGACGTGCCGACCGATAAACAACAGAGGGCTAGAGGAAATGAAGAAATGGCTCAAGGACAATGACATTCCCTATCATAAAATCAATGAAAATATAGAGGGTATCGGAATGACAACATCTAATAAGGTCTGTGCAGACGTGTATATAGATGATATGGATGTTCACTGCCGGGAAAAGGGAGTTGACTGGTATCGTATAGAGGAAATTTTTGAGGACACAGGGGTGTTTAGACTGAGGTTTCCAAAACCCCCAAGATTATAGGAATAATATATAAAAAGTTAGCCTTCATTTTCCATTTCCTGCAAAATTTGTTCTTTTAAATTAAAAAATCCATTTTTTTTGTCCTCTTTTGTAATTTTCAAGGGGAAATGTGTTTTCAACTTAATTTTGTTGAAGGGAAGGGGGATGGTATATTTATCCCACCTTTTTTTAAGCTGTATTTTTCTGCTAAATTCCAATGAAATTGGGAGTACTCTTTTTTCTGAAAGAAGTGCTGTAATAAATGGGAAATCCTTCGGTTTATGATAAGGTCCAAGAGGTCCGTCCAAGGTTACGCCGATACTTGCACCTCTATATTTTTCAATGCTATTTCTTATCCTAATAAGCGATCTTCCTTCGTTGTTTTTATCAGGTATTCTTACAGGAATATATCCAAAACATTTTGATATTTCGGATATATAATCTCCCCTTCTGTCTTCTGTAGTTACAACCAGCAGTGAACTTCCTTTTAGTATAGGGTACATACAGTAGCTGTCACCATGCCAAAATGCTATCACAAACTGCTCATTGCTGAGATTTTCCAAAAGCTCACAATGTCCTTTTTTTACGATTTTACTGGTATTAAACACCATATCAATGTAGAATGCCGACAATCTACCGATTATTTTAGCGAATAACACATCAAGTATTTGCATATTTGTCACCTCTTCTGACTATTATCAGCTTTATTTTTCAAAAAAATATTTTGAAGTTTTATTGCCTTCTGATATTCTTTTTCCACTCTTTCTGCAAGGGTTTCTTTAGTAAATTTTCTTGAAAATTCATAGGCATTCTTACTCATATTTTCAAGCTTGTCAGGGCTTTCCATTAAAGATATAACTTTTTTAGACCATTCTTTTATATCTGCTTTTGTTTTGAATCCGTTTTTACCGTCAAAAATAACGTCATCTATTCCACTTGAACGAATAGCTACAGGCGGACATCCCGCACTCATAGCTTCTAAAATTACCATTCCCTGTGTCTCAGACTTTGAACTGAAGATGAAAATATCTGAGGCTAAATAATACTTGGAGATTTGATCTGATTTGACAAGTCCTACAAGTTCAACAATATTTTCCAGTCCTTTTTCTTTTATAGTTTTCTCCAATTTCAACCTTTCAGGACCATCCCCTATAATTATAACCTTAAATAAAATATTCGAATTTTCTTTTATATATTTTATTCCTTCCAAAAGAAAGTATATGTTTTTTTCTTTAGAAAGTCTTGAGACGCTGCATAGTAGAAATCCATTTTCTGTTCCATATTTTTTTCTGATTTCAGCTATCTCATTTTCTCCAAGATTTTCATAAGATGATATATCCACTCCCGTAGGCATTACCACTTTATTTCTGCTGACTCCTATATTGGAAAGGTATTCCTTTGCACTATTTGTCGGGGCAAATATGAGATTACATCTCTGGGCAAATCTTTTTATCACTTTGTGGAATATTATATTTTTAAATATTAGTTTGAAAAATGGCATATGGTAGGCATATTCTTCAAATCTGGTATGATACGTCAAGACAACCGGCAGTCCATATTTTTCACCGAGACTAAGCCCTTTTTTACCCATCCAGAATGGATGATGTACGTGGACTAAGTCAAATTTAATTGAGCTGAACTTTTTTTCGATATCCCTTGAAAATATATTAACAATGGGATAATCGAATTTTTTTGTTCTGTGATAAACCAATAATTTGCATCTGACAACTCTGTTATCTTTTTCCTCACCGTAAGGATATTCAGGTGCGAAGATATAAACATTATGTCCTCTGCATCTCAGGCTATCTGCCAGACGTTTTATAGATATTGGAACCCCCCCTATAAACGGGAAGTAGTCATTGGTAAACATGGCGATGTTTAATTTTTCTTTAATAGGAAAAGTTTCTGAAGTACTTTCAAAATCTCTATAATAATCAATCCCATCAGAGGCTTTTAGGTATGCAATAGTTATTGCAATCATGAGCAAAATCAACCCGAGAACCAGATTTAAAAAGTTGACATAAAATAGGGAGTAGCCGTACCCGAATATGTTTTTAAGTATCCCGTAGAACCTTGAATCTACGGGTTTTTCTAATTTTATGACATGATATTGTACTCCATTGGGTCTAACCTGCACTTTCATGTAATGGTGAATGTTTTTTTCGTTCAATATGATTCCGCCGCCGCCACCGCCGCATATAAAATACAAAACATTATTTATCTCTCTTTTGTCGTAGATCCCGGCCCCAGATGAAAATACTGCCGTAACTGAATATTTTGAGAGGGTATCCATCAGGAATTTCCTGTAGTTTTCATCCTCTATATAGTCAGTTCCTATGCTCAACAAAAAGTTTTCCTCAATTATAAAAGGCGGATTGCTCATGAATACAAATCTGTGTCTATATTTGGAGGCATTTTTCAGCTCCTTCACCAGCCATTCTCTCTGTTCATTTTTTGAGAGTTTCTCTGTTGTATCCATAAAAATGAAGTAGGAATCTCTAACTACAAATGAAAAATAGAAAGGGCCGAAATGCCTATAAAACCTTATGGCGCCTTCATCTGAAATTTCGTTCTCACCTATTCCTACTATTACCGGCACCCTGAGTTTGCTTATACTTTTGTAAAACATTCTGTATTTACTTTCAGCTCCATCAAAAACGGCATTTCCTGTAGAGATCATGAAATCAATCTCATCGTCCCTGTTTATTTGAGGAATTATCTCTTTTTCAAATATGTTTATGGAATTCTTTATATTTCCCAAAACTGCAAAGGAAAATTCCTTGTCGTATTTTTTTGAATTCTCCAAAATAGTTATGGTTTCAATATTTTTGGATTGAAAATTTTTTTCAAATTTAACCAGATATATTTTATAACAAACTACAGTGAGCAGTATAATGATATTTAGTAACAATAGAAATTTCAGTTTATTTTTCATGTCATACCCCCACGTATTCCAGAATTTTACTGTTTGTATTCATTTTTATCATTATTCTTTATTAGCTCTCTGTAAAAAATTATTAAGCCGATTATAAATCCTGTATATATAGTAAAAAATCTCCATGCGAATGTAACGGAAACGATATCTTTCTTTTGGACAAACTGGGAAAATATCAGAGAAAATCCCCCTTCTGCTATACCTGTTGCTCCTGGAGTGGGTGCAAAATATGTTATAGCAGTTATGATTATCTGAGCAGCTATTATTGAAAAAATTGAGATGTCATAATTCAGTCCTTTTATGATTAGCACTGGGAACATGAACAGTGAAAATAAAAACATCAGAGTAAAGATAATTGCAAGTATGACATTTTTTTTATCTCCTTTTAAAAATAAAATCACACTTCCTCTGAAATTATCAACTTCCTTGAAAAAATATGCTCTGAGATTTTTTACTTTATTTGCTGTGATTATATTTTTGTTGCCAAAATAATTTAAGAATTTGCATATGAATCTTTTTATTGTTTTTGAATTGTAAAAGATTCTATAAAGAGTAAAAACTGCCGCAACATATGCTGTGAATAAAAATATGACAATAAATAGGGAATTTTTTCTGGAAAACATATTAATAAGATCCCTGTCAAAGAGAAAGATAAAAGGAGTGGTGGCAAAGAAAAAAATTATGGGAAGGACCGTCCTAATTATAGTTGCAGCAATTGCGGAACCCATGGCAACACCTTTTTTCTTTAGGAAAAATACCTGTAAAAATCCCCCACCAGTTGCGAATGGAGTAATATTTGACACAAAGATGTTTATAAAAACCAATCTTAGAATGTATCTGAAATCTATTTTTATATTAAGGGCTTTTAAAATATAATATAATCGCAGTCCGTCTAAAGTGAAGTATATAAAAAGGAGCCCCCCAATTTGAAAAAACATTTTTACTGGGAATATTTCCAATGTAAAAAAAGACTCTTTGCTGCTGGCTATGTGGTATACAAATATGAGGGATAAAAATGAGGTCAAAATGAATACAAATGCAAGAAAAAAATAAGTCCATTTTTTCCCTATTTCGATTTTTTCATGGGTCTCAAGAATTTTATTTTTTATATTATCAGGTGTTTTTTTCATCTTTACCCCTCCATCCCCGACGCCATGCAGAAATCTTAAGTAAATTTATAATAAACTATGTTTTATTTTTCTTAATAATGGTTTGATTTACTGTTTTTTTCGAGAATTCAGCCTACCTTCCAAATTTTACGAAACTTGATATTTAGGTTGGAGACCTTCTTTACTTAAGAGAAATCAGATACAATTTACCATCGGTAAAAAATGGGTCTCCGGAAAAATTACTTCCAAGTTTAGGAGAAACAAACTGATGTTTCTGAAAATCAGCTATCATCCCTGTTTTCTTTATGTCGTTAAACAGAAACTCTCGTTCAGTATCTATGTCTGGATCTATACGATGTACTACTCCAAATTTCATGCTACTGTCAAAGCTCGCAGTTCCCACATACAGTCTGTATCCACTTGCAGTGATATAATCTGTTTTCCAAAACCGGGAATGATGTCTCGTCCGGGCATTGTTTAAATCAGTTTCCTTTTCAAATCCAAAATCATGCACATTGGAATTCCAAAAATCAGGTGTCATAGGAGCTTTAGGATAGGACTTTTTACCAAAAGAAGCGTAGGCTAATCGCATAATAGTGGACAGAGTGATATTATCTGCCAGAATCCATCCAGAATTTTCAAAGAGATGAATTAGATGTTGGTCATCCTTAGCGGCAATGATAAAGCTCAGAGGCTCCTGTGGATCTCCTAGGACGGTTTCTGTATATTTTAATTGATCTATGTTAAAAATAGTTTTCAGATCTGCCACTGTGATAGGAGATATTTTTTCAGGTTGCTTTAAAGGTGGTAGCTGATAATTAATTGAAAAAATAATATATATAGATAGTGAGATGACAATTATAAATGAAGTTATAATCTGTTTTCTTGTTTTTTTATAGATTTCTTCATTTTTTGGATTCCTTGAGGAAAGATACTCTGAAAAACCGATGGCAATAATCAACCAAATCGACCCAATCAGATATCCTCCCCAGACGTCACTCACATAATGAACACCCAGATAAAGTCTGCTAAATCCTATCAACATTATGAGGACTATACCAATAAAAAAAGTGTCTATCTTTCTTTTCCACTGGCTTAATTTTTTTATTAGGAGATAAGTAAAAAATCCATAAAGTGCAACCGCTATTGATGCATGCCCGCTTGGAAATGAAAAAGAACTTTCAGGGTAAATTGCCACTCCAGGTCTGGCACGATGGAAAATAAATTTTCCTGTATAAGTAAAAAAAAAGTTTCCTGTGATGCATAATAAAAGAGGAATTATGTAGAACTGTTTTCTCCACAACCATAAAATTAAAATAGATGCAACAGTAAAAATCATCACAAGTTGCCATTTTCCTAAAAATGTAATCCAAAAGAAAAATTTTGTCAGGCCGGGATTTCTAAAAATAGCGATCATATTTGCTATTCTGATATCTGCTGAGACAATTATATCTGAGTTTATAATATCTTCGATAATTCCTCCAAAAAGCAACAGTACGTAGAGAAGAGCCAAAGAGAAAAGAGTGAGAGGCATTCCATAAAAGCTATTCCTATTTAATCTTTTTTGTAGAAAGTCGAAAAAAGCTTTATGTTGTTTGACCAATTTTTGTATTTCAGGATTTTCAATTATGGCCTGCTTTACAGACCTACCCACTGAAAGTAAAAAAATAAGTATAAGTCTGCCTTTTTTTATTAGAAAAATTTTAAGAATATAGAGCACAATGAATAAGGATATAAAAACAGCGAAAAAAAGTCCGGCACGGGTCAGCCATATTTTCACAAAATCAAGAGACTGAGCAAAGAAGTATCCGGGTAAAACCCAGACAAGCCCCCATCCTATTGCTCCCAAGATATTCCAAACCATAAAAGAAGTTCTTTTCATTCTGAATATACCTGCAATTAAAGGGATTACCTCTTTTAGGCTAGGAATAAAACGGCCGATAAAAACACTTTTAGAACCGTGTTTTTTAAAAAAATCTTCCCCTTTTTTATAATAGTTCGGTTTAATAAATTGAAAAGTTTTAGAAATAATCCTGAAACCATATTTTTTTCCAAGAAAATAATTGATATTGTCGCCAATAATTGCCCCCACTGCCGCAAACCAGATCAGATCTCCCAAGTCCAAATAACCTTTGGCTGCCAGTGCCCCCATAAATAAAACAATGGATGATCCGGGGATGAGAAGTCCTACTCCTATGGTTGTTTCAAGAAGTGCTGCGAAGAATGCTATCCAATAACCAAGGATATGAAAGGTTTCAATTTTCGGAAGTATTAATCGTATAAAATCCATTGTCTTGCTCTCCTTTTGGAAACCTATAAAAATTCAGTTATTAATTAAGTCATATTTTGTGTGAATGATCTCGGAGTTCTTTATACAAGATTATTATTTTAGTAAGGGCAGAGATCAATATGAGCAGAACCTAATAAGAAGATAGGTCAATTTATGTTTTGTCTCTATTTGATTTATTGCTTGTTACATGTTTTTTTCATTGTAAAGATAATATTTATTGGCTGGTTTTGCATTGTTGTCTAACTCATAAATAAGGGGAATACCTGTAGGGATATTAAGGTCAACTATATCTTCATCACTGATATCATCAAGATGTTTTACAAGAGCTCTCAAACTGTTTCCGTGGGCAACAATGATAACTTTTTTTCCGGATTTTATATCAGGTAAGATAACATTTTCCCAATAAGGCATGAATCTAAGTATGGTATCTTTTAAGCTTTCAGACAAGGGGATATCTTTCTTTTCTAATAAACTATACTTTAATTCACTCCCGGGGAATCTGTCATCATCTGGGGACAGATTTGGGGGACTGATATCAAAACTTCTTCTCCAGATCTTTACCTGTTCTTCTCCACACTTTTTCGCCATTTCTGATTTATTTAATCCTTGTAATGCTCCATAATGCCGTTCATTTAAATGCCAGCTTTTAATTACTGGAATCCAGAGCATATCCATTTCATCCAATACATACCATAAAGTTTTTATTGCTCGTTTTAAGACTGACGTGTAAGCAACATCAAAGGTGTATCCTTTTGATGTTAATAATTTTCCAGCAGATTTTGCTTCCTCTATACCTTTTTCAGAAAGATCGATATCGGTCCAACCTGTAAATCTGTTCTCTTTGTTCCATAAACTCTCTCCGTGTCTTAGTAAAACAAGTTTAAGCATACCTTTTCCCCTCCTTGATTTTGAGCTGTTCTAATCATCTAACATTCATGGGTAATATCTCTTAGGGTGTTTTCAAATTAAATTTCAGTTTGACATTGTGCGCCTACAAACTAAGTGGATATTTCATTTTTATCGATTATAAACACAACATTGGATTTTAGTTTAATAAATATAAACCAATATGCTCAACGGAGGTATTCGGACCTTGCTCCTAAGGCGATAATTTTTAATAAAGTGATCATTTTTACTGATATCATCAGTCAAATTATTTTGTTTATAGTACTCTTCCATTAAAGTATTGGTCGTTCTTAAGTGAACAGGGTGCAGTTTTACGATATCACTGCATTCGTACCACTTATCGTCGGTCCATGAAACGTTTATGAATATATATACACCTTTGATTTCTATTTCATTTTCCAATATTTTGTATCCATCTTGTTTTAAATTTAGACCGTCTATCTTCATTATAAATAAGTCATTGTCAATATTATCTGGGAAATGAACACGGTTTTGTATATCTTTAATTTTTCTTAATCTAAATAATTTGGTACTGTTTCTTATTTGCAGCATCTCTTTGAAATGGTTTTTACTATAAAGAACCTGTCTATTAGTCGGTTTTGGAATTTTTTCAAGTCTTTCCTTCCATCTTTCATCCCAGAGCTGTTTTTCTCTTTCTCCTTCCATTCCAGTCCATTCCAGCATATCCATAAACCCGATTCCCCAATTGCTTCCTTTAAATGTATTATTGTCTGCTGTATTATCTGGGTAGGATAGTTTGTTGAACCATTCTCCTGAATTATAACTATTGAAATCTCCCGACTTGGACCTTAAAAGTTCGACTCCAGCTTGGAAAAATGGGATTCCTTGGGATAATGTAATTATCCCGCAATATATATTGTGCATTTTTAACATTATTTCTGTCCTGCCTGGAGGATAATCATGCGAATTTTTATTATCAAATCCTACTTTTGCTATCAAATAATCCCAAAGAGTTCCATTGTCATGGCATGTCACATAATTAATAACTGACTGTGGACAGTTAAACTGTTTGGTGATGCTATTTTTTTTATCCTCATAAAGATATCCGACCATATCTGATTTATTTAATGACCAATTATGAGACGGATCAAATCCATTTTTAACTATGAAATTATCCCTTTCAAATACACCATTATCTTTTTCAGATTTCCCCCTAAGATCATCTCTGATATATTGGTTAAAAATCCCTATTTTTTCCTTTGGATAACTCCATAGGGTGCTTCTATTTGCACTCCTGAATTTTTCTATTCCCATTAATGTTTCATCAAATCCTTCACCATAAAAATAAATATTTTTTCCGTCAACTTTGTCATTTTTCACATCTAAAGTTTTAAGCTTACTTTTAGCTTTTAATATTGAATTAAGCGTCATTGCTTGCATCCTGTCAAATCTTATTCCGTCTATTTTATAATATTTAACCCATTTATAGATGGCATCTGCAACCAATTTTTCTACCATCTTATTTTCTGTAGCTATCTCAAAACCGCAATGGGGTTTTAGATCATTTCCTTCTATCCTGTAATAATAGTCAGGAACAATCCATTCCAGAGGATCCTCTTGCAAAGTGTGATTAAAAACAACATCTATTACAACTCTTAAGCCGATATTATGAAGTGACTGGATCATTTCTCTAAACTCTTTTATTCTGATTTTACCATTTGGATTTGTCGCATAACTTCCGTCTGGAACCATATAATGAAAGGGGTCATAACCCCAGTTATATTTATCATTTTCCTGAATAAGCTGTGTTAAATTTTGTTGGTATTTTCCGGAACATCCATATTTGGTCGTGAGTTTATTGAATATTTCATCCAAGGTAGAGTCCGAATTAATTATTTCTTCTGCCGCAATAGTTATCTCGTCCAAGTTAGGAATTTTTCCTGTATCATAAATTTTAAAATATTCTCGGACATTCCGAACAGTTGTATTTTTTAGATCAAAAGAGTTTTCCTCTGGAACTGTTGAAAAATCATTTACAGGGAGCAGGTGAACATATTTTAGTCCAGCGTTGGCAAGTTCCTTTAAATGATTCATGCTTTTAGTATTGTTCAAAGTAAATGAGACATATTTTCCTCGAATCTGTTCGTCTGTGATACTGTCATCATATACACTAAAATCTCTTATATGAAGCTCATATAAATTTATGTCCATTGGATCAAAATCATATTCAAAAATAAAGCAATGGTTATTCCAGTTATACGGAGTAATATCTCTATCGTTATAATCTCCAAGATTAACGATTTGGCTAAACTTTCCATTTGTTGAAAGAGAAACAGAATAAGGATCCGTAACAAGTTTGGAAATAATTCTATTCCCTTCGTGTCTTGAGAACACTTTTACTTCATACAAATAAAAATAGTTTTTCCATCCACTCCTTCCTTTAAGTTTCCATACTCCATTTTTGTTTTCCATATCAAAAGGTGAACCTGAAATTTCAGTATTTCTATTTGAATATTTGTACACATGAAGTTTTACTTCAATCGCTGTTGGAGCCCATAGTTTTAATTTGAAGTCTGATTTTGAGTTAAAGACTACTCCCAGTTCCTTATCATAATAGTAATATTTATCAATGATGTCCGCTTTTTGTAAGATGACTGTCCTAAATTTTTTATTATTTATTTTTACAACAATTATAAGATTTCCAGCGATCATTTTTTTGATCTTTGATTCATTTACGGACTCATCAAATGTCAGTTTTTTGAAATATCCAATTTTATCTTTCCCATTTTCTCTTTTTAGTAGTCCATATTTTTTATTAATACGTTTTTTATAGGATTTTTCTTCTGTAGAATCTTCCGGTTCAAATTGCAGAATGTCCCCTGTGTCTGAAAAATCTCCTATATCTTTTAATTTTATCTCTTGGGTTTTTCCGTCCAAAACTATTTCATCATTTATTTCTACAATTTTTCCAGTGGGATTGAAATAAATGAAATATCTCAATGAACTGTAATCTTCTATTTCACATGATTTTTTTTCAAACTTACAAGCAATAATTTTTTCTGAAAGCCAAAATGCCAAAAGATTTTTTTTATGTTCCATTTATTTCACCCACTTTTATTTTTTTTTTAATATAACTTCGTATGAGCTAACTTGGTTTAAGGAGAGGTTTTTTCTACATTTATTTTTGTAAGATTGTAAAAAGCAATGTATAGAAGTATTAGAAATGACCTGAATATAAATATAAACAAAAGAGTTTCTATCTGAAGACTCTCCAGAATACTTTTGGCTAATTTATGAGCTCTCATTACGATATCCCAACTGTTTAATCTTATAAATCTTCCCAAGTAAGATCTCCACAACAGTTACCAAGCCCCACCCTGTTAATTTACTGAGCTTAATTTCAATTAATTTGTGCAGTAGGTACAGATGAAACAAAATAACAATATAGCCGGGTTCCCTAAGACCACCCACTTTTGACAGATCAACAAAAAATTAGACTTTTTTTCGAATCTTGATTTTATGAGTAAATTAAATTGGTTCTTTAAATTTTTTTAATATTCATTTTTACAAATTCTAAGAAAGACCCTACCTATATTTTTATGGGAAAACTGGGTATATTCCTTTAAAGAATCTATGGAAAGTTAATATCTATTTTTTATGTTATAAAATGGGGACATGCACAACTTGGCATGTCCCCATTGAAAAATTTATTTAATTTTTTTTAAAAGCAGTTGTTTGTAAATAAAGTTGTTTAAAAATATTATCAGTGTAGATACCAAAAGGATTTTTAGTGATTTAATTTTAAATTATGGGAATAATATCGAAATTTAAAATATAAATTTCATGTCATCTTTTGAAATATTTCAGCCTCTTTATATTGGGATATAGGAGGAATATATTTTTCATTCGATTTTATATGGAAATTTTATTTTCTCTTATTATACTTTTTACCAGCTCCAGATCTTTAGCAGTGTCTACCCCTATAACCTTAAAAGGGGTTTCCAGAACTTTTATCCTGTATCCGTTCTCAAGCACCCTAAGCTGCTCTAGAGATTCCGATATTTCAAGGGAAGTCTGTCTCATTTTGGAATATTTTATTACAAAATCCCTTTTGTACCCGTATATACCCACGTGCTTGTAATAATTCTTCATATCCAAAGTTCTAGGATAAGGGATGGGACTCCTAGAGAAGTAGATAGCATAGTCTTTATTATCAGTTATAACTTTGACGTTATTTGGATTTTCCACCTCCTCATAGGTGTCTATCTTATGCTTCAAGGTAGCCATAACAAGGTCGTGATTCTCTCTGAAAGGCTCTATAAGTGCGTCTATCATGGCACCCTCTATAAGGGGCTCATCCCCCTGCACATTGATAATGACCTCATAGTCCTGATACTCTATGGCCACTTCAGCTATTCTGCTGGTGCCATTTGGATGGTCTGGACTTGTCATCACAGCCTCTCCTCCAAAAGATATGACGGCATCGAAAATCCTCAGGTCATCTGTGGCCACTACAACTTTATCTAAAGAGGATGCAGCAGCCCTCTTGTATACCCACTCTATCATCGGGCGGCCCTCTATACTGATAAGAGGCTTTCCTTCTAGCCTTGTAGATGCATATCTTGCAGGGATAACTCCCAAAAATTTCATATTTAACCTCCCCTTTAGTTTAATCAATTAATTATAAATGAATAAATAGATATAAGCAATTTTTTTAAAAAAAATATAATTTTTCAACTAAAGTGTAATTTTATGAGTCGAAGTTTTGTATTTGGATTATTTTTTTAAAAAATTTTAATGAAAAATAAAGGATATAAAGTTTCAGGTTGTATAAGGGCTGTATGAATTCATTTAATGATTTTTTTAATCAAAGTGTGAGAAAATTTTTCAGAGATAAATCAGTAAAATTAAATATTTTTAATTTTAAAAAGTGTTTATTCATTTGAAAGCCTTCCCTTAAATAACGTTTTATAATTCTAAACCAATAAAATGAGTGTTTTTTTATTTGAAATTTATTTTTAAGACTAAATATATTGACAATATTTCGGTGTAGTGCTATTCTTATTAACTGGTAGAAGTGTTTTATTAAAAAAAATTAATTATTGAAGGTGGGGACGACATGGACAGATTAAAATCGAGAGAACTGGCTTTTTTCAATCTGCTGAAAAGCCTTATTTCTCCAAATATAAAAAATGAATCAATAGACTATACCGTGTCAATAGAGGATCTGCAACAAAAGATGCATATGGACCGACAGATAATATCAACATTTATAGCCAAGCTTCAAGAGGACGGACTTGTGGATATTTTGGAAAAAAATGAGTCAAGGATGGATATGCATTTTGAGAGGACACATGAAAAACTTCTAGAATTTGTATCACTAGATGAGGTAGAATCTACGATAAAAGATATAAAAGAATTTATAGGAAGAAACCTGAAGTTCTTCGATTTTACAACCTCTAGAGACCACACAAGAAAATATGCTGAAGAAGCACTGGAAAGAATGGAAAAAGATGGGGAAGATTTTGACATGACAGACATAATCGAAAAAGGTGTCAATGATGTATTCAACAAAGAAAATGTCATAGTAGAGATAAACAGAATTATTTTCACCATATGTGAAAATGCAGATGAGAAAGACCTAAATATTTTAGAAAGCATAATCTACTGCTCCCTCAACCTACCTGCTGTGGAAAATCCATTTTACATAACTTTATTTCTTACTAAGCTGTGTTTTGAAATAGAATTTTTAAAAAGAGGCTAAAGAGGGGAAAACCCCCTCTTTTTTATATTAAATCTTTGGGAGGAATGAAAATGAAAATAGTTCTTTTGGATGCAATAACCTTGGGAGATGCCGATCTTTCCATCATAGGAAACGAGGGTGAATTTATCACATATGAGATGACTGCTCCCCATGAGGTGACAGAGAGAATAAGAGACGCAGAGATAGTGGTAACAAACAAGGTATACCTTGGAAAAGAAGAGATGGATGCAGCAGAAAATCTAAAACTAATTGCAGTGACTGCAACGGGCTACAATAATGTAGATATAAAAGAGACAAATAGAAGGGGAATAAAAGTAACCAATGTAAGGGATTATTCCACAGAATCAGTGGCCCAGTATACCATAACCTGCATGATGAGCCTCATGATGAATCTAAACAGATATGACAAGGCCGTAAAGGCAGGGGAGTGGGGGAGATCTAACACTTTCACCCTCTTGAAATACCCGGTGATGGAGATGAACGGGAAGGCCCTGGGGATAGTTGGATATGGTGCCATAGGAAAGCGTGTAGGGGAGATGGCAAAGGCTCTTGGGATGAATCTGATCGTGGCTAAGAGGCCAGGTGCAGTATATGAAGACTCAGAGAGATTAGAGTTTCAGGAAGTACTTAAAACAGCTGATGTTTTATGTATACACTGCCCTCTTTCAGAGGAAACTAGAAACTTGATTTCCCATGAAGAACTTGATATGATGAAAAAAAATTCCATCATAGTGAATCCTGCCAGAGGTGGTATAATAGATGAAAAAGCCCTAGCCTATGCTCTTGCAAATGAAAAAATAGGAGGAGCAGCATTGGATGTACTGGAAACAGAGCCGCCAAAGGGCGGAAGTCCTCTATTTTCTTTGGATAACGTGCTGATAACTCCGCATATAGCCTGGTCAACTTTTGAAAGCAGAACTAGGCTTCTAGAGGGGGTAAAAAAGAATATAAAGGATTTTAAGCATGGAGTACTAAAAGGTATAGGGGAATAGTAATTATACCAAAGCAAGGAGATGATTTTTATGAAAAAATTAGCTTTGACACTAATACTTCTCTCTATGCTTGCATGCAGCAATGCACCTATAACGGGAAGAACTCAGATTTTAATTGTTCCTAAATATGAGGTGTTACAGCAGAGCAGCCTGCAGTATGAAGAGGTAAAAAAAGAGAGTAAGATTCTTAATAACCAAGACTCTCTGAGGGTGAAAAAAGTAGGAAATAAGATAGCAGCGGCAGTGGACTCATTTTTGAGGAGCGACCCTGCATACGCAGGAATGGCAGATGATTATAACTGGGAATTTAACCTCATAGAATCTGAAGAGGTGAATGCTTGGTGTATGCCAGGTGGGAAAGTGGCAGTATATACCGGGATACTCAAATATGCAAAGGATGAGGATAGTCTGGCCGTAATAATGGGACATGAGATAGCCCACGCTGTGGCAGACCACGGGCGAGAGAGAATGAGTCAGGAGCTCATAAAAGGCTATGGTGCAGCGACTTTGTCCACACTTTTTAATCAAAATCCTACTTTGGCTACAAATGTTTTTTTTCAGGCCTATGGTATCAGCAGTGAACTTGTAACTCTGAAATACAGCAGAGATCATGAAAAAGAAGCGGATAAACTAGGGTTGATATTTATGGCAATGGCAGGATATGATCCAAATACCGCTGTGGACTTCTGGGAAAGAATGGCTGCGGATAAAGAGACAGAACCCCTTGAATTTTTCAGCACTCATCCAAACAGCGTAACAAGGATACAGCTGATAAAAGAATATATAGCAAGCCCGGAATTTTCAAAATACTTAAGATAGGAAGGTAATAACCGATGTTTGAAATATACTTTGTGAGGCACGGTGAGACCGAATGGAACCTAAAGGGAATCCTTCAGGGAAGTAAAAACTCACATCTTACTGAGAAAGGAAAAGAACAGGCCTATAAACTGAGAGATAAACTTGAGGGAATTCATTTTGAAGGTATATACACAAGCCCGTTAAAGAGGGCTGCTGAAACTGCAGAGATACTTAGAGGGCACAGAGATGAACCTCTTTATGCTCTTGATGACCTGAAAGAGATGTCTTTCGGAGATATGGAAGGAATACCCAAGACTGAGTTCAAGGCTTTGCAGCCGGAAGCCTACAGCAACCTTTGGAATGACCCGCTGAATTATAACCCTGAACCTTTCAGAGGAGAAAGATTTCAGGATGTGGATAAAAGAATCATGGATTTTATGAAAAAACTGGTGGATAATCATCCTGAGGGAGGAAAGTTTCTTGTGGTGAGCCACGGGATGACTCTGAAAATGATATTCAGTCACATATGGAAACATGATCTGGATAAATACTGGGATGATCCAGTACCTGAAAATACAAGTGTAACTATTGTGAGCTACAAAAATAATGAGTTTAATATAGAAAAATTTTCAGACACGTCACATCTTGATTAAAAAGGAGGCAGATATGATAAAAGTATATGGAAAGACAGGCTGCTCTAGATGCCAAGAACTGAAAGGGATTTTAGAGGGGAAAGGAAAAGAGTTTCAGTATATAGAGGATATGAATGAGCTAAGAAGGGTGGCTATAAAAGCCAAGATCATGATGGCTCCTATAGTAGAATATGATGGAGGATTCTATACTATGGAGGAATTTTTGAAAAAATCAGGACTCTAAGAGATCATAAAGTAAAAAGAATGGGGTATAGGGAAGAATTACAGTTGAATTACTAATGGAAATGTGATATTATAATGGCGTGCCTCTATAGCTCAATTGGATAGAGCATCTGACTTCGGATCAGAGGGTTGTGGGTTCGATTCCTGCTGGGGGCGCCATGTGTAAATCTCCACTTTTTTAATAAAAGTTTGAATAGAAAAGACGGTAGTGTAACACCTTTTGTGTATTCTCCAAAACTTAATTACTGAATAAACCAACAGGCTCTCTAGAATAAATATTCTGAGAGTCTGTCTTCATATTTAATTGCCAACTGTCCAAAAATCTGATCCCAACCTCTTTTAAAACTTCTATTCCATTTCTTGTCTAGATCAATTACTACAAGATATAACTGCTTCAAGAGAGACATATCCGTAGGAAATACCCCCTTGGATTTAGTAACTCTTCTGAACTGCCTATGGACGTTTTCTATCACATTGGTTGTATACATCACCTTTTTTATTTCTTCAGTATATTCATAGAATGCACTTAATTGACTCCAGTTCACTTCCCAGCTCCTCAGAGCGTATGGATATTTGACTTTCCAGGAATCCTTGATAGTATTAAGAGCAGTTAGTCCTGCTTCTTCACTGGGGGCTGTATAAATAGATTTTAAGTCATGCGCAAAAGATTTCCTATCTTTGTAGCTTACATATTTTAGAGTATTCCTTATTTGGTGAACTATGTACCTCTGGATCTGAGCCTGTGGAAATACACTCAGAATAGCATTATCAAATTCATTCAGACCATCAACAGAAGCTATTAGGATATCTTTCTCTGTTTTTAAGATCAGTCATTACTGATAACCAGAATTTTGAGGTCTCATTCTCACCTATATATATTCCTAAAATTTCTTTTCTTTCTTCTAAAGTAACTTCCAAGACAACGTAGGCAGCCTTTTTAACAATCCTATTCTCCTCTTTGACTGAATAGTGGACTGCATCAAGGAAAATGAATGGATATACAGGATCAAGTGGTCTGCTCTGCCATTCCTGAATAAGAGGAATTAGTTTATCTGTTATTCTACTAATACTCTCTGCAGACACTTCAAACCCGTAGATTTCCTGAACATGAGAGCTGATATCCCTAGTACTCATTCCCTTTCCATAGAGTGATAGAATATTATCTTCCAAGTTAGAGATGTCTCTTTGATGTTTTTCAACAATCTTAGGCTGATATGCGCCTTCTTTATCTCTGGGAACGAGGAGATCAATGTTTCCAGCGCTTGATTTAACAGTTTTCTTGTACTTACCATTTCTAGAGTTGGTAGTAGATTTATTGGCTAAATCATACTTGGAATATCCAAACTCTTCTTCAATTTCAGCTTCTAAAGCTTCCTGAATAGTGTCTTTAAAAATATCCTTTAAAGCTTCTTCGATATCCTTAATAGATTTAAAGTTTCCTTCTCTAACAAAATCTCTGACAAGTTCCTTCGGTAATCTAGCCATAAAAAAATCCCTCCCTTAATTACATAGATACAACAGTATCATTCAGTAATCAAGAGAAGGAATCAAAAACACAAAAATATTTATACTACCTCGCATTAATTAGCAAGGTAGCAACTTAAAATAAATATTTATCCATTTTTTCATGACAGACTATTATCAAGATTCTGAGTATCTTTTCCCAAGCTTTTATTTTCTAAGACCATTTTTTTAAAATAGTTTTAGAAGTCAGATAAAGAACCTTTTGGAAAGAGTTGTCCGTTGGAAAAAAGATTTAGGACGGCTAACTTGAGTTTGTTTCAATTTTTGTGTAAACTATCAATTTAATAATGTAGAATTTGAATGATATGGGTGAGTAATAGTTATAAATGGCTATTACCACTTCTTTTTTAGCCTAATTTTAAAATACGTGTATGTCAAGGAAAGAGTCTGGGGGCAGCCTCTTTCAAAAAATCCAAAAGATTCTGAAATTATTGGAATTATAGTAAAAATACTGTTTCGATTATTTTTATCTATTTTCAAGGTAGCAACTTATGTTAAGTCCAAAAATTAAATTTTTAATTTTAATTTTTGGAAGGTATAATAAATTTATGGATTTAAAATAAGAATTAGGGAGGCACGAAGATGGGAGTTTCTGAAGATCCGTTTACTAATGAGAAAAAACCACTTAAAAACTGGAATGATGAAATGTGAGATACAGAAGACGGTGATAGTGAAATAGCCGATACAGAATTATGGAATGATGATACAAACACTGATTATTCTGACAAAGATTGATAGAAATTAGATCAAAGGGAATAGTTGGGTTAAACTAATATTACAGATAAAGTGGTTGCTGCAGCTATAGAGTGCTCTAGTCAATGAGATCATGAAGCATCTTTTATGTCACTTCGATAAACTTAATAAAAAACTAAATATTATGTGACTGAAAATAAAAGGCTGGGGGTTAGAGAGTAGTTAATCATAAATAGAGGGGGAATAATGAAATTTATATTATTTGATACAGAAACAAATGGATTTGGAGACGCATCATTACTATCTGTTTCAGCTATTAAGGCACAATATGATGGGGTAGAATTAAAAGAAATAGATAGGTATAATAAATTTTATTATCGACTTCCATGTGAAAAAGCAAACATAAATGCAATAAATGTCAATGGGCTAAACACAGAGAAAATAGAGGAGTACAGAGAAGGGTGCAGTTATCCCCTATACTTCATCGAAGATACAGAAGAATTTTGGAATTTTTGTAAAGATTCAAAAGGTTTCATAGCTCACAATATAAAATTTGATGAAGGATTTGTCCCTTTCAAATTATGGAATAAATTTTGTACTCAAACTGCTATTGGAAATATAGATGGTTACGGAAATAAAAATAAAAAACTCCTTAATCTGGCAGAATATTATGGGTTGGAAGTAGAGGCTGAAAATCTGCATGGGTCCATGTATGATACTGAGATTTTATTTGAGATAGTAAAAAAAATGCTAGAAAGTAATAATGACTCTATAAAAAGTTTCATACAATCAGGGACAGAATTTTCTGAGATAGGTAGTGCGTAGTATAGTATGAAACAGGTTTTAAAATATAAACAATATGATTATGAATTTAAAGGTTATAAAAATGAAATTTTTCTGACAGAAGGAGATATAGACAGGTCTGCCCTTTGGGTTCAATTTAATTTTGGAGCTGATCAAAACATAAGAATATCTAGGGAAAAAATGAGGCGTAACTTAAAAGCATTTGAACTAGAAAACGGGCTTTATTCAGAAGTTGGAAAGGTTTATTTTTTGAATAACCTAGAAAAATTCGTGGAAAACAAGTTCATGGGCTTGTCTAAAGAAAATAAAGAAAAGGTTGTATTTCCTAAGAAAAATATTGGAATAAGAGAACTGCTTAAATATATAAACGAGGTCTTGCCAGAGGGAGAGAAACTAAATGTAATTTCATTTAATAATCATCTCGCCAGGATTGGAATATTATCTAAAGATAATAAAACTACCATAATCAATGAAAGTTCATATGAATATGGAATAATAACTGTAGATGAGCTGCGGGAAGAAACCGGAGAAGTGAAAACTCTAATAAAGTACACTGATAGAGGAAAAGCATTTATTCTAGAAAATTTAGAATGGATTGCAGGGATAAGTGATAGTTTTAGCAGTGATTATATGAATATAAAACTGGAAGATTCAGAAAATCAACTTCAAATAAAGAAATCTGTTGTTCCAAAAGTTGTTAAAAGAGAGATAAATATGAATAACTTAAAAAGTTCTATAACGGGACTAAATATTGCAGTCACTGGGAAACACGGAACATATAAAAGAAAAGATCTTCAAAGTATTATTGAAGAATTTGGTGGGAGTTTGGCAAAAGATGTCACGGGTACCACAAGTCTTTTAGTAATTGGGGAAAAAGCAGGATCTAAAGAAAAAAAAGCAAAGGACTTAGGCATACCTGTAATTACAATAGATGATTTTGTGAGTAAGTTTAAAAATTGAAAAAAGTATAACAAAAATTGATTTCAAAGATTAATTTTTCTATATCTAAGAGCCAATCAACAGCGGCTCTTTTTTTTGTTTATGAGTATAGAGGCAATTAATTTTGAACATTCACAAAAATAAAATTAATTTTCCTTTATAAATGGGCTTGAGTCTATACAATGCCTTTATTTTTGGGTATAATTATTATTGATAATTCAAAACAATTGGAGTGAAAAATGATATATTTCGATAATGCTGCAACGACATTTCCAAAACCCAAGGAAGTTTATAATGAAACTATGAGTATATATCAAGACTTAGGTCTTAATTTCTCCAGAAATAGCTCGAGTAAAAGCAAGGAAGCCTCTACTCTAAAAGAGAACCTAAAGTCCAATATTCAACAACTTCTCTCTAGTAAGGGTGAAGTCATTTTAAATCCTTCAGCGACCTTTTCCCTTAATGAAATAATTTTCGGACTGGATTATTCCGGTATAAAAACAGTTTATATATCCCCATTCGAACATAACGCAGTATACAGATCAATTAAAGAAGCACAAAAAAGATATAAATTTGATCTTGAAATAATAAAATTTCAAGAATACAGTCTTGATTATGAAGACCTTGAATTGAAATTTTTATCTAAAAAACCAGATTTGATTATATGCTTGCATGCATCAAATGTATTTGGAAACATACTTTCCATAAAAAATATATTTTCCAAAGGCAGGGAGTATAGTGCAACTACTTTACTAGACGCATCTCAGACTGCAGGACTTCTTGATTTTTCAGAGCTCTCCAGTCTATGTGATTTTATAGTCTTTGCAGGACATAAGACTCTCTACGGACCTAGTGGTATAGGGGGATATATCTACAATAATAAAAATATAAAGTTAAATCCTCTTTTATATGGTGGAACTGGTATTAAATCTGAAGAAACAGACATGCCGAAAGATATACCAGAAAGGTATGAAAGTGGAAGCCCAAATCTACTAGGTATTATAGGGTTAAAGATCTCTACAGATTGGATAATAGCCACAGGTAGAGATAAAGTTCTAAAAAAAGAAAAGGAGAATTATTCAAGACTTTTGGCCGTATTAGAAGAGTTTGAATGGGATATAAGTATTTTTTATCCTGAAAACAGTGTGGGGATTATCTCCATAACTGCTAAAAATTCCAGTCCACAAGAGATAGAAATGATGTTGAATGATTCCAATGTATCCGTAAGGACCGGGATGCACTGCAGTCCCCTTGCTCATAAACATATGGGAACAGATGAAAAGGGTACGATCAGGTTTTCAGTTTCATATTTTAATGAAAACTCTGATTTTGAAAAACTAGAAGAGGTATTTGAAGACATATTTTAAGGAGTTGGAAAATGTTCGTTTTTAAAAGTAAGTATAATTCTAAAGTAGAAGAAGTGGAACTTCTGAAAAAGGAACTAATGGGGATAAAATCTCTATATAGTGATATAAAAAACAAAAGCTCTGAAAATCCAGATATGATCGAAGGACAAGACGTCGACTTATCACTAATAATAAAGGAGAAAGACAAAAATATTTCAGTATTGAAAAGTGTAATAGAAAAATTAAACTCAGAAAATTTTAAAAAAGAGATTGAAATTCTAGAACTAAGAAAATCTTTGAATAAGCAAGAGGAAGTGTCCAATCAAATTTTACAGGACCTTGAGAAACATAGTGATTCTCAAAAGACTGAGGTAAATCTAGTAAAAGAAGAAAATATCAGACATATTTTCAGAAGAAGTTATATTGAAATAAAATCACTTACAAAAAAACTTCAGGATCATTATTGCAATGACGATATATCTGTTAGGACAATAGAAAGAATATTTTTATATCTGGAAGTTTTGGAAGAAAGTGATGAAAATAATTTTATTAATTCAATAGAATTGGGACATATGGCAGATGTAAAAGCTACAACTATAAGAAAAGACATGACATGGCTGAAAATAAACGGAGTACGTGGAAAAGGATATTCGATAAAAACGTTAAGAAAAAAATTAGAAAAGTTTATCTTTATTGATGGGCTTTCAAAAAAAACTATAAAAAAAGAGAACACAAAATTAGAAAATAAGATTGAACTCTATAAGGAGATCGAGAATATAACCCATGAACAATGGTTTTCCATGTCAAACTGGGCCAAAGAAAAAGAATTATTTGATGGCTGGATAAGAAAATTTTTGTTTACACTGGGAATCTATAAAATGAATAACGGAAGATTGACTGAGAAACAGATAGAGGGTATATCAAAAATTTATTTAGAAATGAAAAGTATGGGTTTCTTTGAACTTGCAGAAGAATTTTCAAAAGAAGTAAAGTCAGGAAAAATAGAAAATATAGAAGAATTAAAGGCTACCGGAGAAGAGGAATTTACTTTAACATTTAATTACGTATTGGAAACAGGTCTTAAAACAGGAATCATAAAAGGAGAAATATTAACAAAAATTAATTACAGCATAGAAAAAACAGTTAAAGATATTTATGAGGCTATAGAGATACTAGAAGCTAGAGGGATACAAATAAAATAGTGGGAGAAAGCAGATGACGTGGGAAAGTTATTTTGACGGGGAGATAAAAAAAGTCATTTCAACAAACAACTTACTGGTTTTGAACAGTATAAAAAACAAAGCACTGACTTTGTTCGGAATAGATATTTCCAAAGAAAAATTGAGGGTGAAAATTGAAGAAACATTATGTTTTTATGAAATCAAGGACGGTTTTTTTGTTTGTAAGAAGTATTTGGAAGGCATTTTAAATGGTGATGAGTCTACGCTGAAAAAAAGATTGGAGTTTGAATATTTTTTAGACTTTGATGGAAGTGATGTAGAAAGGATACTATCCAAAAAAGATATTGACAAAAATGAAAAAATATATGCTGATCTGAATGAGTACGAGAAGTTAGCAATATATATATGTGCTAGATCACCGAGACATTTTATAAAAAGATACAGAGAGTGCTTTAATAATAGGTACTCTAGTTTTATAATGAAAAAAAATATATATGAGAACGGAACGGTATCAATAGAAGCGGTAGATATATCTAAAAGAATAGAAAGCAAGCTCAGGTTTGTAGTAGGGAATCTGACTTTTTTGAAGTGGGTAACTTTACCTGAAATAAAACTTGAAGAACTTTGGACTATTCTGGAAAATGATATAAATAAAGACTTAGTTTATAAATTACTCTCTCTTCTCGAAGAGGATAATGATAAAGAAGATCCAAAGACTGATAAACAAGAAGCCAAACCAGAGGAGACCTCTGTCAATATATTTGAATGCATATTTCCCGATCACATAACTTATTCTGAAGAGGACTTAGTTGTAGAAATAATAAAATTAATATTTAAAAATAAATCGTCATTAAAACTGAATAATTTGGACATAGTTGGTAAATTTAACTGTGGTTGTGAGATGTTAATAAGTATTTTAGATGAAAACAGAGATTTATTTTATTTTGCAAGTAGAAAAAATGTACATTTTAAACCTTATATCGCTGGAACCTTGGTAGATAAATTTTATGGGAAGAAAAGTAGTAGAGTCATTGTAGAGAAAAAAATGAATGAGATCTTTGGAGGGAAAAGTTTTAACAGGGCTGAGTTGATGATATTTTTCTCGGAGTTTCGAGATGTATTCAGATGGGTAGAAAATAAACTGGAAGTATTAATGAGTCCTGAAGAATACATAAATTATGTGAGATCAAAATACTCCCCAGAATCTATTAAGTGGATAGAGGAGATAATAGATGAAAAAATAGACCTGCAGGATGCTGCAGAAAAGTTGAAAATAAGTCTTGGTGAGATGACCAGTATTTTGAATAAAAGAAGAGGTATTTTTGTAAAAAATGGTGAGCTAGAAAAAATTTCCGAAGAAACTTTGGAAATTAAATTGGAGAAAATCAACCATTGGTATAAACATATGGATGAAGAGTATAAATCCGGGTTTAATAATGATGAATTGGCTGTTATAGTATCTAGAATAGTAGGAAATACACCAATGAATCTTGATGAAATCTATAAGAAATTGTGGTTATTCCGGGATAGAATTAGCAAAGAAGAAATAAAAAAATTATTAGATGAAAATAAAGCCTTTAAAAAAGTAAGTTTTACTAACTATGTAGTGACAGAATGTCCTCTTTATTCTGAATTTAAAAATAATTTTACAGAAGAATTAGATAATGTATTATCTCATCTGAAGGATTCTGAAAGAGAAGTACTGAGATATAGAATAATAAAAAAAATAACTTTAGAAGAAATGGGAAGCAAGCTTAAACTAACCAGAGAAAGAGCAAGACAGATAGAGAAGAAAACTTTATCAAAAATACAAAATTCTAAATCCAAAAATCTGATTCCTTATTTAAATGTTATAGAAAGTATTTTTCAGAAAAGAAAAATCATAAAAATAACTGAACTGCAAGAAAATCTAAATGCTCATAAAGCTTTTAGAGGTGTGGATATAAGGTATCTCTTATCAATATTTGAAATTTTTACTGGAACCGAACTTTATTTTTACTTTGATAAGTATGTGGGTATTATATCCAGAGAAGAATTTTTGAAATGTTTATATAAATTTATAAATAAACCGATGGAGTATAAAGAGCTGGCTTATGAACTGGGGAAAGCGGGTATTGAAAATGATGAATTTTTAAAGGACTATACCAGAGAAGATGAACAATCAGAAAATTATAAAGATTTCATATTAATCAAAGATGGAAAAATTAATTCTGGAGACAGAATTAGATTGATTTTTTATTCTGAGGAAAGAGATCTGAAAATAAGTGAGATCGTGACATTATATGAAAATCAATATGGAAATGACATGAGTGATCATAACATACAGACAAAATTGGGGCACTATGAAAACTTATTTACAAGAGTTTTCACTGGGACTTATTCTCTGGCTGAGTGGGGAGCGGAGAAGCACGTGTATGTAACTGATCTAATAGAAGAATATTTGAGAAAAATAAAACGACCTGCAAGCTATCAGGAGATTCTGGATAATGTGAAAGGAAGGACCCTTGCAACAGAAGTGTCGATCAGAGCATATATTTGTTCTTGTAAAAAGACCTTCTCTTATAATTATGGGGAATGGGCTCTTATAGAGTGGAAAGATGACCCGGAATTATCTAAAAAATATTATATAAGCGAAAATAGGATTAAGGCGAGTTTTTCAGGATTGACTCACATTCAGCACAAAGGTCATTTTGAAAAGAATGGAAAGAGAGTGAGTCTACATATGGCAGGTGGAGCTTATTTTAAGCATAGCGGGAGTATGAACCTCGGGGCAAGTGTATTTGATCAAGATAGGACGGATATATTTATCTATGTGAGGGACAGAAATTTTGAATTCACTACTTACGGATCAAGTGGTCAATCTATATACGGAGTAAAAGATATGTTGGAGTATGCTGGAATAAAAGTGGGGGATTATTTTTATCTGGAATATTGGCCAGATGGAAATATAAAGCTGTACACTTGGGATGAATTTGAGAGTTATTCAGAGTCAGGAGAGTTTCCTAAAAAACAATGGGAAGAAAAAGGTGAAGGTAAAAAACCGGAAGAAGGTCAAGAAATATCAGAACCTATCGGTGTGTATAAAAGCTGGTTTACTTTTGATGAGATACTCAGTCATGGATTGGAAACAGGATTAGTGGATACAGAGATGCTGAGTAAGATAGACTACAGCAAAGAAAAAATTGTAAAAGATGTCTATGAGGCAATGGAAGCTCTAGAGGAAAGAGGAGTAAGGGTCCCTATGTGATTCTCATGAATAAAATAATCTCGGATAGAGAGTCACACAGAGAAGAGAGTAAAAAAATTATTCACGAATAATCGGAAATAAAAGATATAAAATTGGCACGGATGTAAAAAAATAAGATTACTTGCTAAAAAGTTACATATAGAAAAGAATTGAGTTGCAGAGAGAAAATGCAAGGATTGACTGCAAATAGTCAGGAATAAAAGAAAATATATCAATATAAAAATGTATTAAAAGAGGAATAAAAATGAGAGATTTTAAAATATACTGGAATTATAAAAAAAATGTCCCTGTAATAGCAGACAAAGATAGCGACAATATGAAAATAAAAAGGGATGAATTGAAATATCTGACAAGTGATATAAGGCCTGTATTTATACAGGAGAAGCATCTGATAAAGGAGCTGTTTGGACTAGAGGATAGCGTATACTACAGCTCAGTGTGGTGTAGTAAACAAGGGAAGTATATAGTAGACGGGAAAATGCTTAAAAACAGTGCTATACAGTCGGCAAAGGGAATAAAAAATATAGGAGAATTCAGAGAAAAAATATTCTCTCTGGTCAAAATAAAGGAGATGGAGGAAGAGGAAAAGAGGATACTGGACAGCTTTGTAACGGAGAACAGAGATCACCTATTTTATCTCCTGGAAAGCAGAGACCAAGATGAGGATGGGCATTATATAGGGGCATATCCTTTTATAAACCAGGTGATAGAGAAATATCCGAAAAGAGTTCCTATGGTGTCTTTTAGCGGAGGGAAAGATTCTACAGCTGTATCTTATCTAGTGAGAAAGGCCCTCAATAATCCGAGTGTTTTACATATATTTGGAGATACCACTCTAGAATTACCGGCCACTTATGATTATATAGATGAGTTTAAGAAAAACAATCCTATGACACCATTTTTTGATGAAAAAAATGAAGAGAATAATTTTTTTGAGATGTGTAAAGAGATAGGACCACCAAGCAGGGTCATGGCTTGGTGCTGCTCTATATTTAAGACGGGGCCTATGGGAACAACACTTGCAAGTTTTGAGGAAGAATTTCTTACATTTTATGGAGTCAGAAGAAAGGAATCTCAAAATAGGAGCAAATATCCAAAAATATTGGAGAGTACAAAGATAGACAAACAATTGAGTGTTTCTCCTGTAATTGATTGGTTAGACCTCGACATTTGGTTATATATCATTTCTCAAAATCTTAAATTTAATTTTTCTTATGAACAAGGGTTTTCAAGGGTAGGTTGCTGGGTTTGCCCACATAGAGGTTATTGGAGTGATTTTGTTACGGAGATTTATAATGATTCAATTGTGATAAATTGGAAAAATTCTCTATATGAATTTGCGAAGCAAATTAAAAAATTAGATTATAAAGAATACATTGATGAAGAAAAATGGAAGTTAAGACGAGGAGGAGCTGGGCTCAATAAAGTTAAAAAATATGAAGTACAAAAAAAGGAATGTGTAAATGAAAAAAACAGCTATACTTTTAAACTTCACCGTAAATTGGGAAAAGAATTTTTAGAATTATTAAAACCTTTTGGAAAGATAAACTACCGGGAAAAAAATACGCGTTGCGAGGCAAATATTTTATCAAAGAATAATGAAATTCTTTTTACGGTGACATACGAAGCTGCATCAAATGAAGTGAGGGCTACACTGGTGGATTTGAAAGACAGATATCTCTACGGGAAGATTATGAGGCAGATAAATAAATACAATACCTGTATTTACTGTCAGGCATGTAATTCTACCTGCAGTTTTGGAGCATTATCTGTGAATAATAGCCAGTATAAAATAGATGAAAATATTTGTACTAACTGTCTTAAATGTGTAATGCATTTTGAATCAGGATGTCTAATCGTATCAGTATTAAAAATAAAAAAACAGGAAGTGTAATTATGGAATATATTTTTGTAGGACACAGTTCATTTTATATGAGAGAGGGATGGCTGAAAAAGGGTGTGGAATATATAAAAAAATATCCTCAAGAAAATGCCTTTTCCAAATCCAATATAGAAGCTATAGACCGACTGGGAATAGGTAGTGTGATGGTACAGTCGTTAAAATTCTGGATGACGACTCTGGATGTAATGAAAAAAGATAAGAAGAGATACATACTAAAGAGGGAGATAGAGAAGATACTGGAAAAAGATCCTTATCTTCAGAACACAAATATACTATGGTTACTTCACATGTATATCATGGAGAGAGAGGAAAAAGATCAAAAATCTTTATTGTGGGAGATTATTTTAAGATCAAAAAAAATCAATGTTTTCACGATAGAACAGGTGGAGAATCAGTTGAATTTATTTTTGAAAGAAAATAATCTAAGTTTTTCTAAAAGAAGCATAAAGGACAGTATCACTACTTTTATCAAAACTTACTACACAGATGAAAGTGGTGAAGACCCTGAAAATAACATGTATTCACCATTTGTAAGATTGGATTATCTGAAAAAAGAGAGAGAAAAAGAGTATATCTTTCGAAACATATCATCAGAAGAGATATCGGAATACATACCATACTATCTCCTGTGCAGACGAAGTAATAATATAAATAAAAATGAAATGGACATGAATGATTTTTATGAGGAGTTTAACTCTATCATAAGAATGAAATATTATGAATATGAAAAACTCATATCCAAACTTCAAAACCGAAACTTGATCTCCGTGGACAGAGCAGCAGGATTGTCGAATATTATCATTATAAAAAAATTAGATGAGTCTGAAATAATAGGCAGACTACTGGAAAGCGAGTAGAACATAATGAAGGATATAGTAAAAATACTGGAGACAAATAAGCATTCCATAAATATAAAAAATGACTATTTAAACAGAAAAAAGATAGATGAATATTACCCGACATATAAGAACATGAGACTACTGGATAAGTTTTTGAGGGGAATAGAAAAAAAACAAGAAGGCTCTGTAATATTATCGGGAGCTTACGGGACTGGGAAATCTTATCTCGTATCTGTACTTCTAAGCATACTGGACAAAGATTTTTCTAAAAAGGGTTGTGAAAGCCTACTGAATAAGGCTAGATCAAAATATGATATTGAGGAAACAATAAGTAATTTTGAAGGTAAAAAGTACTTTATTGTTTTTGCAGATGACGGGGTAAAAGAGTTTTCTAAATCAATATTACTGGGACTATATCAGAAGTCAAAAGATGAAGGCTTGGATATAAACCTATCTATATCGTACAGAATTATTCAGGCAAAAATAGATAACTGGGAAAAGAATCATCCCTCGACATATGAAAAAATGATAAATATTTTGAAAAACAGAAAAATCGAAGGAAACTTTTTTCAGAGATTAGATGAGATGGATGATAAAGCTCTGAAAGAATTTTCATCTATATATAAAGAACTATTTTCAGGAGAGGAGTTTACACCTCTAGAAAAACCCCAAAAAATAGAAGATGTCCTGGAGGAAGCAGAAAAACAGATAAAAAATGCAGGATATGAGGGAATTATATATGTCTTTGATGAGTTTGGAAGGTATCTGGAGAGAGGGATAGATAATATAGATGTAAAAGAAGTACAAGATATGGCGGAGTACTGTAATCAAGAAAACAGCTCTAATATCATACTTGTAACACACAAAGATATGTTTCAATATACTAAAAGATTAATGGTTCAGGAAAATAGAGATGAATGGGAAAAGGTAAGCGGAAGATTCCTAAGAGAGCATCTCACTTATGAAAAAATCAATGTGATGGAAATACTGGCAAATATACTGAATAAGAAAAAGTATGGTGAATATAGGGTTAAAAATAAGGAAGAGTTTCATAGGAAAGAGAAGCTCTTGAAAAACTCTGGGCTTAATATAGAAAATGAAAAAACAGAGGTAGAAAAGTACTATCCTTTAGATTATACTGCGGCTCTGTTATTACCAGGTCTTGCTCAGAAGCTAGCTCAAAATGAAAGGACGCTATTTTCTTTTGTATGTGGTGATGAGGAAAAGGGCCTAAAAAATTTGATTGAAAATTCAGATGAGATTTTTATCGGTTTAGACAAACTTTATGATTATTTTGAAGAAAACTTTAGATTTTTATCTCAGGAAAGTGATGAATATAAGGTGTATTTAAATAGTAAAAACTTGTTGTCTAAGCTAAAATCCAAAGAAAATCACGAAATTAAATTTATAAAATCTCTGGCAGTTATATACATATATAATAATTTTTCTGAACTGGAACCTTCGCCAGAGATAATGAAAAATATAATGAATCTAGAAGATACAGAGAAAATAGATAAGGTTCTCAGAGAGAGAAATCTAGTTAATTACAGAAAACATTACAAACATTATAAACTGGTAGAAGATATAGATATAAATGTAGACAGAGAGATAGAAGAGTATGTGGATAAAAAACTGAATAATTTTGATTATACTGAAATTCTAGAGAAAAATCTAAAAATGCAGCCTTATTACCCGCTAAAATATAATGATATATACAATATAACAAGGTATGTGGGGAGATACTATATAGATGCGAGTAGGGTTTCTAGAATAGAGGAGATAGAGAAAGAGGTATATGAAGACGGAAAAATAATCTATCTGACAAATATAGAAAACAATCAAAACTATATGGAGATATTAGAGTTATTAGTAAATAAAGATCTTATCGTCATCTCAAACCGGAATGGAGATGTGCTGAATATAGGGGAGCAGCTAAAAGAACTAGAGGCTATAGAAAGGCTTCTTCTAAGTGAAAGATATCAAAAAGAAGGAGTTTTAAAAAGTGAGATAAGTGCATGTAAAAGTGAGATCTTACATAAGATTCAAAATGAGATAAACAGGTATTTTGAAAATGGAGTTATTAATCAGAGTAAAGACTATAACAAAAAAAACTTACTGGAATACAGCTTCGACTACCTAGAAAAAAAATACTCAGAATACTTCCCTATAAACTATGAGCTGATAAATAAAAATAACCTTTCTGTTCCTATGAAAAAAGCAAGATATGAAATACTATCAAAATTATATAAGAATGAACCTATAGATGATGATAAATATTTTGGAGGTACAAATGCCGAGAGTACAGTGGCTAGGATACTTCTGAAAAATAGCGGTCTATATAAAAACGGAGAAATGAATATAGATGGATCTGTCTATAGTAATCTTTATGAAGAAATAATGAAAGATATAAAAAGTAATAAGACAGAGATGGAAAAGCTGTATGAAATCTATTGCTCAAACAAGGGGAAATACGGGGTTAGAAGGGGTATTTTTACTTTTTTAATGGGAATCATCTTTGTAAAAAATTATCAATATATAAGTATAATTCATAAAGGGACCAACAGCGAAATAGAGCTAGATATGAAGATACTGGAAGAGCTGGAAAAAAACCCTAAAAATTATCAGATGAGTTATTACTTTATGGGAGAGAAGGAAAAAGAGTATATAGAGGAGTTAGCGGAGATGTTTTCCCTGTATCTTCCTAAAAACAGAGATAAAACGGCCAACAGAGTCCTGGCAGGAATAAAGAATTATGTGATTTCTATGCCAAGATATGTGAGCGGCATATTTATGAAGGAGCATAAGAAACTAAATAAACTTTTTAGCGGAATATTTAGTTTGAACAACGCCAGAGAATTTTTACTGAGAGACCTCCCTAAGATATATATAAAAACTGAGCTGACAGAGGTAATAGCGGCACTGGAAAATGATCTGCAAAATATAGAAAAGTACAGAAGTATTTTCACAGAAGAGCTATGTCAGTTCATAGGTGATACCCTGGGGACAGGTGCGACAAGACTCCATGATAGTATAGAGGCTATAAAAAAGAGAGATAAAATCAATGCATTGGAAGGATATATCCTGGGATTGGAAGGATATGCTGAAAATGAGATTCTCTTGAAAATAACGGAAAAAATAAAGGGGTTTTCTTATGAAAACTGGAGAAGTGAAAAAGATATAGAGGAGTTTAAGGAAAACTTCAAGAACGAGATGAGCAAAAATTTAGTTGCAGGTAAAAAATCATCTGAGGAGATAATCTCTATAACTTATGGTAAAAACGAGTTTTTAGTGGATATGAGTGTGGAAGAAAGTATGCTGGGGAAGATGCTCAGGTCTAAGCTAGAATCAGCCATGAAGAATATGGCAATGAGTATAAGCGAGGAAGAAAAAAGAAAGATATTATTAGAAGTTTTTTTAAAGGAGTAAACAATATATGGCGGGATTTAATTTAGGAGAAGGAATTTTAAAAGAGGCTTCTATTAATGAGGAATTTTTTGATGAGTTGTTAGAATGCATATTTTCTTCGAAAAAGAGAAACAGTTATAAATTTTTTTTATTTATAACTATAATTAAAATTTCTTTAAACGGATTAAATCGACTGACGTTAAAGGAAGTTACTAATAAATTTATTGAAATATACTGGGAATATTTTACTGAAAAAAATACTAGTTATCCTGATGAACTAAGAGATAGCAAACTTTTACAAATTATTGAATCAAAAGACTATAAAAAGATGGATAATTTAAGCAATGATGAATTAAAAATTATTAAAAAGGATATAGAAATATTTTTAAAGAAATATATGTTTGGTGCATTGTATGTCGATACAAAAGGTTCATTATTTGGTTTTTCCAAATTAAAGAATGAATTTTATATAAATAAAGAATTAATTTCTTATTTAGAGTCAGATGTATTGCCAAATAAATACATTAATTTAATAAAACAAGAAGTTGAGTTATTTTTAACTCGTTCTGCAAAAAATACTGGGGGGAAAAAAATGATTTATTATCAACAAAAATTTGGTTTCGAAATTAATTACATAGATTTATTTGTTGAAAGTAAAGATTTATTGAAAAAAACGAAATTAGATTTGTCTATGGAATTGGGAATTGGTATTCCTAAATTAGATGCAATATTTCAATATTTAGAAATATCTGACGTCATCCAGAATAAAGAAATAACATTATTTGGAAAAAAAATAAAGGATATGAAATCAAATGATGATTTTATTGAACCAATTGTTTATTACAATATGGTAAAAAATCCTGAAATAGGTGGACATTACATATACTCAAACCTAATTAATGGTGTTATTTATGATTATTTAATTTTAAATAATGAACTTGAACTTGAAATAAATATAATATTAAAAAATTCAGAAAAATATAAACCAGATAGTATTATCAGTAAAGATTGGGAAAGAATGAATAAACAAGCTTTATCCTCCCTTGCAGATACCCAGTCAGGTTTCGGGAAGATGGGGATTATAGAAAAGGCAGATTCAAATTCAAAGGACGATATTTATGAGGCTCATTCTTACTGGGTGGAACCTTTAGTAGGAGCATATATCCTATATGATATATGGGAAGATGGCAGGGCATCTATGGGAATAGATAACATCGCCCATGACAAATATAACCTAGGCAGGATGTTTCTCATGGATAAAGATGCGGTGGAAGAGATACTAGAGGAGATAAAGGCTCTGGGCCTCATAACTATCGAAAAGGGAGCCGGTCTTAATCAGGTAAGAATCATCGACAAGTATACAAAGGAAGATATACTGGATATGATGGTAAAAGAGGCCTAGATAAAAAAACTTATAATCGAGGGATGCAGATGGATAAGATGATGGATATCATAAAAAATGACTCATCTAGAGTAAGGTCGTATGTAGTGATGGGAGATGTAGGCAGCGGAAAAAGTGTTCATTTCAGAGAGAAGGACGGGGAATACAAATATCTGGATTTTAATGAGAAGGCAGAACATTTTTTTGAAAAAACAAAAATGAGCCTCAGAGTTTTTGATATAGGGGAGTTTTTTAAATATATAGAAGAGGCTGTAGGTTTGGAATCTGGGATTACTGTCATAGACAATCTGGAAGTAATACAGAATATTTTGTATAACCAGGACAGAGAGGGACGGTACTTGGAGAGGTTCTTTAATGTAATGTGCAGACAAGGGTATAGGGGAAAGGTAGTGTATGTACTATCAGATATAAGAAAGATGATGATGGAGAAGCATCTGGGAAAAAGTAAATTACCTAAAAATAATATAATAAGATGGGGGAATCTATGAATATCAGAGAGCTGGTAAGTTTAAAAAGCTTTGACCCGGTCATTAATCTGAGTTGGGCAGGTAATATAAATGAGCAGGAGAGATTGTTATCAAATTATATAATGACAGAAAATCTGGCGGAAATATTTGTAAATATGCTGGAAAGTATCACACTAACACGAAGTGAAGGCAGAAGAGAAAAACTAGGTGGGGATATAGACCTAACAGTGACCAAAAGGTCGCACATATTATCAGGGCAATATGGAACAGGAAAATCTTATTTTTTGCTGATGCTCAATGTAGTGCTGGAGATGAAGAATACATCTTTGGCCAATAAAATTATAGAAAGATTTTCTGAATATCCTGAACTTCAATATCAACTAAAGCATATAAGAGAAAATAAAAAGTATTTTTTAGTCAGAATAAACGGAGAAAACGAAAACGAGAAAGAGTTTAAAGATATAATACAATCAGAGGTAATAAATGCTCTTGAAAAGGAGTTTGGAGAGGTAAACATAAGCAGTGTATATAAGAAGACACTGAGTATGTTTCAAGAGGTATACGACAGAAACAGAAATAGGATGGATGAAATATTATCAAAATATGGTTACAGTAAGGACGATATAATAGCTAGCCTCTCTAACTACAGAAAGGATGGGATCATAAAATCTGAGGCTGTAATAAAGGAAACCACGGGATTCACACCTAAAATAGAACTGGATAAACTGGAAGACTTTTTAAAAGATGTTAGTGAAATATTAAAATCAAAGGGATACAAAGAGATGGTTATTGTGTTTGACGAGTTTTCAGCGTATCTCACCACTTCTATAGAGGACAGAAGGATAAACAAAGATTTGGGTCAGATACAGAACCTGGCTCAACTAAGTGTTCACAGCTCCAATGTAGAGATATCTTTTATCGGCTCTACTCATAAAGACCTGACAGAGATGATAGGAAATGCAGGAGTATCCAAGAAAGAAGAGCTAGATAAGGTACTGGGAAGGTTTAGGGTACATCAGCTGACATACGGGCAAGAGGAGGAGTTATTAAAGAACACTCTGAGTCTGAATAAATCTGGATTTTCTAAATACAAGGAAGAATACAGAGAAATGTTTGAGGAACTTGAAGAGGAGTATGGGAGAAGTATGGAGGATTTTTATCCGTTACATCCTGCCACTATAATGTATCTGGAACCTATGACAAAACTATATGCTCAGGGAGTAAGAACTGCTTTCGGTTTTTTTGAGAAAAAAGTGAGAAATGAATATTTTAATCAAGAGGTGATAAAGGACGGGAAATTAAACCTTGTTACAGTTTCTGATTTGTATGACTATTTTGAAGGGGATATAGAGGATAAAAAAAGAAAGCTGTATGAAACACTAAACCAGGTACGAAATTATGTAAAAGAAGATAAAAATCTGGTGGATTTTTCCAAGGCTTTGGCTGTAGCTTACTCTAGTTCTCTTACTGTTTCAGGTGCAATAACAGAGTTATCAGCCAAAAATCTAATGCATATGTATCTAATGGAGAGTGAAGAGGAAGTAGAGAAAAAGATGAATCCTCTGGTTTCTGATGACCATATAAATATAATAAAAAATAATAATAAGTACAGACTTTCGGTAAATAACAGTGGAATTGATATAGATAGCTTGGTTAGAAAAGAAAAAGAAAACATTAATCCCAACATGATGAGAGACAAAATTCTGTATAAATCTCAGGACAGGATATTCATAAAAAACAGCTACAATTTAAAATACAACATGGGGCTTTACCCAATGGACAGGGCCTTAGAGGGAAGTATTTATTCGCTAGAAGAGTTGAGAAAGATAAAATTTGAATCCAATTTTTCTACAGATAAAGACGGGAAAATAATATTTATAATTCCAAGATTTGAGGAAAACTATGATGAGGAAAATTTAGCTAGTGAATATCTTGAGAAAATGAAATCACTTGA
Source organism: uncultured Ilyobacter sp. (assembly GCF_963668515.1). Taxonomy (NCBI): domain Bacteria; kingdom Fusobacteriati; phylum Fusobacteriota; class Fusobacteriia; order Fusobacteriales; family Fusobacteriaceae; genus Ilyobacter; species uncultured Ilyobacter sp. Next base: position 1,083,495 of record NZ_OY764864.1, on the reverse strand, counting down.
TAGAAATATTTGCCTAGCTATACCTAAGGATATTGTCTTTGATGGAGATGCTTTGAAAGAGTACGGGGCACTTCTCAAAGTGGAAAGGGATGAGAGAATAGCAAAGGATGACGAATTAAAAAGAATAGTGGTAAGCAGAAGAAGAAAGCTCGAAGACAAGATAAGAAACAAGTATCTAAGAAAATTTTGTAACTTGAAAAATTTCACATTTATATTTTCTGAGGGGAAAAGAAGAATTGATCTGAGACAGGATAAGGCACTTTATAAGGAGATACTATATTCGCATTATAAAAAGTTTCCTCATGAGATAAAGGTAGAAAATTTTAACAGCAGAAATCCACTAAATAAACTTATAAAATTGTTTTTAGATGGTGGAAGTACAGAAATAACGAAAAAGGATAAGACATCAGAAGAGGCAAAAAATATCTATGCTACCCTGAAGCCACTAGATTTAGTAAAAATAACAGAACATGTAAATACTGAAAAGGTGGAATTTCAATCTCCTAGAGGTGAGATAAGTATTTTATCTAAGGAGATTATGGATATAGTAGAGGCCACTGAGAATAGTCTGTCGTTAGAAGAAAAATATAAGACTTTAACAAATGCTCCTTACGGACTTAGTACTCAGCTTGTAGATTTGTATTTCTTTATATCAAACAAACTGGGAAGAACCTATATAGAAAATATTAAAACAGGAAGACCGCTGTCACTAGATAGTAACAATATAAAACTACTCAGTGAAAAGTCAGATGAATATCAATTGAAAAAAAATACAGTGGTAGATATAACAGAGCAATTGAAGGCAGTGTGGGTATCTTTTAATAAAATAAAGGGTGTAAGAACCAGCGGAAACAAAGTCAAAGTTAACGGTAAAAATGATTTTAATGTTCCATTGACTCTAGGAAAAGAGATGAAAGACATCTATGATAAACTTTTAGACCAAGAGCATACCTTGGCAACGTATGGCATCAATACGGGGAAACTGAAGACTCTCACAAACAAACTGAAAGTAATCTCCCTTAAATATAAAGCAGAAGAACTGTTTGAGTGTGTAGAAAAAATTGTAGATATATTTAGAAAGGCAACTTTTAAAGAAAATCTGGATGAACTTGATAAATTTATTTTGAATTTGAATAGTATAATGGAGAAAGATACAATCAGTAAAATTTCTCAAGTCCGTCAAAATTTAACCAATCTTGGTTATAAAATAAAAGATCTGGAAAAATACAGTGACTTTAAAGAAGAGCTGAAGATACAGCAAAACGGGTATAAAGATTATCTTGAAGACTTTCTGAATATGGAGCTTCTAAACAGACTATATGAGGCTACTCAAAAATTGATGAATAGTTATATAGAGGAATTTAAGAAAAAACATGATAATTTTTATGTAGAATATGACAAACAGAGGAATGATCTTTTGGTTTTTACAAGAGATAAGGTGGAATGTATAAAAAGTCTGGAAAGCCTTAATTTTGGAAATATAGCTTCCATGAAGGAGTTTTTCCTGGAGATAGAAAAATTTGAGATTTGTGACTGTGTCATGGGTGAGGAAACTATTCAATGCGTCTGTGAATATGATGAATTGAAAAAACTGGAAAATGCTGTATCAGAGTTAGAGGATAAATTTAAAAAGAACAAGCATCAAATACTAGGAGTATTTGAGAGATATGTAGAAGAGATGGAGAACTTGAGAAATGGTCTGGGGCATAGTGAAAACTACAGAAGACTGGTGTTTGCACTGAGGGATATCCAAAATGGCGATGCTGAAAAAACAAGTGAAATAGGTAGACTTGTAGAATCAGCCAGCGATGAAATAAATCAGTATTTGGGAGGAATTGAAATCCAATCTGTGAAGACAGTAGATTTTGAAGAATTATCAAAGAATCTAGTTCAGGAGATGCTGTCTATAGGAAAGAAAAATGTAGATTTTGAAGAATTTATCTTAAAATTTAACCAAGTCATAAATGATTATAAGGCAAGAGAGTATAAATCTATAAAACTGACTTAAAAGTGGGTGATTAAAATTATTAAGCTGGTAAAAAGTTCAGAGAGATTTTATCAAGCTAAGGATAAGTACGTGGAGGTCTATGACCTCCCTAGTTATTTAAAGGGAAGAAGCTACTATGATACTTATAAAAACTCACCAGATGAGTTTGAAATAATAGTATCAGAAAAGAGCTTGTTTGATTTTTTCTTAGATGTAGAAGAACATCCCAATGTAAAAGTATATGAGAAAATTATTGACCATGACGGACACTACTTAGAAGAAGATATAATCAGATATTCTATATTTGACAATGAAAAAGCAGAAAAAATATATGATGGAAATCTATCTAAGGAAAAAAACATACTGAAGTATCACTTTGAAGATAGAAAAAATATTTTTGATTTGTTGGAGATATTTAAAAGAATAAGGAATAAAAAAAGTGAGCTGGATATTATATTCGGAGGAGAATTTTTAGAATGGCTTCCTCAAGGACTTAGGAAAAAGTTTTATGAAAAATCAGAGAGTTTTCGAAATGTTCTACTTGAAGGATATATCTTCTCAAAGTATAAAAGACACAATTATAACGTCTTGGTATCCTGGAAAGAAGTAGAGGGACTATATGATTTTTTTAAGGGAAATAAAGTTCTGGAAAAACAGTATATAGAGAGAGAAAATAAATTTGATCTGGGAGATATAGAGAAAAGTATAGGGGAAAATTATAATAAACTTGGTATTTATTATGAATTTGACGAAAGTAGGTTTATTGAGAATATCTCAGGAGAACTGGATTTTGAAAAGAATTTTTACCTTAGAAATTTTTTAATGTCGTTAGATGAAAAGCTTCAGTCTACTGAGAGGAAAAAAAGTTATATAAAATTTAAAGAAAAATTTAAATTAGTGGAGACTCCTGTAGAGGAGCTTTTGGAATTACTAGAAAAAATAGAGTGTATTTCTTTTGGATACACTAACATAAACGACTGGAAAAAGTTTTTTAAAAATGAGTATATTTATCTTAAAAATGACTTGAGTAAAGACAATATATTAAACCTAATAAAAAAATGTGAGAAAAGATATGAGGTAAAGTTGGAAAATATAAAAAGATACACCAAAGACAAGTGGAAGGATATAAATAAAGCATTCGGAAACTTCTTTATGGAAAACTACAATTCCCTTATGAGCTCAGAGAAGAGGCAGGGACTGGATTATAGATTAGAAGAGATAAAGAAATATGTCTATAGAGGAGATAAAATTCTTTTTATTTTTATTGACTGTATGAGATACGATATCTGGAAAAGATATGAAAACAAGTTTATTGAAAAGCAGTATTATTTACAAAATGAGGATTTGTGTTTGAGCTTTGTTCCGACAGTGACTGAATACTGTAAGAAAATATTGTTCAGTGGGAAAAAATATAACCAGATAGATGTGTATAATCAAACTTGTTTTGATAATAATTTTGATGGGTTTACGACAAAACATATACAAAACATTGAGGAACTTGAGAAAGATGGGAATATATTTATATATGAGATAACAGAAATAGATAAGATGTTTCATGATTATAGCGAGCTAGATGATGAGTTTTTACTAGGGGCCTTGGATCACAAATTAAGTAAAATTTTGGACTATATAGAAAATGAAAACATGACTGTGGTCATAGGAACTGATCATGGATCTCTACATCTCTTTGAAGAAGATCTTAAAAGTATAGATTTTAGAGAATATCTAAATGAAAAAAATCTAACTATAGATAACCATGGAAGATACATGAGAATAAGCGGAGAATATTTTGATGAAAAGCTCTATAATAATCTCATGGAGAAATTCTCTAAAGATGGTCTTTATTATCTAATCGATAGGGAGAATCTAAAAAAATATTATCTGAAAGAAACTGATGGGAAGAGAGAAGTCTATTGCTATTTAATATATAAGTATGGATATTACCCATATAATACAGGAGAGTATAATCATGGCGGTGTATCTCTAGAGGAAGTAATGATACCATTTGCAATACTTGCTCGTAATAAAAAAGAGTATATAGAGGTGGCAATAGAGACAATAAAAAACACTGTGGAAGAGGGTAAAATCAGTGATATAAAAATCCTATTGAGAAATGAGAATTTTCTGAAGAATGTTTGTGTCAAACTACTTTATAATAGCGATGAGTACAAATATGAGAGTATAGAGGGGAATAAAGAGATCGACATTCCTCTAAATATAAATGGAAGGACAGGAGAGATAGCAGATATCTTGTCTATAAATTTTGAGTTTGAAGGTGAAGTAAAGGAGATAAAACAAACAATTAATATTGTTGTAGAGGAAAATAAAAAGAAAAAACTAAATCAAAAGCTGAAAAAGAGTAGAAGTCTGCTATAGGGGGTAAAATGGAAATTTGGGAAAGCAAATTGAAAGATAATTTTGGCAGTGCTGTTGTGGACAAATGCAAGGCTCTAAACAATGAGGTCCAAAGTCTTCCAAGGTATGTATCAGAATACCTTTTGGGATTTTTCTGTGAAGAAGAGATAGAAGATGAAGGACTCAAGGACATGCATTCATATATTGCCAATCACAGAATAGAGGCAAGAGAAAAAGAAAAGGCCAAGTTCAGATTACGAAGCGATACAAACCTAAAACTAATTGATAAATTCAAGGTAAAAATAAACTTGAAAAAAAATAGGCCAAGTAATCAGATGGAAATACCAAGCATGGGGATTTCTGATGCTGAAGTGGTTCCCATGTTGCTTGAAGAACACCCACGACTTATGATAGATGGACTGTGGGGGATGGGTGAGATCTCCTATGATGATGAATACGGTCAAATAATTTTATCTCAGTTTAAACCATTTCAATTATCAGATATAGATATAAATGAATTTGTAGAAGCGAGAAATGAATTTACTACAGAAGAATGGATGAATACAATGATAAGCACCGTAGGTTTAAATTTTACTAATTACAGTCGTAGAGAAAAAATTGTGCTTCTATCTAGATTATTACCTATGGTTGAAAATAATCTTTTTATGATGGAGTTTGGGAGACCCGGCACAGGGAAGACATATGCCTATGAAAATATATCCTCCTATTCAAGAGTTATATCAGGAAGTCAGGTTACTGGGGCTCAATTTTTTTATAATTTAAATACAAAGCAAGATGGTCTTTTGGTACAGTATGATGTCCTCCTCTTTGATGAAATTGACAAGGTTAAGAACAGAGGATTAGGAGACGATATAACTAATAAATTATACCAGTATCTATCCTCTGGCAAGTTTGATAGGGGTGGAGTAGAAAAGACGAGTGAATGCGGTGTAATGATGGTTGGAAATCTTCCCTCTGGAGATTTTGATCCAGACAACTTGTTATCCAGTCTCCTGCATGAAAGCAATACTCACACAGCATTCCTAGATAGGCTTGCTGGGATAGTGCCAGGATGGGAATTAGAGAGTATAAAAGACCCGAGAATAGCTTTTACAAAGAATTATGGATTTGCTGCTGATTATTTTAGTGAAATATTACATAAGATCAGACGAAAAAGTTATTCATATATTATAAATAAAGTCCATTTTGATGGTGCATCTGTGAGAGATAAGGATTCTTTAGAAAAAATAATGAATGGATTAATAAAGTTGATTTATCCAAATGGTGCATTAACAGATGAGGAATTAATAGAAATATCTGAGATTGCTGTTGAGTATAGACAATTTGTACTAGATCAAAATTTTAAGATAAATGGGGACCCGACTTATAAAAGAAAGCTGAGTTTTGAAATTTATTAAAATTTATTTTTTATATATCACTTATGCATTTGTAAGTAATAACTTTATGGATAAATGTAGTTTAATGTTTGTGGTTAAGTCAGCATCCTTAGATGTATGCTAGCCCTTAGGTGTAGAAATGATTTTAATGGAGATCAGGAATTGAGTATAGACTTTAAACTATTAGAAAATCAGGGTTTTAAACTCTGATTTTTTAAATTTAAAAAACATTTGATTTGGATCTTTATCTTTTGGTTGACTTTTTTTATGTATGTATATAGAATACTTATTAAAATAAGTTTATAATTAGAATTAAATTAGTAGAAAACTAGTAATAAATAAGTATAATATTTAAAGTTAATTAGGAGGCGATAGTTATGGAAAAATACAATTCACCAAATTATATGAATAAAACAGATCTATTATATCGCTTGAAACCAGGGGAAGAACTAGAAATAAAATGGAATGAATTAATGGAATATCGAAAACAAGAGGCGCTTGAATTACCTTTAATTGATCAAAAGGGTAAAAATATTTTTGTATTTTTGTCAAAAGAACTGAGAGAAAGAATAGCTTTAATTGATGATTTAGCTAAAAAAAATATTTTTGAAGAATTAGATGAAGAAGTTAAAAGAAATGTAGTTATTGAAGCTCAAACAGATGAAGCCTTTTATTCAAGTATAATAGAGGGTGCCCATACTACTAAAAAGCGTACAAAACAAATGATCGAAAATGGGGTGAAACCTAAAAACAAAGATGAAAAAATGGTATTTAACAATTATCAGGCATTATTTTATATCCTAGGAAATATTGGAGAACCCATTTCAGAAGAAGTTCTTTTAAAAATATATAATATAGTAACAAATGAAACTTTAGACAAAGATGAAATTGTTGCTAAATATCGACTGGATCAAAATGAAGTAAGAAATTTAGAGGCAGTGATATATGTGCCTCCAGAAGCTGAAAAAGTTCAAGAAATGATGGATTCTTTGTTTGAATTTATGAGTAAGGATGATGATGAGAGAATTCATCCTATTTTAAAAGCTGTTATTTTTCACTATTATTTTGTATATGTCCATCCTTTTTATGATGGGAATGGCCGAACTGCACGTGCTTTAACTTATATGTATCTTTTACAAAATGGATATGATTTTTTTAAATATTTCTCAATATCTAATATAATTTCCGATGCAAGAGGCAGCTATTATAAAGCAATAAAAAATTCTGAGGATTATGAAAGTGATGTCACCTATTTTGCTCTTTTTTATACAAAAATGATTTTGGATAGCATAAAAAAAGTTACTGGTGATTTTAAAAAACAATATTTGAAAAAAGTTATCTACAGTGAGATTGAGCATAGAGGTTTATCAATCAATGAACGCCAGGAAAAATTAATAGATAAAGTTATTAAATTTGATAAAAGTTTTATTGATACTGCTTTTTATATTAAATTAAATAAGGTTTCTCAAGAAACAGCTAGGAAGGATTTAAATGATCTGGTAGAAATGGAGATTTTTTCCAAGAAGAAAGTTGGCAGAAAATTTCATTATATATTAAAAAACAATTAATCGATAGAATATTAAGGTTAAGTGGTGATGGCAAGGTGTATGCCAGGCCTTAGGTGTAGAAATGATTTTAATGGAGATCAGGAACTGAGTATAGAGGGTGGATTTGAATATAAATTTTAAGTTGAATTTATTTTCAAACCTAGATTGTCAAATTAAATGCAACACTCTTGGATTTCACCCCAAAATATTTGAAATCTCTTGAAGAATTAGGAATTTTATCAGCAGACAAGATTGGTAAAGAAGTCATATATATTAACAATCAATTAATGGAATTATTAAAAAGTACCTATTAAGCAACCGGAGATTTAGGGGAAATATAAACCGGGGTTGACAAATTTGTTTTGGATTAAAATTTTAAGATAAATAGAGATCCAAGTTATGGAAGTTAGAATAGAAAGCTAAGCTTTTAAGATTTGTTGAATCTACTAAAGAAAATTGAATTTTCATGACAAAAGAACGCAAGAATTTTCTCTCTTGTGTTTTTTTGTATTTGATATATAATTACTGAAGTCTAGAGGTAATAGAGGTCATGTTTTTAAAGGAGAGGATGATATCAAAAGTAAAAAACTAAATTAGAGAAAAAAAGCTACAAAGAAAAAATGTACAAAGAAAGAAAATTTATAAAGGGTATGAAAAAAATGAAAGAATGTAAGGAAAGAAACAACAATACTACTTTTACTTAAAAAAGATCCAATCATAGTATTGTATAGGGGGTTAGGAAATGTCAAATCTAATATTATTATTGATCGGTTTTATTCCATTGATTTACGGTGCAAATTTCCTTATAGACGGTTCTTCTTCTCTAGCCAAAAAGTTTAACATACCCAATATTGTTATTGGTCTTACAGTAGTGGCATTTGGTACCTCAGCTCCAGAGTTGATTGTGAATGTATTTAGCTCTTTGCAAAAGACCAGTGATATAACCATGGGAAATATCATAGGAAGTAACATATTTAATATTGCTGTGATATTAGGGGTGACCTCTGTTTTAAAAAACCTCAATGTAAAGACAAACACCACTTGGAAAGAGATACCCATGGCTTTATTGGCAGTTGTTTTAGTATTTATAATGATTAACGATGTGACGATAGACAAAAATAAACTTTCAGAACTTTCAAGAATAGACGGTATGGTGCTTATATCTTTTTTTATAATATTTTTGTCTTATACACTTTCCATGATCAAATCTGGAAAGTTTGAAGAGGAGATAGAAATAAAAGAATACACTGTTTTAAAATCTTCGGTTCTCACAATACTGGGTTTTATTATGCTTGTCATAGGCGGGAAGGTCATCGTGATGTTTGCAGTCAAGTTTGCAAAATCCGTGGGTATATCAGAAAGGATAATAGGCCTTACAATAGTATCTATAGGAACTTCTCTGCCAGAACTGGCAACCTCCATCTCGGCAGCCCTAAAAAATAATGTGGACATAGCTATAGGTAATGTCGTGGGATCGAATATTTTTAATATACTGTTTGTTCTGGGGATATCCTCTATCATCTATCCCATACCGTTACTGGGCGGAGTGAATTTGGACATAGCTTTAAACATATTTTTAAATCTGCTCTTGTTTTTATTTGTATTTTCAGGAAAGGGAAGAAAGATCGAGAGATGGGAAGGATTTTCTTTTATAGTGATTTATATACTTTACTTGGGATATCTTATCTAGTGTCAATTTTGCAGAAAATATAAGTTTAAAAATTCTATGATTCATTTTATACGAAAAATATAACAGGGGATAAAGTTACATAACATGATAGTAAACAATAAAAAGAGGGCTTGATTTTCAGGCCCCCTTGCAGAATAATTTAAATGTTTTGTGTTTTGACTCTTTTTCTTAATTACTCAATGATGCTCTTTTATAAACTTAACATTGGTCCTAAAGGCTTTCCTGCCAGAAGATGAAAATGAAGGTGAAAAACCTCCTGCCCTCCATAGCTGTTGCAGTTTGTAATCACTCTATATCCATTCTCAGCCACTCCTAGGTCTTTCGCTATCTTGGATAAGGCAATGTATGCCTCGCCTATTAGGACACGGTCTTCAGGGCTTATATCATTTATAGTGGGAATCTCTTTTTTTGTCACTACCAGGATGTGTATAGGGGCCTGGGGGTTAATGTCTTTAAAAGCAATGAGGTTTTCATCTTCATATACTATATCTGCAGGTATCTCCCTATTGATTATCTTTGTAAAAATTGTAGCCATTGATCTTCCTCCTGTTATTAATGATTACATCCGCATTTACAAGTTTTTTCTTCAATTTTACCTATTCTGACTGCATGTCTTCCACCTTCAAATTCTGTAGAAAGGAAAGTATCCACTATATCCAGTGCCAGTACATCTCCGATTATTCTTGCTCCTAGGGCGAGGACATTGGCATCATTGTGCTGTCTTGTGAGCCTTGCCATTGTAGTATCTGTGCATAGAGCCGCTCTGACACCCTTAATTCTGTTGGCTGCTATAGATATTCCTATTCCAGTACCACATACTATGATTCCGCACTCTGCTTTTTTATCAAGAACTGCCTCTCCTACTGCTCTTCCAAATTCTGGATAATCCACCGACTCTTTTGAGTGAGCCCCTAGGTCTAGTATCTCGTGTCCTTTTTCAATCAGATGTTCTTTTATCTTTTCCTTAAGCTGAAATCCTCCGTGGTCTGCTCCTAACGCTATTATCATAAGATCCTCCTAAAATATAATTTCTTACATTATACAGGAGTGGCGGTTAAAATTCAACATTAAGAAAATACAGGAATTGTGCTTTTTATTTGAACTCCTTCTTCCATGAGGTGTCTTGCAAATTCTTCTTTTGTGGTCCAAGGGATTTCTTTAGTTTCTAAAAATAGTCTTTCCTCTAATTTAAAGATATTTGATACTGGAATATTATCCTCTAAAGAAATTGCCGTTATAAACTCACTTACTCCGTCATACCAGGGAATGCTGAATATATATTTGCCATCGAGTTTCTTTTGGGGAGGCATCTCATTAATATTTATTTTTACAGGGTTTTTTTTTCTTTTCAGTGTCAGTAAGTTTATCAGATCGTCAAACATGGCTAAAGCCATTTGAATTTTTCCCATATTTTGACTTAGAAATTCTAGTCTTCCATATCTTTCACCCTCTAAAAAAATTAAACAGTCCTTTGGTGATATGTTTGCCAAAATATCCTTAGTTTTGACTGCCACAGATCCGGTATAGTAAAATAGTCCATTATTGCTTTTATTTAAAATCGCCATGTCTTTAATGGCATATCCCAGTTGTTTGCACCCCGTGATATCTGTTCCGTCAGGAATAGTAATAGGGTCTATTTTCATATTTTTTAAATCTATAACAGTGTTCATACCGTAAAGAGCAAGTATTACAAGTTGGCTCATAGTTTCATAATCTAAGAAGGGGATATTTTTTTCATTTTCTATGGTGGAGTAGAGGCTAGTTTTTACTTTACTGAAAATCCCCCCTATACCTATTATTTTATCTCCAGCAAAAGCTGTCTCTAAAACCTTTGCCACTGGAATGCCCCCTCCCACGCAGGCATCATACTTTATATCTACCTTATTGTCAGACATGGCCTTTATTACCTCTTTTATATCTGCTGCCAGAGCCCTGCTGCTAGAGATGATCATAGATCTTTTTCCCTTGAGAGTTCTTATGATATGTTTACTGACAAATTCAGGTTCTTTTCCCTCTAGTGCCTCACAGACAATGTCTACCCTTTCTCCGAAAATAACCTCTTCTATATTATTTGTTATATAAAGTCCTTCTGATTTGTATTCTTTTGAAATTTCTTTTTCCTCACTGTAAACCCGCTTTATTATAAGGTCTATCCCGTATTCTTTCATTATTCGTGTATGGTTTTCCTGTATTATATTTACCAGTGACTTACCTATAGCTCCGAAACCAAGGATTCCCAGCCTGACTTCTTTCAAGACAATTCCCCCTTTTCTATATCTTTTTTTGTATTCACTATACTTATACTCTTTTTTTTATGTGCTTCTTTTATGTCGTATAAAATTAATAAAAAAAAATAGCCGTTTACCGGCTATTTTTAAGATACTATTTTTTTCTGTTTTTTAATTCTGCCTGAGCTGCTGCTAGTCTAGCTACAGGAACCCTGTAAGGTGAGCATGAAACGTAGTTTAAACCTACAGAGTGGAAAAATTCGATACTCTTAGGATCTCCTCCGTGTTCACCGCAAACTCCTAGCTTAATATCTTTTTTGACACTTTTTCCGAGCTCTATACTCATCTTTATAAGTTTTCCTACACCCTTTATATCGACACTTTCAAATGGATCTCTAGGAAGGATCTCTTTTGTCTTGTATTCTCCTAAGAATTTAGGAGAGTCATCTCTGGAAAATCCAAAAGTTATCTGGGTAAGGTCATTTGTACCAAAACTGAAGAAGTCAGCTTCTTCTGCAATTTCGTCAGAAGTCAGACACGCTCTAGGAACTTCAATCATTGTTCCTAATTTATATTTTATGCTTTCACCAAGCTCTTCAAAGAGTTTATCAATGGCTGCTACTACTTTACTTTTTACATATTTTAGCTCATTTACTTCTCCTACAAGAGGAATCATGATTTCAGGATCAACTTCTATCCCTTCATCTCTTACCTGTATAGCAGCCCCGATGATAGCTTTTGCCTGCATCTCATATATCTCAGGATAAGTAATAGCTAACCTGCAGCCTCTGTGTCCAAGCATAGGGTTAAATTCATGCAGCGAGGAGACTCTTTGTTTCAACTCATCAAAATCCAAATTCATATCATCGGCAAGTCTTTTTATTTCATCATCTTTATTAGGAAGGAATTCGTGCAGAGGTGGATCTAAGAGTCTTACAGTTACAGGTTTACTTCCCATAACTCTAAAAATCTTCACAAAATCTTCTTTTTGAAGGGGGAGTAGCTTATCAAGGGCTCTCTCTCTTTCATAAGTTGTTTTTGCCACAATCATCTCTCTCATAGGCCATATTTTCTTTTCCTCAAAGAACATATGCTCTGTTCTGCAAAGGCCTATTCCTTCAGCTCCAAATTTTACGGCGACTTCCGAATCTTCAGGGGTGTCGGCATTTGTTCTGACTCCCATAACTCTAATTTCATCAGCCCACTCCATAAACTTTTTAAAGCTTCCACCTAGAGTTGCTTCCTCTTTTTCGATACTTCCCAGATAGACTTTTCCGGTAGTTCCGTCTAGGGAGATGTATTCTCCCTCTTTTACAACTACGTCTCCGACGATCATCTCTTTATTCTCTTCGTTTATTTTTATGTTACTACATCCGCTTACACAGCATTTACCCATACCTCTCGCTACCACTGCAGCATGGGAAGTCATACCCCCGCGTACAGTTAGTATCCCCTCAGAACCGTGCATACCTTCAATATCCTCAGGGGATGTTTCTAGTCTCACCAGGATACCACCTTTGTTTAGCTTTATTGATTCAGAGCTAAAGAAAACTTTTCCGCTGGCAGCTCCTGGAGAAGCAGGAAGCCCCTCTGCGATTGGTCTTGCATTAGCGAGACTTTCTTCACGGAAAGCCTTGTGAAGCATCTGGCTGATACTTTGGGGGTCTACTCTAAGTATAGCTTCTTCTTTGGTGAGTAGTCCCTCTTCTACCATATCCACAGCTATCTGTACTGCGGCAGTGGAAGTTCTTTTTCCGTTTCTTGTCTGTAGAATATAAAGTTTACCTTTTTCAATTGTAAATTCTATATCCTGCATATTTTTGTAATGATTTTCCAAAAGTGAGCATATTCTTAAAAATTCTGTATAAACTTCCGGTAGGTCATCTTTTAATCTCTCAATTTTGTGTGGGGTTCTTATACCCGCTACTACATCCTCTCCCTGGGCATTCATAAGATATTCACCATAGACAACATTTTCACCTGTTGCAGGATCTCTGGTAAAGGCAACTCCCGTTCCCGAATTTTCACCCATGTTTCCAAAGACCATACTCTGGACATTAACTCCGGTACCAATATTTCCCGGGATATCATTTAATTCCCTGTATACAATAGCTCTCGGGTTGTTCCAAGAATCAAAAACAGCAAGAATAGTCTGCAGAAGCTGCTCAAAAGGATCCTCAGGGAAATCCTTTCCTATCTCTTTTATGTATATACTTTTAAAACGGCTTACAAGATCTTTTAGGTCTTGAGCGGTCATATCCACATCAAGATTATAACCCTTACTCTCCTTTAACTCATCTATGGCTATTTCGAACTTATATTTAGGGATTTCCATAACTACATCTGAAAACATCTGTATAAATCTTCTGTATGAGTCCCACGTAAATCTTTCGTTTCCTGTTTCTTTGGCTATTGCTTCAGCAGTGATGTCGTTTAGTCCGAGATTAAGAACGGTATCCATCATTCCCGGCATAGATATTGCCGCTCCAGATCTTACTGAAACTAAAAGTGGATTTTTTTCAGAACCAAATTTTTTACCCGTTTTTGTTTCTAATTTTTTCATGTTGTCTTCTATTTCACGCTTTAAATCATCCCAGAGTATTTTACCTTTTCTGTAGTATTCGTTGCACGCCTCAGTGGATAATGTAAACCCAGGAGGAACAGGCAAACCTATGTTTGTCATTTCTGAGAGGTTTGCTCCCTTTCCTCCGAGTAAATTTTTAAGTTCCTTGCTACCTTCTTCAAATGCATATACTAATTTTGACATAATACCAAACTCCCCCTTGGAATAAAAGATAGTAACAGAAAATCAGTAAAAAATCTTACTTACTGTTTTTTATTATTTTTCTTCTTCTTTTAAGGGCAGTTTCCTTGTATTTTATTACAATTTTTTTTTGTGACATACTAATACCTCCTAATATATTTTTAATAAATTATTTTAAATCCATTTTCCTTCATTATGTTTATTATGATCTCAGAAGTTTCCTCTATTGCTTTTTGTGACACATCTACAACAGCACAGCCTATTCTCTTCATTATATTTTCTGCGTAATCCATCTCTTCGATGATTCTTCCCATTGAAGAGTATGCCGATCCCTCTTTAAATCCTATTGTTTTAAGTCTTTCTTCCCGAATTTTATTTAAAACTTCAATTGAATTGGTAAGACCTATAATTTTTTTCTTAGGAACCTTGAATATATCCTTTGGAACTTCCATCTCAGGAACCAGTGGAATATTTATTACTTTGATATGTTTTTTATTTCCAAGGTAGATACTAAGTGGTGTCTTAGAAGTTCTAGATATACCAAGGAGTATGAGGTCAGCCTCATATATTCCTCTGGCATCCTTACCATCGTCATATTTTACTGCAAATTCTATGGCCTCTATTCTACGGAAATATTTTTCATCGAGTTTTTTGTATATTCCAGATTCTCTTCTGGGGGCCCTTTTGGTGTATGATTCTATTGCACTTACCAGTGGGTTCAGCAGATCTATATTTTTGAAATTTCTATCTTTACAAAAGCTGCTGAGCACCTCTACATGATCTAAATTGATCATGGTGTGAACTACCAGAATGTTTTCGGCTCCGTCTACTATTTTTAATTCTTGGTTCAATTTTTCAAGGCTGTTTATATGTGAATGTCTTACAATGTCATATTCTCCAAACCCAAATTGAGAGAGAGCACATTTTGAAACTTGCTCTCCTGATTCTCCGTAAGAGTCTGAAAAAACGTGTATAGTAAATTTCTCCAAAGTTTAACCACCTCTATTTTTTTTTGAATTCGTCTACAAATATTCTTGTTATAGTTGTTTTTGATATTTTCCCGAGAACCTTGTACCTTGTTTTCTTATCCTGAATATTTTCCTCTACCACAGGAATGGAATCTATCTCATGCTCGACCATTTTTTCTGCAACAGAGTGTATGCTATCGGTGGGAGAGCATACTATAATATTTGGCATTCTCGTCATAATCATACCAATTGGAGATTTGTGATTTTCTTTGCCACCCATTACATGTTTCAAAAGGTCTTTTCTAGATACTATACCTGAAAGATATCCGTCTTTTACTATCAGCAAGCTTCCTGTATCCTTTAGAAAAAGTGATACGATAGCTTCGTAAACTGTAGCCTCTTCAGTAAGTACACTAGGGACACCCATATAGGTTTTTACCTGTTTATCTCCGAGTTTGCTGCCGCTTGTATTCCCCTCACCCAGGTATGTATAGCCTTTTCTAGGCTTGGAATTAAGAATTTTATTTTTAGTTAAAATAGAAAAGTCTGTTCTCAAGGCACCTCTGGTGAGTTCTAATATTTTTCCGATTTCATCACCTGTAATGGGACCTCTTTTTTTAACAATATCTATTATTTTCTTTTGTCTTTCTGTATATTCCAAATTTCAACACCTCTTTAAATGTACACTATAGTGCTGTGTACAACATTGTTTTCGTCACTCATCTTCGAATAGAGTATACTATACAGATATTTAAAATTCAAGTTCTTTTTGGATATTTTTTAATGCTTTCAGATCCTTAGACATCTAAATCAGAATAACTAATCAATTCAAAAGTGTACACTTATATTTTTGATTTTGTTTGTTTTTTAATACACCAATTGATAAAAAAAACAGAGACTCCAAAGGAATCTCTGTCTAGAAATTATATTAGTTTTATTTTGATAAGATCTGAGCCAATTCATAGTCTTCCATATGGTCTCTTCTTGTGCCTTCCCAAGCGTACTCGATAGGATGAGTAACTATCTGACTACCTTCTATACCGACCATTAGACATCCCTTTTCTTCTAGGAGCAGTTGTACTGCTTTAGCACCCATTTTTGTACCCAGTACTCTGTCAAAACCTGATGGAGTACCACCTCTTTGTACGTGACCGAGCACTACGATTCTTACATCAGTATGTATTTTTTTCTTTAATTCTTCTGCAACAGTATGAGCTGATCCTACCCCTTCTGCAACTAAGATAATATCGTGAAGTTTTCCTCTTCTCCTCCTCTGCTGGATCTGGTAAGCTAATACTTCGATAGGATTGTCCTGCTCAGGAATTAGTATTCCGTCTCCTCCACCGGCCATAGAAGCATAAAGAGCGAGGTCTCCGGCATTTCTTCCCATTACCTCTATAAGGATAGTTCTCTCGTGTGAAGTAGCAGTATCTCTCACCTTTTGTATAGCATCTAGAATGGTATTCAGACATGTGTCAAAACCTATTGTATAGTCAGTACCTGCTATATCGTTATCGATAGTTCCAGGGATACCGATTACTTTTATTCCGTGCTCCTTTGAAAGAAGGTCTGCACCGTGGAAAGATCCGTCTCCACCTATAACAATAAGGCCGTCAATGCCTCTTTTTTTAAGATTTTCGGCAGCTATTGCCCTTATTTTTGGATCTTTAAACTCTGGACATCTTGCAGTAAGAAGAGATGTACCACCTCTGTCTATTATTCCTCCAAGGTCTTGAGAGCTTATTTTAAATATTTCATCATTTAGCATACCTAAGTATCCTCTTTTTATTCCGTATACTTCCAAGTCAGTATTAAGTGCAAATTTACCCGCAGCTCTTACTGCAGCATTCATTCCAGGAGCGTCTCCTCCACTCGTTAATATGGCTATTTTTTTCAAAGTAATACCTCCTATATTGTAAATATATTAGTTATAAAAATTATCTATCGACCTAGTTCTACAAAATATATTATAACTGTTTTTAAAGAATTCGTCTATATCATTATGAGTAAAAAACGAACTTATTTTATTCTGTAAAAGGACGATAAGTGATCAGTATGCAACACACTCATTACAACTTGTATTATTTACAGACTTTTAACAAAGATTGGAGGAGTGTTGTTTGATAAAGATTAAAAAAAATCAAATGTGGTTAAAAAGTAACCTCGTTGAGAAAAGAAGTAAAAATAACTGCTTAAAAGATCAGACTATTTTTTCCCCACCATAGATCTCGCCATCGGCATCAGGCATAAGACCATATCTTTTTGTCCAGAGTGTTTTATATTTTACGGCCTGAGAATGTATATTGTCCCACTGGTTTTCTACAGTCCTGATTATTTTGCCAGGCACTCCTGCCACGAGGGAGTTAGGTGGGATGATCTGATTTTCCTTCACAAGTGCCCCTGCTGCGATGATGCTCCCACGACCTACTTTTGCACCTGTGAGAATAGTAGCTCCCATACCTACAAGGCAGTGATCTTCTATTTCACACCCGTGAAGAACTACGCTATGTCCCACTGTTACATAATCCCCTATAATGCAGGGTTTATTGTCTGCTACGTGTAAGACTGAGTTGTCCTGTACGTTAGAATATTTTCCCACATAGATATTAGATACGTCTCCTCTTGCTACGCAGTTGAACCAGATGCTAGAAAACTTATCCATTTCCACATCTCCTATTAATTTTGCTCCTTCTGCCACAAAGGTTTTTTCATTTAATTTGGGCAGTATACCTTCAAATTCTAAAAGCACAATGTTCCTCCCTATAATTTTTATTAGTTTTTATATTTTTTGTACTTAAAAAATATCAGCAAAAAAGGTTTCTATAGCAAAACTATAGAAACCTCTGATGAAATAATTATTTTTTTATAACTACCTCAATTCTTCTGTTTTTATCTCTTCCTGCTTGTGTTGCATTACTTGCAGCAGGTTTTGAGAAACTGTGTCCTTCAGTTACGATTCTTTCTGCCTGGAGGCCTTTAGAGACAAGGTATTCCTTTGCACTTTCGGCTCTTTTTTGTGAAAGCTTGAGGTTGTAGTCATGTGACCCTATATTATCAGTGTGTCCGTCGATTTTTACTGTTACCCCTTTATAAATAGTAAGAGCCTCATAAAGAGAATCGAGGAGAGGTTTGAAATCATCCTTGATTTCAGCCTTATTAAAATCAAAGACTACATCTGTAGGCATAATAAGAGTGAGCTGGTCTCTCTCTCTCTTAACGATTACACCATTTTTTTCAAACACTGTCTCAGGGTTTATAAAGGAATCTATTGCGTTAATATCTTTTTCTAAATTAGCTACATTTGTTTTTGCATCTAATATTCCAGTTTTATACTGATCTATCATTGCTCCTGTAGTGGCATTGTTTTCCTCTATCTTATTGAGATTTTTTTCCATTTTATTTAACATGGCACTTTCTTGATCTGTAGAACTACATCCTGAAAGAACTGCCAAAGCTGCAAGCATAAGTACAATTTTCTTCATAAATTTCCCTCCTTACTGAGATAGTGATTCTTTGATTGCTTCAACTTTTGTATTTAGCATGTCTACGTTTTTTTCTAGAGTCATAGTTTCATTTTTGAGGATCATAGTTTCGTCTTTCAGTCCAGCCGAAGTTTTTTCAGCAGCAGCCACCTTTTTTTCAAGCATTGTTATCTTTTGATCTACTTCTTCTACTTTGGACGAAGTACAACCTGCTAAGACAAGAATTACAGTTAACGACATTAAGATTTTTTTCATAATTGTATACCTCCTTAATCTTTTGTGTTATATTTAAATTCTAGCCTGTAAGTACCAATAAATCAACTAAATTTTAATTTATTTTATTCGTTCGACAAAGGAGGATATATGATATTTTACCGTATATTCTGATTGTATAGGGGGTGTTTTTTATGGGTATTTTTGATGTCAAAGAAAAAAATGAAAAAGCTATTATATCTTGTTGCAACTGCAGGGAACATTATGATGTTTTGAAACCCAGAGCCTTGAAAAAAAATAAGTTAGAAAAAGCTCATTGGGAGTTTCAGTCAGTAAAAGAAGATATAAATAATCTTTACGTATACGAGTATTCTGAGGTACTTTATTCAAAATGTCCTATTTGCAATACTGTGAATTATGTATATCTCAATAAAGATATGAAGGTAGAAGTTTCAAAAGATAAACCAAAAGATACATTACTTGCAAAGGAACTTTTAGAGCATTGGATAGAAAAAAGCTGAGAATCTTAATGATCCTCAGCTTTTTATATTTACATCACTATGACTGCTACATTGTCATATACACTTTGATAATTTTCATTTGATATTTTTCCTCTGAGAACCCAGTCAAACAAGAATTTTGCATGATCCTCTTTATTTCTCACGCATTTCCTGGTTCCAGGATAAGTTCCGAGAGTTTCCTCTTTCCATCCCTTGGTTGCTTCTTTGTTCTCATCATAGCTGAAAGGAGTGGCGTGAATATAGCCTCCTCCTGAAAATCTAATGGCATACTGAGCATATCCCTGTTTTTTACCAATTTCACTGTTATATGTCATGATTTTTTTTGCATTTGGAACTATAAAAAATCCTTTAGGTGTCCGAAATCCAAGGCGACTTTTTGAACCAGTTTTGGAATAGACGTAGGATATGAGCACCCACTCACCTTTTATCCTCTCGAAAACCCCAAAGTTTTGATTGTTTGTGTCAATAACAATTGCCTTATTGGGAGACCTATTTATTTTAGGTGACTTTGATATAAAAGAATTATGCACAGAGATTGAATCCTCAGTTGCATAAGAGACTTTTATTTTTGTCATATTGTTTTCGGAAATTTCGTTTTCATCTATGGATATTATCGTACTGTCTGGAATAAATAACGTTCCCCTTTCAGAATATGCTGTAGCACTTTGGTCTGCCACATTTCCATATCTGTCTTGTTTTCTTTTCAGGTTGACATTGTTGGGGTTTGGTACGTAGGCCCTAATAGAAGCAATTGTACGGTTTTTTTTAAGTTCACTGTTTATGAAGATATCTAGTCTGTTGAGATTGTCCACCATTGTGTTAAACATGAAAATTCTTTTTACTACCACACTAGAGTGCACATATACTTCCCTGCCACTCTTGTCTAGTACCTTGTACCATTTTGTTCCCTGTTTGTTTGTGACCTCCTCAAGGAGAGGAAGTTTGTCTAGGTAATTTGCGTTGGAGAGAATTGTACTTATAGTGGTAGGGCCCTCTCTCAAATTTATTTGACGGCTTATCACAAAGACATAATTTAAATTTTCAGGGAGTTTTCCAGGATATTTTTTTTCAAATTTTAAATTAGGTGTAATTTTCTCCTGAAAAACATGAATAGTTTCAGATTCTTCTGCGAGGGCCTTGATTGTAGCAAGTTTTTGGTTTATTTCAGAAATCTCATTTTTAGATACTGAGATTCTTTTTTTGAAATTTTTTATCTCCTCCTCAGAATTAATATTTTCATTTTGTATTTTTATTAACTTATCTTTTAGAAGTTTTACTTTGGAATTACCCTCTTCTAAAGAAGCACAGCCGTAAAAAGCGACGAGTGTAAAGATAATAAGTAAAAATTTTTTCATAGGTCATCCTCCTGACGGTATATTTGAAATTTTTTATAAATTTCATCGATTCAGATGAAGATCTCTTAACATAATTTAGATTTTTTTCAAAATCAAGCTGAGATTTCTTTTAAAAATAGCAGTTGATAATTTAGATTAAAAATGTATTTTATAAATAATTGTTTTTATATTTTATCATAGATTTATATAAAAGGTCTTTAAAAGTTTTATTTGAATACTTATTAAGTGTGTAATATAATATTTCAAAGAATTTTAGGGAGGTAGTTTATGAAATTAAAATTTTTAGGACACTCATGTTTTTATTTAGAAGAGGGATCTTTTAAGGCTCTTATCGATCCTTTTATTACAGGAAATCCCCAGTCTCCAATAAGTTCAGATGAAGTGGGAGAGCTAACCCATATATTTGTGACCCACGGACATGGGGATCATCTAGGGGACGCAGTACCTATAGCAAAAGCTACGGGGGCCACTATAATAACCAACCATGAGATAGGGGCGTACCTTGGGAAATTTGGTGTAAAGGTACATACGATGCACATAGGTGGAAGAATAAAAATGGATTTTGGTACGGTAAAGATGACCCCTGCCCTTCATGGATCTGGAATAACCACCGAAGAAGGAATGATCTGCGGAGGTAACCCAGGGGGCTTTGTGATTGAGGTGAATAATAAAAAGATCTATCATGCAGGAGATACTGGCCTCACCCTAGATATGAAGCTTCTTGAAGAGGAGAGCATTGATATAGCTCTTATTCCTATAGGGGGGAACTTCACAATGGATGTAAAGGACGCAGTGAGAGCAGTAGAATTTATAAAACCTAAAATTGCTATTCCTATGCACTATAAGACATTTCCTGTTATAAACAGTGACCCTTATGAATTTAAAGAAGCTGTTGAAGTCTGTGATGTAGTGATACTGAATCCTGGGGATGAGTACAGTTATTAGTCATAAATTCTTTGAAAATTTAATGAGATAAATAAAAATGCAGCTTTTATGGCTGCATTTTTGATAATTTTTTTATTAAAAACTCAAATTTTTCAAGTCTTCCTTCTAGTACTTTTTTTTGGGTTTTGTCAGAGGTTTCCTCGCATATTTTCATCTCTTTTTTGATCGACTGAACTGCATAATGAAGTGCCATTTCAAGGTCTTTTATATACATTGCATCTATCTCCATATAATAATACCTCCCTTTTATAATATCTCTAAGATTACTTTCTAGAAAAAATTTAGAACTCCTTCCTTCAAGTTAAAATATTTTAACTTGAATTTTCCTGATATGTTAAAGACACCCATTATTCTTTTGGTTAAAGGTTAAGTGTAAAATAGCTGGCATAAATGAAAAAGGCTCCCTTTATAAGGGAGCCGAAATCAACTATTAAAAAATTATTTTGAGGTATTTTCCACAAGTTCTTCTACCTTATAGGATCCCTTTTCAAGAATTGTACCGGCAGTATGTATTATTTTATTATATGTTTTTATAGCTCCGTATTCAGCAGACTTAACTTTTTCTTTAAGTATGAATGTTTTGAAAACCCCTATATATACTTCTCTTTCTCCTGCAAAATCGACAGTATATACACTATAAATATACCTATCTTTTCTTTCTACCTTCAACTGGGCAAATATTTTTTTACTTTCTAGGAGGACTCTCTTAGAAAGTGTCTCTTCTTTTTTGGATTCATTTATCTTTTGGTTATAAAAATTCAGAAATTCCTCCTGTGTAGGATTGGTTATATACAATACTATGAAGGACAGCATAGCCAAGACAATCAATTTAAACATAATAATACACCTCCTAAAAAATTATACATTAATTTTGGAATTTTAACAACATATCCTTCTAAGATATCAATAAAAAAATGGGCCTTTCAGCCCGTATGAATAAATTAATCTATGCTTCTGGGTTATGCTCACTATATAATCTGTGGCCTATCTCCTGGCATAAAGGACGCTTTTCATTTATCTCAGCCTGCTCTCTGCAAGTCCAGCACTTTCCAAAAAGTTCATCATTTTTATTTTTAGGGCAAAATAAATTTTCTTTTTTGTCCTCTAGGGCATATTTTACACATGCGGTTCTAGAATTTCTGTGTTTCATCCTGCACTCATCACATTTTCCATGTTTTGAGCATGTTGTGGCTTTACATGGGCATTTCATCTTTACCAACTCCTATTTAAAATTTAAGTAGAACTAACTTTATGAGAATTATAAAAAAATAAGTAACATCATAATTAAAAAGTATATCATAAAATTACAATATACTGTAAAGTTAACTTTTTAGTATTGTAATTTTAGCATTATAAATACCAAGATAATGTAATAAAAAAATAACAATCAAAATTAATAATATAGATTTTTAAAGGTGTTTTTAAATGTTATAATAAATTATAGAAAAATTAAGTGGATACGGGGGGTAAAATGACAAAAAAATATGATATAGTTGTCGAATATATAAAAAATGGAATAAAAAAAGGCAGTATCAAATACGGGGACAAATTACTACCTGAAAGAGTTCTTGCTGAAAAGCTTCATATTGGAAGGTCTACCGTGAGAGAGGGAATAAAAGTTTTAGAAATAATGGGCCTTGTAGAGAGCAGAAGAGGGGGAGGGAATTACATTACAAATAATTTTGAAAATATGCTTTATAACCCTATAACCCTTATGTTTTCACTTCAAAATGGATCTTATAGTGATGTGCATGAGCTGAGAAAAATGCTCGAAGAATCTACCATAGAGCTGTGTGTAGAGAGAATAACAGATGAGGAGATAAAGGTTATGGAGGAAGTTCATCAAAGACTTTTAGAAAGCACTGATGAGGCACAAATGAGCCTTGTAGACTTGGAGTTCCACTCTATTATTGCAAAAGCTTCTAAAAATCCCCTTATAATATCCATATTAAATTCTGTTTCTGAAATTTTGGAAAATTCAGTAAAAACCTCGAGACGGAGGGTTATAGAAAAATTTGGAAAGAAGACAATTGATAAAGATCATCAGGCTATTGTCGATGCCTTGAAAGAAAGAAATCTAAAAAAAGCTAAAAAAGCAATAAGAGAACATTTTGATCATATAGAGAAAACTATAATTTAAAAAAGAACAATATTTTTTAAAATTTTTAAATAAAATTACAGGCGTTTTATATATTAAATAAATAATTAACAAAGCCTTGGAGTAATTGAAAACAAAAGGAATCCGACTATTAGTGAACATTGATTCCACTGTAGAGCTTGATTTCAAAGGGGTGAAGTGAAAAAAGTAATTAATGATATAGTGTTGACTTTTATAAAAAAAAAGTACTATCATATATTAGGTCAATAAAGGGAGATCACATGATTTCTCTTTTTAATTATAAGAATAATTGGTCAGACCAAATTTTTTTAAACTTTGCTTTGGTCAGACCAAAAAACGGGAGGTTTAAAATGAAAATTGCTGTTTGTGTAAAACAGGTACCAGGTAATAGTGATGTACAGGTAGATCCAGATACTGGAGTACTTTTAAGAGACGGTGTGGATTCAAAGGTTAACCCTTATGATCTCTATGCACTGGAAACTGCACTTAAAATCAAGGAAGAGAAAGGCTCAGAGATAGGAATAATCTCTATGGGTCCACCTCAGGCAAAAGAAGTAATAAGAGAGTCCTTTATGATGGGAGCCGATGAAGGGATACTTTTATCAGACAGAAGATTTGCAGGGGCAGATGTACTAGCTACCTCTTATACCCTGGCACAAGGGATAAAAGCCCTGGGAAATATAGACCTTATAATCTGCGGAAAGCAGACAACAGACGGAGATACAGCTCAAGTGGGGCCTGAAATGGCTGAATATCTTGCCATTCCACACATAGCCAATGTAAGCAGATTGCTAGAGGTAGGGGAAGAATATATAACGGTAGAGGCGGATATGGGTGAGACTATAGAGGTACAAGATATACCTTATCCTTGTCTTATTACAGTAGAAAAAGGTATCTATACTCCTAGACTTCCATCATATAAAAGAAAATTTGCTGCAATGCAAAAGGATATAAAAGTGATGTCTCTAGACGATCTTCCTGATAAAAAAGAATTTATGTATGGTTTAAAAGGTTCTCCTACTCAGGTAGAAAGAATATTTAACCCGGAAAAATCAGAAGACAGAGAAACAATAACAGGAAGTTCAGTTGAGATAGCCGAGGAATTATACAAGAGAATGAAAGAATATAAATTTGCTTAGGAGGTAAAAATGGGACAATTACATATAAATCACGATAAGGTTGATCATAAACTTATGAGAGAATTGATAGAGCTATGCCCCTTTAATGCTATAGAGGAAAGCAACGGGAAACTAGATATCAATGCCGGGTGTAAAATGTGCAGACTCTGTGTGAAGCAAGGAAAGGGAGCAATAGAGCTACTTGAGGATACAGAAATTGAAAAAATTGATAAAGAGCTTTGGAAGGGATTAACAGTATATGTTGACCATTTTGCAGGGGAGATACATCCTGTGACCCTTGAGCTTATAGGAAAAGCTAAGGAGCTAGCCAAGGTGACCAAGCATCCGGTACAGGCAATAATAATGGGATATAATGTAAAACCTCTGGCTGAAGAACTTCTGCATTACGGAGTAGATCAAGTTCATCTTTATGAAGACGAAGAATTAGAGCATTTCAAGATAGAAAATTACACAGGGATATTTGAATCATATATAGATGAAATAAAGCCCTCTTCAGTACTTGTAGGAGCCACGACTTTAGGGAGATCTTTAGCTCCTAGAGTGGCAGCAAGATTTCGTACTGGACTTACTGCAGACTGTACAATACTTGAGATGAAAGAAAACAGTGACTTGGTTCAGATAAGACCTGCCTTCGGAGGAAATATAATGGCTCAGATAGTAACTCAGAATCACAGACCTCAATTCTGTACCGTAAGAAATAAAATATTTGATGCACCACTAAGAAGTGAAAGTCAGTCAGGTGAAATAATCAACCATGAGGTTGATAAAAGTAAGCTTATCTCTAAGATAAATGTCAGAAATATATTTAAAAAAGAAAAAGAAAGCTGTATATCTGATGCAGAAATAATAGTAGCTGTGGGAAGAGCTTTGAAGAAAGAATCAGATATGGAGATGATGCAGGAATTTGCAGATCTTTTAGGAGGAAGGTTAGCATGTACAAGACCTCTTATAGAGAGCGGGTGGATGGACTGCAAGACCCAGATAGGACTTAGTGGAAGAACGGTAAAACCGAAAATAATCTTTGCATGCGGAATCCACGGAGCCGTTCAGTTTACTGCAGGAATGGAAAACTCAGATACAATAGTGGCGATAAATACAGATGAAAATGCCCCTATATTTAATGTGGCTCACTGGGGTGTAGTAGGTGATATGTACCAGATAATACCAGAACTTATGGAAAAAATAAAAACTGGAAGAGATATAATCTCTGCTGGGAAGGAGTAGTTATGAATTATAAAAATGTGGGTATCGAAGATTTTGAAAATATAGCTGAAATTTTGGGGAACAAAGAGAGAGTACTCTGGGAAGATGGCATAAGTGAAGATTACTCTCATGATGAGCTGGGAGGAATAAGCCGAAAACCGGATATTCTGGTAAAGGCACAGGATTCAGCTGAAATATCTAAAGTTGTAAAATATGCTTACGAACACTCTATACCTATTGTGGCTAGGGGATCTGGAACAGGGCTTGTAGGAGCATCGGTACCAATTCATGGTGGGATAATGATAGAAACCACTCAGATGAACAAAATACTAGAGTTAGACGAGGACAATCTTACCCTGACAGTTGAACCTGGAGTTCTACTGATGGAAATAGGAAAATACGTTGAGGACAGGGATTTCTTTTATCCCCCTGATCCAGGTGAAAAAAGTGCCACTATAGGGGGAAATATCAGTACCAATGCAGGTGGAATGAGAGCGGTAAAATATGGAGTGACTCGTGATTATGTCCGTGGTCTAGAAGTAGTACTTCCAAATGGTGACATAATGGAGATGGGAGGTAAGGTTGTAAAAAACTCTGCAGGGTACAGTCTTAAGGATCTTGTCATAGGGTCAGAGGGAACTCTCGGAATAATAACTAAGGCAGTATTGAAACTTTTACCTTTACCAAAGTATTCTATAAGTCTTTTGATACCATTTGAGAATATAGACAATGCAATAGATGCAGTTCCTGCAATAATAAGATCAAAGGCTATCCCAACAGCTGTAGAATTCATGCAAAAGGAGGTTATTTATTCAGCAGAGGAATTCCTTGGAAAGACATTTCCAGATAAATCCAGTGATGCCTATCTTCTTTTGACATTTGACGGGAATTCTAAGGAGCAGGTGGAAAAAGATTATGAAGTGGTGGCAGATCTCTGTCTAGAAATAGGAGCTACTGATGTTTATATCGTGGATACAGAAGAGAGAAAAGAGAGTGTCTGGTCTGCAAGAGGTGCTTTTTTAGAAGCAATAAAAGCCTCTACTGATGAGATGGATGAGTGTGATGTAGTGGTTCCTCGAAACTGTGTTTCAGAATTTATAAAATACACCAAGGAACTAGAAAAAGAATTTGATATAAGAATCCCAAGCTTTGGGCATGCTGGGGATGGAAACCTGCATATATATATATGTAGAGACGGTCTAGAACAAGAAAAATGGGAAGAAAAATTAAATGCTGTGTTTAAGAAAATGTATGCCAGATCTGAAGAACTAGGTGGACTTGTATCTGGTGAGCACGGGATAGGATATGCAAAAAAGAGTTATATGTTTGACCAGTATTGCGAAAACAATATTGAAATAATGAGAGGGATTAAGAAGGTGTTTGATCCAAAAAATATTTTAAATCCAGGAAAGGTCTGTCAATAAATTATAAAAACTCCAAAAATATTCATTGCAACAAAGTAATCTTACGTATTATGTGTAGACGGCTACAAGGGCAGTAGCCGTTGAAACATAGTTTGCTAAAGAGAGGCAGAGTGCCTTAGGATGATAGTTGAATCTGAAAAATTATTCTGCTAATCAGCAAGATAGGCATAAAAATTTATCATTACTTCCTTTCTTTATATAAAGTTTTATAACCAACAACAGTTAAATGTTAAACAGAAATAATTTTATAGCTAAGTGGTGTGTAAATGGATTGAATTTTTATATTGTTTGCCTGATTATTGTGATGTTTTTATAGGGGGGAAGTAGATGAAAATAATTCAGATTTTAGTGGCTATGATGCCTATTTTGTTGCCTTTGATATTTTTGGTAGTTTTGAGAATGCCTGCAAAAAAAGGGATGTTTTTGACCTTTGTTATATTTTTGGTGTCAGCTTTTGGTGTGTGGGGAATGGGTGGAGACATAATAACAGCTTCAATACTTCAGGGAGTGCACAAGTCGATCACCATACTATGGATATTATTCGGGGCTATTTTACTTTTAAAAGTCATGACCCATACAGGGGGAGTGGACATAATAAAAAGAGGATTTAGCAGTGTTACCAAGGACATGAGAGTCCAGGCGGTTATTGTAGGTGCCTTCTTTGTAGCACTTATAGAGGGGGCAGCAGGTTTTGGAACTCCTGCTGCAGTTGCCGGGCCTTTTCTTGTGGCATTGGGCTTCAATCCATTGGCAGCAGCCTCTATAGCACTTATAGGAGACAGTAGTCCCGTATCTTTCGGAGCAGTAGGGACTCCTATTATTGTTGGGTTAGGAAATATCCCAGGAGCCAACCCTGAATTCTTTGACCTTATAGGAAGAACTGTAACAAGAATGGATCTGATAACTGCGACACTACTTCCTACAGTAATTATTATGATGCTAACTAAATTTTTCGGTAAGGAAAAATCTTTTAAGGCAGCCTTTGAAATACTTCCTTGGTCAATTTTAGTCGGGGCATCTTATGCAGGTTCGGCTATACTTTATTCCACTTTTTTGGGGGCGGAATTCGTGTCTATACTTGCATCTCTCACAGGGCTTGTAGTATCTTGTTTTACTGCTAAGAAAGGTATATTGATGCCTAAAAATAGCGAGTGGAAGACTGAAGCTATGGAAGAGAATGAGGTAGAGGCCAAAACTAGCACTCCTGAGAAAAAGAAAACTCCAGGAGGAAGGGTGACCTTTAATGAAAATGGGACAATAACTTTATCAGAATCAGTTTCTGCAAAAGATATTTTTTCAGCCTGGATGCCCTATATGGCAGTAGTAATGATGCTTCTTATAACTAGGATTGTACTACCTGTGAAAAAATTTGTTCTTACCCATGCTGACTTTAGCTGGAGAAACATTTTGGGAGAGGGTGTTACCTCTAAATGGCAGATACTTTATTCTCCTGGAACTGTACTGGCAATTGCTTCACTTATAGCTTTATTATCTCTAAAGGGAGATGGGAAGGCACTTAAAAAAGCAACCAAGGAAACACTGAATTCTGTAAAAAATGCTTCGGTAGCTCTTTGCTTTACACTTGCTGTTGTTCAGATTTTCAGTAATTCGGCAAATTCTGCAGTGGGAATAGGGATGCCAAATTACTTGTCTAATATCTTATCTTCTGTATTTCAAGGAAGCTGGCTTGGAATAGCTCCTTTTCTAGGTGAATTAGGGGCCTTTATAACCGGTTCAGCGACAGTATCCACTCTGACTTTCTCTCCTATTCAGTATCAGGTAGCTAATTCAGTTGGGATTAATCCAACTGTTGTACTGGCTCAGCAGGTAATAGGAGGAGCAGCAGGAAACATGATATGCATACATAATGTGGTAGCTGCAGCAGCAGTGGTAGGGCTAACAGGAGAAGAGGGTAATATAATAAGAAAGACCCTTCCTGCCGCAATGTTTTACGCAGTGGTAGTAGGCCTACTAGGATTCGTAGCCAACGGAGTACTGTAGAATGGAAAGATGTGAGGGATGTTTTATATATAAGGGGCAAGAGGACCTTATGGAAAAATACAAAGAGATACAGAATAAGATATACTTAAGCCCTCTGGCAGTAACCATAGAAGAGATTGAATTTTATCATAAAAACAGGAAAATTTTTGATAGAGAAACAGATAAATAAAATAGCTTATTTTTGGATAAAAGTTTAAAATTTTGGCTGAGACCTTCTTCAAAGGATAATCGAAGAGGGTCTCTTTCTTTATCTAATGCTATTTTTAGAGACTAAATTTAGTTAATTTTAATTGAAAAGAACCAAAAAAAATAAAAAGAAACCCAATGATTCCTACAAATTTTTATGGGATTAAAAGGTATAAAATCAATAAATATGGGGTCTTAATTATAAAAAGTACGAACACATTAAAAAAAAAATTGTTATCTATCTGCAAAAGTTACAATAGGATACAATGTATCAAATAGAAAAATAAGTTTGAGGCAATCACACAAATTTATTTAAACTTAAGTTTTAGCAAATAAGGGGGATTAAAAATGATAATAAAGATGAAAAAAGATGCTGAGTGGAGTGTAATAGAAAAGATAATGGATACTCTCAAGAAAAAAGGACTGGGAGTACATGATATAAACGGTGAGGAATACAGAATCATAGGAGTTATAGGGGATACTTCTGGATTGGATATGGGTAGTATAGAGGGTCTTCCAGGTGTGGAAACAGTTACTAGAATTCAGGAACCTTTTAAAAAGGCTAATAGGGTTCTAAAAAGTGAAGACACTGTAATAGATGTAAAGGGAATAAAAATCGGTGGAGGTAACTTCACAATTATGTCAGGACCTTGTTCTGTAGAATCAAGAGATCAAATAATAGAAGTAGCAGAAGGGGTGAAAGCAGCAGGTTCTCAAATCTTAAGAGGAGGGGCCTTCAAACCTAGAACATCTCCATATGCATTCCAAGGGCTAGAATTAGAAGGACTCGATCTTCTGAAAGAAGCCAGAAAAATTACAGGTATGCCTATAGTAACTGAGATTATGTCTCCTTCACTTGTGGATAAATTTGTAGAAGATGTAGACATAATTCAGGTAGGGGCTAGAAACATGCAGAACTTTGACTTGCTGAAGGCACTTGGAAAAACTCAAACGCCAGTACTTCTTAAAAGAGGTATGTCGGCAACTATAGAGGAATGGATAATGTCTGCAGAGTACATAATGTCAGAGGGAAATCCAAATGTAATTCTTTGTGAAAGAGGAATAAGAACATTTGAAAAATACACAAGAAATACTCTAGATCTAAGTGCAGTACTGGCTGTAAAGAAACTAACACATCTTCCTGTAATAGTAGATCCTAGCCATGCAACAGGAAAGAGATGGATGGTAAAAAATCTGGCTATGGCAGCAGCAGCTGTAGGAGCAGACGGACTTATGATAGAGGTTCATAATGATCCTGAAAATGCCCTTTGTGACGGGGCACAGTCACTTACACCTGCAGGATTTGCTGAAGTTATGGTAGATGTTAAAAAGATAGCTGAACTGGTTGATAAAAAAATCTAATATTCTCATAAAAAAAGGAGAGGTCAGCCCTCTCCTTTTTACGTGTGTTTTAATCTGGATTATATATTAAAGGGGTTTCCTCTTTTTTTAGTATCCGTAATGCCCCTTGTGCCAGGGCAGACATTTCATGCTCCCCAGGATATACTTTTATGGGTGCAATAAAATCCACCCGTTCCTTTAAAAGATCTATGATTTTTTCAGAATAGGCCATACCCCCAGTTAAAATTATAGCATCGACCTCACCTTTAAGGACTGTAGAAAAAGCTCCAATTTCTTTTGAGATCTGGTATATCACAGCATCAAAGATTAGCTCAGCTTTTTTATCACCTTTTTCAATAAGATCTAAAACCTCTATAATACTATTGGTCCCAAGATAGGCAACTGCCCCTCCTTTCCCAACGAGTCTTTTTTTAATAAAATCCTGGTCATATTTCTTTTCAAAACACATTTTTATAATATCACCAGCTGGCAAGGCTCCTGACCTTTCAGAAGAAAGGGGACCTTCGCCATCTAGTGCATTTGTGACATCAATGACTCGACCATTTTTATGAGAACCGATGGTTATTCCACCTCCCATATGCACCACAATCAGATTTAGATTTTCGTAGGGCTTTCCTATCTCTTTGGCATAACTTCTAGCCACAGCTTTTTGATTTAATGCATGAAAAATGGATTTTCTTTCAATTTCTGGGATTCCAGATATCCTGGCTACAGGTTCAAATTCATCTACCACCACAGGGTCCACTATATATGAGGGGATATTAAAATCTTCCCCTATTTCATGTGCAATTATCCCTCCCAAATTTGAGGCATGTTCACCTGACACTCCAGCTCGAAGATCTCTCAGTATTGCATCCCCTATAAGATAAGTACCACCAGATAAAGGCCTCAAAAGTCCACCCCGCCCTACTACAGCATCTAGCCCCTCATCTAAAAGATGATTAACATTAAGTATTTTTTCTATTATATTTTTTCTGAATTCAAACTGATCTATTATTTTTTTGAATTGCTGTATATCTTCTGCAGAGTGTCTGATGGTTTCGGTGAATATCTCATCATCCTCTTTAAAAACAGATATTTTTGTGGAAGTAGAACCTGGATTTATTGCCAGGATTTTAAACTTTTTCATTGCTTCCCCCCTCTATACTGTGCCATACTGTGAATTTATCTTCTTATATAGTTGCTCTCTATCTCTTTTATGACTTTGATCCTGTTTTCTGCAAAGCGGTCTGCAGCATCGCTGGTGGCAATGTTTTGGTCCTTTGAAATTTTATATATTTCCATCAGACGGTCATATATAAGTTCTACATCTCCCACTGCCTTGTCTCTGTTATATCCCTGAAGTTCGTGATATACATTTATGAGTCCACCTGCATTTATAACATAGTCAGGAGCATATAATATCCCTCTTTCTTTTAGCTGTCTTCCGTGGATGGGATCCTTTAGGACATTGTTTGCACTTCCGGCTATGGCCTTGCAGCGAAATTTGGGAACTGTATCATCATTTATGACAGCCCCTAGAGCACAGGGGGAGAATATATCCACTTCTAAGGAGTATATATCATCGGGTTTGACAAATTCAACCTGAGGATGTTCATTTTTCATTCTTTTTATGTGATTGTCGTTTATTTCTGTAAAATATATTTTAGAGGCTTTTTCAGCTTTGTAATTTTTATCTGGGTAATCTTCTCCCAAAAGATATTTTATGAGATAATATCCTGTCTGGCCTGCTCCCTGTATAGAAAAACTTCTATCCTTTATAGAATCGTCTCCGAAGATCTCCTTCAAAGTAGCCTTTATACCCATGAAAATTCCCCAGGCAGTAACCGGTGAAGGGTTTCCACTTTTTCCAGGCAGACCTACCACATAGTCGGTTTCCATGGCTACATAGGACATATCTTTCGTGTTTGTGTTTACATCTTCGGCAGTTATATATCTTCCGTTTAAGCTCTGTACAAATCTTCCGAGACTCCTGAAATAAGCCTCACTCTTAACAACTTTTGGGTCACCATATAAAACAGTTTTACCTCCTCCGAGGTTAAGCCCTGCACAGGCGGCTTTGTATGTCATCCCCCTAGAGAGCCTGAAAGCGTCTAATATAGCCTCTTCTTCATTTTCGTAATCCCATATTCTTGTACCACCTAGGGCTGGTCCTAGGCTTGTGTCATGAATGCATGTAACTCCTCGGAGGCCGGTGGTCTTGTCAAAAAAGTAAACTAGTTGTTCATGGCCGTATTTTTCCATGTACTCAAACTTTTTCATTTAAATCCCCTCCTCAATAATTTGATCATTATTTTGCTCATTTCAATACATAATTTTGGTATTATAAAATAAAGTTCGGGACTCCCTTTATAATTCTATCTAAACAAAAGTACAAAAAGTATTGCTAAAAAAATAATACCTAAAATTGCCAAAAAATTTCTCATAACATCCTCCTTTTAAAATATAAAATTTTGCCAATTTAAAGTAAAGTATTGAATTTATCGGGATTCGTTACTTTTCTCTTGAAAGAAAAGTAACCAAAAGTTCAAGCCTATGAAAAATCAGCTAAATAACCTTGAAAATCCAAGAAAAACTCGAAACTCGCTATGCTCAAACAGTCGATTTTTTCTAAGGATTTCACTGCGGTTATTCTTAACGCTGATTTTATCAATGGCAAGGGAAAAGGGATAAAAACCTCTCGCAAAAGAACGCGTATATAGTTTGGTTTTCACTCTGTGAAACTCCCTCTTTTTCTCTGCGTCCTCTGTGTTCAAGAGGTTGTGTCCTTATTCGTGTTAATTTTTCTGTCTTTTATTGATTTTCATTCGTGACAAAATCTTTTGATTCTAATATCGATCTTCTCAGTGCAACTCCTTCTTTTCTCTGTGTCCTCTGTGAGCAAAAGGTCTTGTCTTTATTCGTGTTAATTTCCCTATCTTTTATTGGTGTTCATTCGTGATAAAATCTTTTGATTCTGATATTCAGATAAATTCAGTAATTTATGATAATTTCTTTCAATCAGCAACTTGGGTTAATTATTACGCTTAATATACTCTTCTTATTTTTCAGAGCAATTCCTACATAAATATACAACCTCCTATATCTATTATTTTCATATTTTATAAAATTAAAAAAACTTGCCTTAAACTATGGTCTAAGGTGTATATTTATATTGTACTTAAGATGGGAGGGCTGACATGAATATAGATGAGGTAGCAAAATATTTTCATATAACAAAATCCAAACTAAGATATTATGAAAAAAACGGCGTAATCAGAAAGATTGCCAGAGACAAGAGCGACAACAGAGTTTATACGAAAGATGATCTGTTATGGATCGAATTCTTTTTAAATCTAAAGGAAACCGGGATGTCCTTAAAAGAGATAAGGCATTATATCTCTCTAAAAAAAGGCGGAATAGAAACAGTTGACGAAAGAAAAAAGATTCTTCTTGATCACGTGGAGCTTATAGAAGAAAAAATACAGGAGCTTATTGTAACCAGGGAAGATCTTCAAGAACAGATCAAAAAATATGATGAAGAAAAGGGAATGTGTATAATAAAATGTTCGTCAGATATCAAAAATTAAACTAGGTAGATACCGTAACAATATATTAGGAGGAAAGCATGTTAAATTTTAGTTTTTATAACCCAACCAATATAGTTTTCGGTAAGGATCAGATAAATAACTTAGACAGCCTCGTACCGAAAAATGCAAAAATTCTTATCACATATGGAGGAGGCTCTGTAATGGACGGAACAAAATTTATAGCGATAGCCTCTGTTGCAGATGATTATATGGGAAGGGAGAGTGAACTTTTAAAATTTGGATTTAATCCCATCCCTGTAGAAGGAGCCATACCCTTTGGGACTGTAGTAACTCTTCCTGCCACAGGTTCTGAGATGAATAACGGGGCTGTAGTAACCAATGAAATAGACAAGCTTCCTATATTCAGCAAATTTACATTCCCCAAATTTTCAATACTTGACCCTACTCTTACATACACCCTTCCTGCTACCCAGGTTGCCAATGGTGTCGTGGATACATTTATTCACACTGTGGAACAATACGTAACATATCCTGTAAATGCAGGGTTTCAGGACAGGACAGCTGAAGGGATACTCCAGACTCTTATAGAGGTGGGGAAAGAAACCATAGAAAATCCTACAAATTATGATGCCAGAGCAAACCTTGTATGGTGTGCCACTATGGCCTTAAACGGCCTCATCGGTTCAGGAGTTCCTCAGGACTGGACTACCCATATGATAGGGCACGAAATGACTGCTTTATTTGGTTTAGATCACGCTAAAACCTTAGCAGTAGTTCAGCCAGCAATATGGAAAGTAAGAAAATCAGCAAAACAGGAAAAACTTCTGCAGTATGCAGAAAGAGTATGGAATATAAAAGACGGCAGTGAAGATGAAAAAATAGATCGGGCTATCTTAAAAACTGAGGGATTTTTCCACAGTCTTGGGATAAAAACAAAACTTTCAGATTACAATATCGGGGAAGATGGCATACAGAAGATTATTAATTCCTTGGAAAAACATGGAATGACAGCTCTGTCAGAGAGTAGAGAGGTCACTCTGGAAGTTTCTGAGGAAATTTTACGAAAAGCTTTATAAAATTAAAATTAGGAGTGTAAAAATTATGATGATTGTCAACGAGGAAAAATGTATAGGTTGTGGACTTTGCGTTAAAGATTGCTTTCCAAAAGATATAGACTTGATAGATAAAAAAGCCAAAATTAACAATGTAACCTGCTTTAAATGTGGTCACTGTATCGCTGTATGTCCAAAAGATGCAGTTACTACAGATGAATACAATATGTCGGAAGTCGTAGAGTATGACAAGGACAAATTTCAGATAGATTCTGATAATCTAATGAATTTTATTAAATTCAGAAGAAGTATAAGGCAGTTTAAGGACAAAGAGGTGGAGGAAGAAAAGCTATCTAAAATTATAGAGGCTGGAAGATTCACAGAAACAGCTGGAAATATGCAAGATGTTTCTTATATAGTTATCAGAGAAGGTTTACAGGAACTGAGAAAATTAACTTTAGAGACTCTAAACACCATAGGAAAAGAAATTTTATCCAACATAACTCCAGAAAACATAATGTATGTGAAATATGCAAAACTTTGGGTGAAGATGTATAAAAAATATAAAGAAAATCCTGATGGAGAGGATGAACTATTCTTCAATGCTCCGGCGGTAATAGTTGTAGCTGCAAATTTTCAGGTTAATGGTGTTTTAGCATCTTCAAATATGGAGCTTATGACAAATGCCCTAGATCTTGGGGCTTTATTTAGCGGATTTTTTGTTAGAGCTGCAGCAGGGAATAAAGAGATAAGAGAGTTTCTTGGAATAAAAGAAGGGAAAGAGATAGCAACATGCATGATCATAGGTTATCCTAATATAAAGTACAAAAGAACAGTACCTAGAAAGACTGCTGAAATATTTTGGAAATAAGATAATAAATTACAGATAATCTTAATTTAAAACCCCTCCTCTAGGAACTGCCTAGAGGAGGGGTTCTTTTGATTAATATTTTTTAAAAATTATGCTACTTCTAACTCCTCTGCAGGAAGAAGCTCCCCTTCTGTTTTTGCAACAATCAGAGTACAAACAGCATCTCCAGTGATATTAACAGCAGTTCTAGTCATGTCTAGGATTCTGTCAACACCCATGATTAGACCGATACCCTCTACAGGAATTCCTACTTGAGTAAGAACCATGGAAAGCATGATAAGTCCTACACCTGGAACACCTGCAGTACCAACAGAAGCCAGAGTAGCTGTAAGAATTACAGCTAGGTAATCAGCAGGGCCAAGGTTTACACCATAAACCTGAGCGATAAATACTGTAGCAACTCCCTGCATTATAGCAGTTCCGTCCATGTTAACAGTGGCTCCGAGTGGTATAGTGAAAGAAGTGATATCCTCTGGAACCTTAAATCTTGTCAAAAGAGTATCCATTGTCACCGGAATAGTAGCACCACTACTTGATGTAGAAAAAGCTACAGATATTGCAGGTGCAAATTTCTTGAAGAATGTAATAGGATTATATCTTGCAAAAGCAAAGAGTAATCCTTGATAAGTCACGATTGCATGAATTAATAAAGCGGCTAACACAGTAATCATATAAACGAAAAGTGGCTTCATAGCATCATATCCAAGAGTTGCAAAAGTTTTACCTATAAGTCCGAAAACACCGATTGGTGCGAATAACATTATGATTTCCACAAGCTTAAGAACAAGGTCGTTAATTTCGGAGCAGATCTCTTTTAATCTTTCACCTTTTTCACCTAGAAGAGTAAGAGCAACACCACATAAAATTGCAAAGATGATTATTTGAAGCATGTTACCATTTGCCATAGCAGCTACAGGGTTAGTAGGGACCATATCGATTAGTACATTAACAAATGATTTAGATTCTTTTATAGCAAAGCTTGATTTTTCCACAGTTCCAAGATCTAATCCTTTACCAGGATTAACAAGATTAGCAAGTCCAAGTGCAATAGTGATAGCAATTGCAGTTGTTGTTAGATAGAAAGCGAGGGTTTTAGTACCTATTCTACCAAGTTTTTTGATATCCTTCATTGAGGCAGTTCCCATGATAAGTGAAAAGAAAACAAGTGGAACAACCATCATTTTGATAGCATTCATAAAGAT
Organism: uncultured Ilyobacter sp.; assembly: GCF_963668515.1. Taxonomy (NCBI): domain Bacteria; kingdom Fusobacteriati; phylum Fusobacteriota; class Fusobacteriia; order Fusobacteriales; family Fusobacteriaceae; genus Ilyobacter; species uncultured Ilyobacter sp. The sequence goes on along the minus strand of NZ_OY764864.1, from coordinate 1,045,954 downwards.
TCTCCCCATGAGATGGAAAGCAAATCCGATCACATAGTCATTTACAAATGGAACTTCCCTCACAGGATAAAGCATAGCTCCTATAATTGCTCCTAGAAGCAGACCGATGAAAATTTTTGTTGTCAGCTGCATTTTTTTCATAAAATATTCCCTCCTTGATTTAAAATTATTAATTATGTATTCAGTTCAAATAAACCATATATAAAATTAAACTTGCAACAAATATTCATTGTGAAAATGCTTATCAGCTGCACTATTTATTATATTAATAATACAGTGCAACATACAAAATCCGACACAAAAAAACATAAAAAATAAAAAAAAGTCTTAAACTTTTTGTTTAAGACTTTTAATCTGGTCATTAAATGGACATTAATACTAAATTTTTAGCATCAATAAAATTCCCTCAAAAAACTTTTTTACACTTATTTTTCCACAATAGGGAGATTTACACCTTTCAAAATCCATTTGCTTACGAACTTCTTTAAAATCAAAAATAGTTCCTGAATACTTTAAAAATATCTCATTCCCATAATCCTCTATACCTAGATTAGAGATATTCTGCAGAACTTTGCTTATTGTCCTACGGATTCTTTGCTCTATTGTGCTTGTGTTTATCTCTATACCCTCATTCTTTTCATGGACTGACTTTAAAAAGTTATAGACATCGGAAAGTTTATATTGCTGTTTGGATTTATCAGACTGATCCTTTATCCATAAAATTCCGTCGGAAATATCATTGCATCCAAGATCCCCTAAAATTCCAAGCTCTCCCAAGACTATATTTATCTCTTTCTTGATGTCGCTTTTTTCAGTTGCTGTCTTCTGAGGAGTGTTTCTTAGCATATCCATACTTTTAAAGGCATTTTCAAAAGAGGCTATTACATTTGACATCTTTATTTTTTCCTGTACCTTTTTTATTACAGAGAGGACCTCCACAACATTTATAGGCTTAGTTATAAAAAACTCTACCCCACTTTCATAGGCTCTAGAGATCATCTCGGGAGACCGGACTTCGGAGATCATTATAAAATTTGTGTCAATATCAGTGTTTCTAAGAGCGTTTACTATTCCTATTCCGTCTACCTTTGGAAGAAGAAGGTCTGCCAATACAATATCGGGTTTTAAGATTTTGATATCCTCTATAGCCTTTGCTCCCTCATTTGCTGTCCCTACGATCTCTCCAAGTTTATTTTTAATCAATATATTTTTTAATATTTTCTGTATTCCGGGGTCATCATCGACTATATAAAAGTTCATTCTTAATTCACTCCTTTATATTAGATTAGTAACTGGGATTTTTATAGTAAATGAAGTAAAGACATTTTGTATACTATCACAGTAGAGTTCTCCCTCGTAGTATTCATCCACTAGGTTCTTCACGTGTGAAAGTCCTATACCAGTGGACATCTTTCCTGAGATTAAATCATATTTGGTGGAAAATCCAGGCTGAAAAATAAGTTTTAAATCTTCTTTTTCAATACCCGGTCCGTTGTCAGTAACTGTAATTACAAGATTTTTATTTTCAGTGGTTCCTTCTATCGTTATCACCCCGTTTTTGTCAATGGCTTCAATGGAGTTTATAATAAGATTATTAATTAATGAGATTAAAGGAAGATAATTTATCAGTTTTATATTTTTTTTGACATCAAACTTTATGTAGATATCTTTATCTACAGAATTTAGAAATTTTTTCGTACTATCTTCTATTATCTTTAATACATCAAAAAGAGTCATAGTAAAATTCCGTTCTTCCATCTCTGTTTCTAGGGTACTCTCTATTCCAGTAACTACTCTGAAGTAATCTTTTTTTATCTCGTGGATATTTCTAGAAATTTCAAGAGCATAATTTTTCAGTTCAGCATCCTTAAGCTCATCATAGAGAAGATAACTTTTCTCCATGGTGTGCTCTATATCATCTATTGATTTCTTTAAAAAGAAAACCTCCGTTTTAAGTTTTGAAACAAAAATAAGAGATTCCTTATACTCTTTGTCTTTTTTGTCCTTATCATATCTGTTTTTTACATAAAGAACAAAGTTATAAAAAAGATAAACTACAAAGGCTCTTATAAATCCAACTAAAATAGCCTGAAATATAGCAACTTTAAATGGGAAATCCCACCAAATGTTCCTGATAGAGAGCTCAAGGATATTTGATGTTGAATCGCAGATCCACAGACTTAAAATAAATATAGAAAATTTATTTTTTTTATTCCTTATATCTAGAGCTATAAAGAGAAGACCATACATTACATAATATCCTATAGTAGGAAAATATTTGTAAAAAGCATCTATATATGAAATATTAGAAACATTTAAAAACTCCACAAAAGCCCTAAAAAATGGGATAAAGAATCCTATGACCATGCATGTAATGAGAATCGGGATATCTGAAAAAAACAGCAAAGCTATCGGCAGTACCACTCCTGCTATGGAAAACCTAAACCACGATGAAAAGGGACTCATATATATCTGCCCCATAAATATAGTTATGACACATACAATAAATATATTTTCAATATTTTTCCTTTTCCAAGGCAAAATATCACCTCACTAAAAAATAAAATAATAATATTAATTTATTTTAACATAAAAAGCCCAGTTTTAATATAGGAATAGAGATCTCAACCCAAACAATAAAAGTCCTATAATTTATTTATTATTACATTATATCTTAAAACATAAAAAACTAAATTATGTTATAATAAAAAACACAAAAGATTTAAGATAAAAATTTCAGGAGATAGAATTGGATATAAAAATATGAAATCCATAATAAAAAAAGCAGGAATAGAAGAACTTATATAAGTAAAACTGCCAATAAAAAAAGAGAATTAGGAATATATAAAAAGTATACTTTAGGAAAATTCCTATTAATCAATTAAGTAAATTTTGGGGTCCTAATTTAGAGAAAAAAATATGAGGTGAATAATGAAAGTCGCAGTAAACAATATAATGGTTTCAATAGAAAAAGATCAGGAAAAAGCACTTATCAAAGAGATCGAGAAACGTGGAATAAGAAAAAATAATATAGGCCATATAGAATATGAAAAAAAGTCTATAGACAGCCGTAAGACAAAAGATATAAAGCTTGTGTATAATCTCTCTGTAACACTTAATAGAGAATTGGATATAAACAGAATGAAAAACGTCTCTCTTATAAAGGAAAAAACATTTCCAAAAAGAAAAGCAAAAAAAGATATGGGTAAGATAGCCATTATTGGCACAGGCCCTGCGGGACTTTTTTCAGCTCTGAGGTTGTGTGAATACGGCTACGAACCTCTTATTTTTGAGAGGGGAAAAAAGGTAGACGAAAGACATCAGTCTGTGGATCTTTTTTATACTTCGGATCAGCTAGATGAGGACTCTAATATACAGTTTGGAGAAGGAGGGGCTGGGACATATTCTGACGGTAAGCTCAATACGAGGATAAAAAGTGAGTATATAGGCAAGGTGTTTAAGGAACTTGTGGATCACGGGGCTCAACAGGAGATTATGTGGGACTATAAGCCTCATGTGGGGACAGATGTGTTAAAAGATGTGGTAAAAAACCTCAGAGAGAAGATAATCTCAATGGGAGGTAAATTTTATTTTGAAACCAAAATGACGGATATAGAGGTCGTAAACGGTAAGATCAGAAAGATAGAAGTTCAGAATAAGAATAAAGGCAAGGAGAGTATAGAGGTGGATCACCTTCTTCTCTGCATAGGTCATTCTGCGAGAGATACCTATCAGATGCTTCATGATAGAGGCATATGTATGGAGAACAAGGCCTTTGCGATAGGCGCCCGTATAGAGCATCCTAGAGCCGATATAGACAAAATGCAGTATGGTGAGTACGCAGATCATCCTCTCTTAGGAGCTGCTACTTACAACATGGCTTACAATAATAAGGCTGAAGAAAGAGGGGTATTTTCTTTCTGCATGTGCCCTGGGGGAGAGATTGTAAATGCGGCTTCTGAAAATGGTGGGACTCTTGTAAACGGAATGAGCTACTCCACAAGAGACGGAGAATTTTCCAATTCTGCTCTGGTAGTTGCCGTAAAAGAGAATGAATTTGGAGAAGAACTTTTTTCTGGAATGAAATTTCAGAGAGAACTTGAAAAAAAGGCTTATGATATTATATCAAACTACGGAGCTGTTTATCAGAGGGCAGAAGATTTTCTGAAAAACCAAAAAAGCGGTGTTCAGATCGAATCTAGCTATAAAATGAGACTAGAATCCCACAAGTTGAATGATTTTTTTCCTGAATTCATAAGTAGAAATATGAAAATGGCATTAGAACACTGGGGAAAAAACAAATATTTTCTGTCACCAAGAGCAAATTTAATCGGTCCAGAGACGAGAACCTCTGCCCCTGTAAGAATTACCAGAAAAGAATCTGGAGACTCTGTCAGTGTTCAAGGAGTCTATCCTGTAGGAGAGGGAGCAGGCTATGCTGGTGGAATAATGAGTGCTGCTGTAGACGGGTTGAAAATAGTGGATTTAGTTTTTACAGAGGTAATTGATTAAATAACTCAAGTTGCTGATTGAAAGAAATTCTCAATAAAGTATTGAATTTCTCCGAAAACCTGTGTTACTTTCTTTGCTTGCCCAAAGAAAGTAACCAAAGAAAAGGCACCCCTAAAAAATACCTAAAATCACTTCTGAACTAATTTTCTATTGAAATATAGTCGGTAAACCTCCTTATTTCAATGAAAGTGGATTTCACAAGATGATTTCTTAACGGCATTTTTTAAAGGGGAAAGTAGTCTGAAAATTAAAAGATTTTTATTTTCACTCTATGAAACTCCCTTTTTTTCTCTGCGTCCTCTGTGACCAAAAGGTTTTTTTATTATTCGTGTTAATTTCCCTATCTTTTATTAGTGTCCATTCGTGACAAAATCTTTTGACTCTAATATTCTTGTAAATTCAATACTTTAATTTAAAGTGAAAGATTAACTCAGCTTCAATAAATTGTTATAGTAAGGTTAATAGTTGATTCAAATAAATATAAGATTAAAAAAATTCGGCTCTAAGCCGAATTTTTTATTATTTTACTTTTTTTAATATAATTTTATCTATATCATATCTGTTTTCGTAGTTTACTAGCTCTATACTGTGCCTGCTGGTTTTAAAATACATTGTGTCATCATCTAGCTGAAGGTACAGTATTTTTTCTTTGATAATCCAGTCTCCGGTTAACTCTTCATGAGAAACTATCTGTCCATCTTTCGACTCGATAACTGTTATAAAAAAACTGTTTTCCTGATCTTCAGGAGGGATTATATAGACCGGTATAGATTTTTCCCTTTCAAAAAGTTTTAAATCTATACTATATTTAGAATTATCTCTCTTGAAATTCCCACTGTATCTGTATACACTTGGGGATAAATTAAGATTAAAATTGTAAAGTTCGGGAATATCCGAATAAATAACTCTTGGATAGCTGTTATATCCTGATATTTTGATCAATTTGTTGCTGTCTTCTGTATTCATAAACAAAATACCGTTTTTCATCTCCAATTTTCCTCGGACCTCTTTTGAAATTTTCAAGTTTTCCTTTGATTTCATCTGAATATAAAAACGATTGTCGATATCATCTACTTTTAATAAAAATAATTCCATATATTCATAATAACTTTCTCCTGTGATGAAGTTATAGGGTTTAGAATCAAAGTGCAGTCTGCTTCTATTAGCGGTGCTACATCCTGTGAAAGCTGTGAGCACAAAAAGTACCAGTATAAAATATCTGTAAAGTTTCATCTAGTCCTCCTAATTTTTTCTTTGATTATACTCTAAAGGTTTTATAAAATCAAACCCTATCCTTTTGTGGTTTTCTCTTTTTCTAATATCTCTTTCAAGGCACCGGGTATTTTAGCCAGTCTTTTATTATTATAGTCAAAGGAGCCTAGAGTTACGTTTCCAGTCAACACTGTAACCCCGTCCTGGTTGCTGACTTCATGTGCAAGTACGAAATAACTTCCCCTGATCTCTACAGGATAAATTTTAACATTTAAAATGTCTCCTAAGGAAATCTCCCTGAGATACTCAACATTGGCCCTTCTTTGTATTAATCCTCTCTCTTCCCCTATACTGAGCTCTGACAGTCCCAGAGTTTCTAACCATTCTATCCTAGCCTGTTGAAAGGCCACTAAAGCCCTCTCGTTCCCCATATGTCCGCCGTAGTTTATATCTGATATTCTTACTTGATACTTACTTATAAACATAGTCCCCCCTTAACCTACAATTTTTTTATATACAGTTGATTATTTAAAAAAGATATTTAGAATCTATCACTTATCTGATATTTTATCAATGAAAAAGAGAAAAAAATAATGTATACTAACAATGTAAAAAATAAATCTACAAAGGAGTGATATATTGAAAAATTTTAATTACAACATTCCAACAAAGGTGCTTTTCGGAAAGGGAAAAGTTGAGAAATTAGGATCTGAAATAACTAAATACACTTCTAAGGTGCTCCTTGTATACGGAATGTCAAGCATAAAGAAATCGGGGCTTTATGATTTGATTAAAAAACAGCTTGCTGATTTTAATATTGAATGTTTCGAACTGGCAGGAGTAGATCCAAATCCAAGAATAGAAAGTGTCTACGAGGGAGCGAAAATATGTAAAGAAAATAGTGTAGGACTAGTATTGGCAGCTGGTGGAGGGAGTGTCATTGACTGTGCAAAGGCCATAGCTGCCCAGACAAAATATGAAGGAGATGTATGGCAGGACTTTTATGTAGAGAATAAGCTAGGAGAACTGCGTGATGCCCTACCTGTAGCCTCTATACTCACCCTTGCAGCTACAGGAAGTGAGATGAACGGAAACAGTGTAATCTCCAAAATGGATACCAATGAAAAGCTGGCAATAGGTCATGAAAAACTAAGACCAGTCTTTTCCATCCTTGATCCGACTTATACATTTACAGTTAATAAATTTCATACTGCAGCTGGAGTTGTAGATATCATGAGTCATGTTTTTGAGCAGTATTTCTCACCGGACAAGAGTGGATACCTTCAGAGCAGACTTATGGAAGGGATATTAAAGACAGCGATTAACTTTGGTCCTGTGGCCTTAAAAGACCCAGAAAATTATGAAGCCAGGGCAAATCTTATGTGGGCAGGTTCTCTGGCCTTAAACGGAATGCTGTCTTGCGGAAAGGAGTCTACAGACTGGGCCACTCACGCCATGGAACATGAGCTCAGTGCTCAGTATGACATTACCCACGGGATGGGCTTAGGGATATTGACACCTTACTGGATGGATTATGTTCTTTCTGAGGAAAATGTTCACAGATTTGTGGATTATGCCAAAAATGTATGGGGTATAGAGGGAGACTGTGAGATGAGTATTGCGAGAAAGGTCACAGAAAAAACCAGAGAGTTTTTCACATCTTTAGGAATTCCAAAAACCTTGACAGAAGTAGGAATAGATCATGAAAAATTTGAAGTAATGGCAGAAAAAGCAGTGAAAAATGGACCCCTTGGGACCATGCAGGCTCTTGAAAAGGAAGATGTTTTAGAGATCTATACAATGGCACTGTAAAAATTTAAAAGGAATTATCCCTGTTGCATCATATAAAACTTCAAAGAGTAAAGGGAGTGAGGAATATGAAAAAAAAATTTTTTTTGCTGATTTTACTTACTGCTATTTTAGGTTGTACCAGCAGGGATATGATGAACAAAGATGAAATAAGCCCCATGTACTATAGTTTATCTGGAGAAGTAGAAAATGGGGTCAGAATAATTGATGTCGAAGCCTATAAGTTTGGATTTAATCCGGATATTATAGTTGTCAATGCCGGAGATAGGGTAAGGCTTAGACTCACTTCTTTAGATGTTACTCACGGGTTCAAACTTGAAGAAATTGGAATAAATAAAGGGATCGAACCTGGAAAAGAAAATATTGTAGAGTTTTATGCCAATGATGTAGGAACTTATGAATTCAGATGTTCGGTATTCTGTGGTCCTGAGCATATGAAGATGAGGGGCTGGCTCATAGTAAAGTAAATTAAAAAGGGAGCTTAGCTCCCTTTTTATAATTCTTGTTATAGTCCGTTTTTAGACATATCTTCGAGCTTTTGTATACGCATTGCTGTACTTGGGTGAGTACTGAAAAGTGAAGCCATTTTCTCTGCCGACAAAGGATTCACAATAAACATATGTGACGTGGCAGGGTTAGCTGACATGGGGATTCTTTTACTGGACATCTCTAGTTTTCTAAGAGCTCTGGCTAGGTATAGGGGATTCCCGCTTACCTTTGCTCCATAGGCATCAGCCTTGTACTCACGGGTTCTTGATATAGCCATCTGCACAAGCATCGCTGCTATAGGGGCTAGGATCATTGTGGCTATGAGTGCAAAGGGATTTTCATCTCTGTCATTGTCACTCCTTCCAAATATAGCAGCCCATCTTGCCATGTGAGCCAGATAGGTAATTGCTCCAGCCATAGAGGCTGCGATGGTTCCAATTAGGATATCTCTGTTATTAACATGACCCAATTCATGGGCTATTACTCCAGAAAGCTCATCATCGTCAAGAATATCTAGGAGCCCTCTTGTTACTGCTACAGCAGCATGTTTAGGATTTCTACCTGTTGCAAAGGCATTTGGCTGTGACTGATTTATAATGTATACCTTAGGCATCGGAAGGTCAGCATTTCTTGCCAGCCTTTTTACTATTTGATATACCTTTGAATCTTCATTTACAGGCTGAGCCTTGTACATGGACAATACCATCTTGTCACTAAACCAGTATGAAAAAAAGTTCATTCCAAATGAAAATAAAAGTGCTATGGTCATACCTCTTTGTCCGCCTAAAATGTTTCCAAAAAACATCAGTATAATAGTCATTACAAACATTAATAAAAATGTTTTTAAAGTCTTCAAGAAAACCACTCTCCTTATGTTATTATATAATATAGATATCATATTAGCTTATTAAAGTAAACCCTTTCCAGATTTGACGGATAAATAAAAGTAAAAGTTGCTATATTTAGCTAAGTATAGCACAGATTTTGCATATAAACTTTATTTTTAGAAGGAGGAAATATAATGTGCAGATATTGTATGGAAAATACAGATAGTTTTTACGGTGAGTTTTTTAAAAAAATATTTTAAAGAATACTTTCTATTTTCAAAAAATAAAAAAGGCAGGCTATAAGTAAATATAGCGCCTTTTTTTATTTCATTTCCTCCTCTAAGTTTACTGTAAACTTTCTCATATCTTCCATTAATATAGCTTCTGGCTTGCATCTCATAACCATACCATCTAGATACATAAGGCTTTTAATCACAGGAAACATCTGGTCTCCAAAATTCATTCCGAAATTTATTCCCATTTTAATGGTCTCCATCATCCTTCTTGTGAGACTTACCTCGCTCACCGTGGCCTTAGTAAAATCACTGTATAATTTTAAAAAGTCCTTTTCAAACTCATTATAGACGGGTCCATCCAATCTCTCAGTGGACATCTCATGAAGGTATTCTGCTGCATTTTTATAGTCGTAACGACTGAGATAATAAAAAAACCAAAATAAACCTTTTTTTAATTTAAGTGTGATTTCAGAGAGAGAGGCACAGTCTACAAGATAGATGTTGTTATCTTTTCCTAGAATGACGTTCCCAGGGTGTATATCCCCGTGGAAAATGCCTATTTTAAATATGTAAAAACTGTGAAGTCTGAAAAGCTCTAAAAGAGTCTCATAATTTAGTTTTTTGTCATTTAAAAGAGAGTCAAAGGTCTCCCCATCTATAAATTCAGTAACCAAAATTTTCTCACTTGAAATATCTGGATATACCTTGGGAAACCTTAAGTTTGAAAAATTAAACTCCTTTGAGTATCTGTTTTTATATAATCTCAAAACCTCTATACCCTTGGCTTCATTTCTGAGATCTAGCTCATCTAGTGTATAATTTCTTATATTTTCTATTATCCCGATAGGATTAAATATCCTGTTGAATTTTGGCCACAGATAGCCTATCTTTTTCATAGACCCCTCTATCCTCTCTATATCCTCTATAAACCCCTTTTTGAAGTCCTTTTTTATTATTTTTACAGCCACCACTTCACCCTGCTGCAAGACAGCTTTATGCACCTGTCCCACTGAAGCAGAAGAAAAGGGATCCTCATCCCAGGATTTGAGTTGATTTAATATCTCAGAATTTCCAGACAGCAGCTGGGAAAAACTTTTTTTTTCGGCTGGAAAGCTGTGGGTGTAAAGCTTAGAGAGGTGATAGCACATCTCCTCCTTAATAAAGTCCACCCTTAGGGCGTAATGCTGAGCTATTTTTACAGCTAAAAGGCCCTTTTTTTCTATTTTTTCAAGATCTGGGAGTTTAGAGGAATAAAATGATTTAATAAGTCTTAAAAATGATATTCCGTTCATCTTTATTTCTCCTTTAAGATAATTCTTGACACAATTCTTCCAGATTCATATATGGTAGGAAGTCCGCTTCCAGGATGTGTCCCCCCTCCCACGATGTAAAAGTTTTTATATCCCTCTAACTTGTTGTGAGGTCTGAAAACAAGCATCTGAGACACCTGATGACCAAGGTTGAAGGTCGCACCGAGGTAGACGTCTCTTTCTGTCTCCCATTCCCTAGGTGTAATGACTTTTTCCACCTCTATACACTCTCTTATATTTTTAAAATTGCCTTTTTTCTCCATGATATCTAAGACCTTGTTTTTAAAATCAGTCTTTTCCTTTTCCCAGTCTATAGATGACTTATTGTTGGGAACCGGCACCAAAATATATAGGGTTGATTTTCCTTTAGGGGCCAGGGTAGAATCAGTCACAGATGCGTTCTGTACATAAAAAGAAAAATCTTCTGAAAGTATTTTTCTCCTCGACATATCCTCTACATTCCCCTTGTAATCCTCTGCAAAGATAATATTATGATGGGGCAATGTGCTGTAAAGTTTATTTAGGCCCAGATAAATCATAAATGTCGAGCAGGAATATTTTTTACTCTGCAATTTTTTATCACTATATTTACTCTTGAGTGGTGCTGGAATAAGGGTTTTGATGCCGTGGGCAAAGTCAGCGTTCATTATAATATGGTCTCCAAAGACCTTTTCTCCATCTTCTAAAAGAACCCCTATAGCCCTAGTGTCGTCAAAAAGAATTTCTTTCACCTCAGTAGAAAGTGAGATTTTCCCACCTTCCTCCTCTATAACTTTTCCCATGGCACTAGAAAGTCTGTTTAGTCCTCCCTCTACATGATATACACCAAATTTATGCTCAAGATAGGATATTATACTGAAAGTTCCCGGCGCTTCCCATGGAGACATCCCTATATATTTTGCCTGAAATGTAAAGGAAAGTTTCAACTCTTCGTCGCTGAAGTAATCACTGAGGACATTATATATGGATTTATGCGCATCAAGATATGGCAGGCTCTTCAAAAAATTAGGTTTTAAAAAATCTAAAAAACTGTCGTAAGGAACTTGAAGACACGGAAGAAGCTTTTGAAATTTTTTCTCCTCTCTCTCTATATATTGTAAATAGTTTTTATGTTCTCCTGGAAAAACTCTCTCTATCTCCTCTTTCATTTTTTCATCATTTCCAATGGAATAGGGATAAAACTCTTTTTTTTCTGAAAACTTAAGCCTGTACATAGGGTTTATCTCCATGAGATTCACATAATCTTGAAGATCTCTCCCAGTTTCAGTAAATATCTCCTCTAGTATAGTCTTCATTAGGAAGAAGGTAGGCCCTAAATCAAAGGAAAATTCTCCTACCTTCAGACGGGAGTTTCTCCCCCCTATATGATCCTGTTTTTCAAATATATTCACATCATATCCTTTAGACGCCAGAACCATACCAGCAGAAAGTCCCCCAGGACCGGCTCCGATAACAATAATTTTTTTCATAATAAACTCCCCCTTATATAATAATTTTATATATAACTTACGACATTCCTTTAGAAGAGAAATAAAAATTTTAATTCAAAATAAAAAAATCACGAAGTCCTTTTTTTTATATTTTTTTGTGATATAATTATAAAGAGGTGATACTAAATGAAAAAAACAAATGCTATGCGTCTCTTAGATGCAAAAAAATATAAATATAAAACAGCGGAATATCCTGTAGATGAAAACGATCTTAGTGCAGTATCAGTAGCGACAAAGACAGGAGAGGATATAAGAAGGATTTTTAAGACTCTGGTGCTTATAGGTGATAAAACAGGTTATCTTGTAGCCTGTATTCCAGGTGAGAGAGAACTAGACCTTAAAACCCTGGCAAAAACCAGTAAGAATAAAAAAGTAGAGATGATTCCCATGAGGGATCTAGAAAAAATAACGGGATATATAAGAGGGGGATGTTCTCCTCTAGCTATGAAGAAGAGTTATCCCACTTATATAGATGAAAGTGCAATGGAATTTTCCTCTATACTTATAAGTGGTGGCAGAAGAGGGGTGCAGATAGAGTTAGAACCGGAAAAATTGGCTGAAGTGCTAAATGCAGATGTTACCTCGATATCCTTTGTTTAATTGCGTAGGGGGGAGAGCTATGAGTGTCGAATGTGGTATGCTTCACAGTTTGGTGAATAAGATACCCAAATTTCATATAAAAGAGATGGATTACATAAACGTACCAAGTGATGGGATATATTTTATAACAGAGTCAGGGGAGTTCTATAGGGGCTTAGAAAGAATTGTAAGGATAGGATTCAACAAAAAAAAGGGAAATCTTCCCAATAAGATCAGGGAAGTTTTGTGGGGATCTTCCTCCTTTAGAAAAAACCTGAGAAGAGCTGTACAGAAAAAATATAAAAACTTTAAAAATTCTGAGGAGATAAATGCTTTTTTAGATCAGTATATAAGAGATAATATGAAAATAGGCTTTGTGAAGATCGGTTCTTCCCGTGTGAGAAAAAGGCTGGTGAGAAAATTTATAAAATGCATGGAGTCGGCAGAACACTATAAACCATCTCCACACTGGCTTGGAAAAAGCTCATCTAAAGCCTATATAAGAAAAAAGGGGTTTTGGCATCTTCAAAACTTTAAAACTTCTAAAGATCAGCTACCTGATAGTATTGATCTGGAGTTTTTGTCTGAAAGAATAAAAAAACTTGATAAACATCAGCAATAAAAGATATAATTATCCTGATAACTATTATCTGGAGGATAAATTTGGAATTTATAAAAAGTAAAGAGAATAAACTCTATAAAACAATAAAAAAGCTAAAAACTAGAAAATACAGAGAAAAAGAAAGACTCTTTATTGCAGAGGGACATAAGTTCTTGGATTTTAAGGAGATTCCTTGGGCAGTCATCTTAAAGGAAGGGGATGACAGATACAGGGATAAGGCAGAAGAATTCATGTGTCCAAAATATCTCTTCTCTGAGTCACTTTTTAATGAAATAAGCTCCCAGGAAAATTCTCAGGGGATAATTCTAATTTATCCTATGGGTGAGTCCTCCACAGAGAGTATAGGGGACAATATAGTGGTCCTTGACAGAATTCAGGACCCGGGAAATCTTGGAACAATAATAAGAGTGGCTGATGCAGCTGGGTATAAAGATATAGTTCTGTTAAAGGGCAGTGTAGATGTGTATAACGAAAAAACAGTAAGAAGCAGTATGGGATCACTCTTTAATATGAACTTCATATATATGGAGGAAGATGAGCTTATAAAGTTTATAGCTAAAAAAGGTTATAAGTCAACTGCAACTGCCCTGAGAGAAGATGCAGTATCGTATACCGCTATCCTTCCAGGGTCAAAGAATGCCATAATATTTGGAAACGAGGGACAGGGTGTATCTGAGAGGATATTAGAAGCCAGCGACAGCAAGGTGATCATACCTATATACGGCTCTGCTGAATCTCTCAATGTGGCAGTGGCTGCGGGAATAGTTCTTTATAAGTTCAGAGAACTTTTGGTTTAGGGGGATTAATATGAAGTTCAAGCATATGGATAAAAAAGTAGTCTACAAGAATGATCACTTTGAAATATCCCAGGAAAAACTAAGACTTCCAGGAGGAAAAGAGGTATGGTGGAGTTTTATAGAGGGGGTAGATGCTGTAGGGATACTAGCCCTTACAGATGACAATAAGGTAATCCTGGTAAGACAGTATAGGCCTGCGGTGCAGGATTTTGTACTAGAGATACCTGCTGGACTTATAGAACCTGGAGAGTCTCCAGAAGAAACTGCCTACAGAGAATTAGAGGAAGAAGCCGGATACAGGGCAGAAAGCATGGAGAAAATATACGAATATTACTCCAGTCCAGGGATATCAAAATCTAAAACTCATATATTCCTTGCAAAATCTCTGGTAAAGACAAAGCAGTCCTTAGATGAAGATGAATTTTTAGAGATTATAGAGGCTTCTTTTGAAGAATTACAAGGTCTAAATCTAGTAGATGGTAAATCAATCCTGGCGATAAAGCATCTTGAAATATTGGGGACTCCTTTTTTAGGTGAAAAATAACACTCGGATGAATAAAAAGAAATTGACGGTGTTTTGGGCTGTCATATGAAAAATAAGAGGTATCAGTAGATGATGAAAATTAATTATCAGAAAGAATTGGAACAAATATTGGCAAAAGTAAAGAAATCTGAAAAAACTCCGAGACTTCTTCTGCATTCATGTTGTGCTCCTTGCAGCTCTTATGTGCTTGAATATCTCAGTGAGTATTTTGATATCACTGTAAATTTTTATAACCCAAACATAACCTTTGAGGAAGAATACCAAAAAAGGCTAGAGGAACAGAAGGTTTTCAACAGGCATATTAAGGTTAAGAATAAGATTAAACTTATAGAAGGAAGATATGATGTAGAGGAGTTCTTTAAATGTATAGAGGGTCTAGAGGATTCTAAAGAAGGAGGAGATAGGTGTTTCAAATGCTATGCTCTGAGGCTTGAAGACACTGCCAAAAGAGCCAAGAAGATGGGATTTGACTATTTTTCCACGGTGCTTTCAATAAGTCCACTTAAAAACTCTCAGAAAATAAATGAGATAGGAAAAGACTTACAAGAGAAATACGGTGTGAAATTCCTTATAGGGGATTTCAAAAAGAAAAATGGTTATAAGAGGTCGGTGGAGCTGTCTAAAAAGCATGACCTTTACAGACAGGATTACTGTGGTTGCATTTTTTCCAAAGTAGAGAGAGAAACTAAATAAGATCAAATATGAAAAGGGCTTAAAAAGCCCTTTTTTAACTTTTGAATTCTTTTATATATTCATTACCCCAGGTTTCCAGCAGAGTAATTATTTCAAAAAGCTTATAACCTGTCTCTGTGAGCTCATACTCTACTCTTGGAGGAACCTCTGGAAAAACAATTTTTTTGATTATTTTATCACTTTCAAGTTCTTTTAAATTTTCTGTGAGCACCTTCTGGCTCACCCCAGGGAGTTTTCTCTGAAGTTCTAAAAACCTAGTTGATGAACGGTTCAGATGGCAGATTATAACGGACTTCCATTTTCCTTTTATAATACTCATGGCATAGTCCAATGAACAGATATAATTTTTATCATCAACAGTTAACATTAAAATTCACCCCTACAAAATTCTTTTAATATCTATTAATTTTAATAAACTTACTTTTTGGTAACTACACTTACTAAAAAGTGCCTACTTTAAATATATTATAATATCTGATACATTATATATAAAACAATGGAGGTGTCAAACAATATGAAAGTAATCGCTATAAACGGAAGTCCTAAAAAGGACGGGAATACATACCACGCACTGAATATGGTCATCAACGAGCTAAAAAACGAGGGAATAGAAACTGAGATACTACACATAGGGAATAAAGCCATAAGAGGCTGTACAGCTTGTGGTGCATGTATAAAAAATAAAAATGAAAGATGTATTATCGACGACGAGGTAAATGAGGCTATTCAAAAGATAAAGGAAGCTGACGGACTTCTCTTGGGGTCTCCGGTACATTATTCTGCTGTAGGGGGGACTATGAAGTCTTTCTTAGACAGGACTTTCTATGTGGCAGGAGTCAATGGAAGTCTGTTCCGTCATAAAGTGGGAGCAGCCGTTGTAGCAGTTAGACGTTCTGGAGGTCTGCCTACCTTTGACCAGCTGAACAACTTTTTAAACTATTCTGAAATGATTATTCCTACATCTAATTACTGGAATGTAATACACGGAACAACTCCTGGAGAGGCCCTAAAAGACGAAGAGGGTGTACAGATAATGAGAATTCTTGGGAAGAATATGGCTTGGGCATTGAAGCTTGTAGAGAACGGCAAGGATAAGGTAAAGGCCCCTGAAAAAGAGCCTAAACAGTTTATGCATTTTATAAGATAAACTTAAAAAATCGACTACATAAAAAGAGTGGCTTGGATAAAAAATCCAGCCACTTATTTTTATGTATAAGAGATTGCTCTTATAAAATTCTATTTATCTAGAGAATAAAAACATCGTTTTGGAGAAATAACAGCGTTTTCTTTTTTTAAGGATTTTATGACCTTATCAACATCTTTTTTATCTGCATTTAATTTTTCAGCTATTTCACCAGCCTTCAGTGGTTCTGATTTTTTTAAAAGTTCTAAAACCTCATTTTTTAGTTCCATAAAAACACCTCTCTTTTTGTAATGGTTACAAATTAATAATAACATCTAAAAAACTAGAAATCAAGGGAAATTTATATTAAGTTTTGAATATTATTTAAAATATTGTAAAATATCTAAAATAGATTACAACAGGAGCAGTTTTATGTGGGATAATAAAAGATTTCATACACTGAATTATGAATTGAAAAAAAAATTCGGAGAAAAAATATATAAAGTATCTTTAGACGGAGGATTCACATGCCCAAACAGGGACGGGACTCTAGGTTATAAGGGGTGTATCTTTTGTAGCGACAAAGGAAGCGGGGAGTTTGCAGGTGACAGAAGAAAGAGTATAGGGGATCAGATTGAAGACCAGTTAAAACTTATAGAAAAAAAATTTCCTGAGGGAAAGGTTATTGCATATTTTCAGAACTTTACCAATACCTATGCCCCTATAGAAAAATTGAGAAAAATATATGCAGAGGCCTTGTCCCATCCCAGAGTAGCAGGTCTTGCCATAGCAACAAGACCAGACTGCCTTCCAGAGGAAGTTTTAGATCTTTTAGAGGAGATGGGAAGGGAAAATTTCATCTGGATAGAGCTAGGCCTTCAGACTGTCCATGAAAAAATTTCAGAGCTGATCAATAGGGGCTACTCCTTAGACCAGTTTACAATATCTGCTGAGAATCTCAGAAAAAGAAGAATTCCCTTTGTAACACATCTGATATTGGGACTTCCTGGAGAATCAAAAATGGATATTTTAAAAAGTGTCAGATTTGTAAATAAATCAAAAAGCTGGGGTATAAAACTTCATCTTTTGCATCTTATAAAAGACACAGCCCTCCACGAATACTATAGAACAAATTCTTTTCCCTTGATGGAGAAGGAGAGTTATATAGATTTGGTGGTGGAAATATTAGAAATACTAAACCCAGAGATGACTGTACACAGGATCACAGGAGATGGGACACGGGATACTCTGATAGGACCTTTATGGAGTTTGGATAAGAGGTCTATATTAAATGGTGTGGACAAACTTTTAAAAGAAAAAAACTCCTATCAGGGTAAATTTTATACAAAAGACTGAGTATGATCTGGTGGGTAAACAAACTGTATTTCTTTATAAAATAAAAAAAGAGAGCCCTCTGGAAAATACCAGAGGACTTTCTTTTTTTATGAGTGCACCTCTATACTTAGATGCTCTCAAAATACGGTTAGGTGGGGTAGGTGTCACCTGGTATGTTTTTCTGTGTGTTTGCGTTATTTCCTCTTAAATAAAAGAAATATATTCAAATAAATTTATTGTTTATTTAAATTAAAGTTATATTAATATAACTTTGGGTTCATACCATACCTGTTTTCGTAAGGATCTCCCTCTTTGACCATAAATATAAATAGTATTATAACCCCTATAACCGGCACTATGCCTATGAGTATCCACCACGCCGACTTATTCACATCGTGAAGTCTCCTCACTGCCACTGCAATACTAGGAAGAAATACAGCCAAAGCATAAATACTACTTAGAAGTCCGCTTCCGTTGGCATCCAGAGTACCTGTCATAGAATCTACACCAGTCAAAAGAATGCTAAATATTATGTTGAACAGTACAAAGTACCAATACTCTTTTCTTCGGGCTCGCCCATTAAAAACAGCATAATTTTTAAATGCCTTTAAATACCAGTTCATAAAACCACCCTCTACAAAATTAATTTAACTCAATTAAAAAGAAAATACCGTATAAATATGTATAATCCTTTTGTGGAACAGAAATTGTTTATTTAAGTGTGAATTGCTTATTTCTGTTGAAAAATAATGACATATACTTGGGGGAACGGGTTTTGTAGATGTAATAACTGGAATAGAAAAGATAATAACTTGGAAAAAGACCAGTCTTGTCAGAAAATTTTTGCTTATAACTTTCAGTAATAATAGGTGGTTTTGTTTTTGGACCTCTGGGGGGAGCTTTTATGCCAGCCGATACGACGACAAATTTATCGAGTGGTATAGGCGTTATAGTTTTAGTGGGTAACTTAGATAAAAATTTTTAAATGATTTAAGGACTTTTTTAAGCGGTATTAAGTTAATAATATTTTAATATTTGCATAGTAGGATAGGTTAGATTTAAGAGGTGTTACATTCAAGCTCCTGAGGTTTGAGGAGTTACTATACTTTCCCCCTTGTCCAAAAGGCCCGTGTGGGTCTTTTTTTATGGGGAAATATTAAGAATTTCAGGAATTAAAATAAACTGCCTTTAAGGGCAGCTTATTTTAATTCTCTTTTTTTACTTTTCATGGAAGTGTATAAGAGCTTCTGATCTCCGAAAAGAGCCACTCCTCTGGCAAGTTCTCTTGCTATATTTAAAATTAGGAGACTGAAAATATCCTTGTTTTTATGAAACAGCTCCATAAGTTTTTTCTTTGAAAGAACTAAAAGCTCCATGTCAGTAGCCGCTATAGTAGGCAGGAGGGTTTAAATTATTTTTAATATTATGGGCAGGTTTACCCTTAAAGAAATAGCTGTATAAAACCAGGTTTTATACAGCTATGTTTCCTTGTTCTTTTATTCTGAATCTGTTGTCACGGATATCATAAAGTTTGAAGTCTATTTTTCTAAGTAGGGCCTTATCATGAGTTACCATTATGACAGCACCTGGATATTCTAAGAGCATGTTTGCTATTGTGTTTCTAGAATAGTCATCCATGTATGTCGAAGGTTCATCGATTATTAAAACATCCGTTTCTGATAAGATATGAGCAAAGATCTCGAGTCTCTTCTTCTCACCGCCAGACAGCATGTATAATTTTTTGTCTCTGAATTCCGGATCGTGGTTATACAGTGAGTCAATAGCAGCCTCTATAAAATCATCTGACAAACCTGTCTTGTCCTTCAGATAATCTTTTATAAGCAACTGCTCATTTTCTAAAACAGTTTCCTGTTCTATAAATGATATTTTAGCCTTTTCATTTATCTCTACCAGTCCTCTTGTAGGTGTTTCCTTTCCAGCAAGTATTCTAAGGAGAGTAGATTTTCCAGAACCGTTTTCTCCGACAATGCAGATTTTACTGTCTTTAAAGACCTCGAGGTCGGCATCCTTATAGAGAAATTTATCTGGGAATTCTTTTGAGACTCCAGATAAAGTAACCATATTTTCACCAATATCCCTGTTTTTAGTAAAGAAATCCTCTGGAGCTGCAGCATATTCATACTTATACTCTGGAGAAAATTCGATTTTCTGTTTTTCCAATTTTTTAAGTTCTCTTCTCATTCTACGTAATATTACAGCATGAGCATGTTTATTATCTACTTTTTCCAGGAGTTTAACTTTTCTGTGGACACTTAATTCAGTCTCCTCTATGATCAGATCTGTTTTCTGATTTTGCTTTCTCTCTTCTGAAAGTTTTAATTTTTTCTCTTTCAGGAAATTTCGGTAGTCACACTCATAGGCTGTGATAGTTTTATTGTCTATATCAAGTATCTTGTTGGCAATCCCTCTTATAAAGTCCACATTATGTGAAACAACGACAAAGGCTTTGGGACTCTCTGAAATATAGTTTGAAAGCCAAGCTGTTTTTTTCTTGTCAAAATATGATAACGGTTCATCTAAAATTATCAGGTCTGAGTTACTAAAGAGTGTCATCGCAAGTCTTATATACTGCTTCTCTCCACCACTTAATTCTCTGAATTTTTTCCCCAGTTTATCTCCTATTCCAAATACATCTATAAATTCCGATTGTATATGCAGGTAAGAGTATCCACCTAGGCTTTCAAATTTATCTGAAATATCTGCGTATTTTTCCATAACAGCCTCATTCTCTTGAGAATTATCAGAAAACTGAGTAGATATAAGCTCCAATTCATTTTGTGTGGCAATCACATCTTCAAAAGGAATATTCAACAGATCTTCTACTTTCATATTTTGATCTACTCTGCCGAACTGATCAAAGCATGAAAAACTAATTTCTTCATTTATTATAACCTGACCATAGTCAGGGTCCTGTTCACCTGTAATTAGTTTGATAAAAGTAGATTTACCAGTACCATTATGTCCTGTAAGGGCTATTTTGTCCCCAGAGTTTATTTCTAAATTAACTTTTTTGTATAATTTTTGAGTAAAAAATGATTTTGAAACATTTTGAAATTCGATAATATTCATAATTTGTTCTCCCATACTCTTGATCTAAACAACATTATACCATATTTTATTTGAAACTACTAAAAATTTTGGACTTTTTAACAGTGAAATCTTCATATAAACCCCTATAAAATTCTCTATGATATAGTAATCTCTAAGTATAGTCACGATAAAAATAGAAAAAGTAGTAAGTAAGGAAATAAGAAGCGCATATTAAAACTTAAATTATTGTAAAAATAAAAAAAGCTGTCAGTTAAGACAGCTTTAAGTACTTTGATTATACAGTTTTGATGTTAGAAGCTTGAGGACCTTTTTGACCTTTAGTGATCTCAAAAGTTACTTGCTCTCCCTCTTCTAAAGATTTGAATCCATCTTTTTGAATTTCAGAGAAGTGTGCGAATACATCTGTTCCATCCTCAGAAGTGATAAATCCGAATCCTTTTTCTGCATTAAACCATTTTACTGTTCCGTTTGCCATTTGTAATACCTCCATAAATTTTGTTTTGAAATCTAGAACAATTTTTAACTAAATCATCACAAAACTTATAAAGTATTGAACGAAAATTAGAATTAAATTTTATTCTGAATCACTAAGAGAAAGTTTATCATTTTTACAGGTATATGTCAAGAATAATTTCATCTAAACTGTGGAACCAAAAATTTCAAGGTTATCTATTGTATCCTCTCTATCTACTTTATGGTAGACATCAGGATGGGTTTTATTCCTGCCCTTTTCCTTAGCCTTGTACATATTTATATCTGCTCGTTTTAAAATCTCATCTAGACTTTCAATATTGTCAAGGGTAGCAGTACCTAGACTGATGGTTAAAGGGAGATCTAATTTAAAATCATAACTTTCCACAGATTTTCTAAGTTTTTCTGCTACTTTCCACACTGTTTTTTCATCTGTTTCTGCACAGACAACTATAAACTCCTCTCCACCCCATCGACCTATAAAATCAGTTTTTCTGAGATTGTTTCTTAATATCTCGGCTACCTTTTTTAGGACAGAGTCTCCGACAGGATGTCCAAAGGTATCATTTATTTTTTTAAAATAATCGATATCCAGTAAAATGAGTGACATTTTACCCCTATACTTCTTAGCTCTCATTAATTCCTCTTCTAGCCTTTTTTCTAATGTCCTTCTGTTCCATATATTGGTGAGGATATCCACTCTTGCCTGATATTCCAGTTCTTTCACCAAGTTTTCTTTGGCAACAGATTCATTTTCTAAAATTAAAAAAAGCCTTCTGTTTACCATTATCATCATAGAAAATGTCACTATAATTTTTATCAACTGACTTACGATAATAAGTGTGACAAAGCGCAGACCCTTAGAAAAAAAATCAAGATCATAATGATGGTAGAAGTTATCAACCAGGCTCCCAAAATAAAACAATCCAGAGAGAAAAATTATCCCACCTGTCACCTTGTAATTATTACCCATATTTGGATCCGAGTTTTTCAAGAGAATTCTTACACACTGGAAATTTATGATTGCCACAGAGCAATAAATCAGCATCAATCTCATATAGAGATTGGGAGATATTATTCCAAAGTATGTGTAAGAAATAAAAAAAACTCCAATTGCTATAAAATAAGGCCGTTTTAGTATTTTCTCATTTATAAAATCTCCAAATCCCAAATAAAGTATAACCGATCCTGTAACAATCAGAGTGTTACTTACTACTATGGATAAAAAATCCGGTATAACCCCTCTCATAAAAATAAGAGGCATGCCGATAGCCTGCAGTAAAAAAGATAGCATCCAACTGGAAATCCCATTGAACCTATTCTTGTTTTGTCTCCACAGGAAAAAAATAACCAGTGTAACTATTATATTGCTTATACAGTGGCTTATCAGGGCAATTTTTATACTTATCCCCATAGCCAAACCTCCTTTTCATATTTATAAATAACTCAAGTTGCTACTTGAAAGAAATTATCATAAATTACTGAATTTATAAGAATATTAGAGTCAAAAGATTTTGTTACGAATGGACACTAATAAAAGATAGGGAAATTAACACGAATAAAGACAAGACCTTTTGCTCACAGAGGACACAGAGAAAAGAAGGAGTTGCACTGAGAAGATCGATATTAGAGTCAAAAGATTTTGTCACGAATGAAAATCAATAAAAGACAGAAAAATTAACACGAATAAGGACACAACCTCTTGAACACAGAGGACACAGAGAAAAAGAATGAGTCTCACAGAGTTAAAACCAAAACTATAAATGCTTTTTTTTGCGAGAGGTTTTTATCTCTTTTCCCTTGCCATTGATAAAATCAGCGTTAAGAATAACCGCAGTGAAATCCTTAGAAAAAATCGACTGTTTGAGCATAGCGAGTTTCGAGTTTTTCTTGGATTTTCAAGGTTATTTAGCTGATTTTTCACAGGCTTGAACTTTTGGTTACTTTTCTTTCAAGAGAAAAGTAACGAATCCCGATAAATTCAATACTTTAATCTGAAATAAAGGTAGCAGCTTAGGTTAAATATTAAATTTTATGACATTTTTAAATAATATACTGTCAAAATACAAAAAATCATTTAATTTTTTTGAAGCAAAATTTCAAATATAAAATAACTTGATTTAATATACCATGTATTCCTGCAGATAGCCTAAATCTGCAGGAATAATTAGAAAAAGAAGTAAAATATTATCGGAAGAATTAAATTCTTTAATTGCCATGTTGGTGTAAAAGAGGAGGAATCAGATGAAAGCAGTTGTTCATAAAAAATATGGTTCACCAGATATACTTCAGATAAAGGAGGTAGAAAAGCCCATTCCCAATGACAACGAGGTCTTGATAAAAATATACGCCACTTCAGTAAATAGAACAGACTGTGCAACTCTTAGAGGTATACCACTTTTAACCAGAGTGGCAACAGGTATATTCAGACCGAAAATCCAAATTTCAGGTAGTGAGTTTGCAGGTATCGTGGAAGAAACTGGAAAAAATGTCATTTCTTTAAAGAGGGGGGATAAAGTTTTCGGTTTTGATGATCAAGGGTTAAAATCACATGCAGAATATATGAAAGTATCAGAAGAGAAAGCCTTTATCATACCAAAAAATATAAGTCTTCAACAGGCTACTGTCAGTATTGAGGGGGCACATTATGCATATAATTTCATCAACAAAGTAGATCTAAAACCTGGCCAGAGAGTTCTCGTAAACGGTGCTACTGGGACTATTGGTTCAAGTGCATTTCAGCTTTTGAAATATTTCGGAGCACATGTTACTGCTGTGTGCAATAGAAAGAATATGGGTTTGATGAAGTCGTTGGGGGCAGATGAGGTGATAGACTATACCAGTGAAGATTTTACAAAAATAGATCAGAAATACCAATTTGTTTTTGACACCGTCGGTAAGAGTTCTTTTTTCAAATGCAGGCCCATACTGGGAAATGCTGGGGTTTATATTTCATCAGATTTGGGCTATATGGCACAAAATCTGTTTCTGCCCTTTATCACCCCATTTATAAAATTCTTATTTAAAAACAAAAGAACTGTCTTTCCCTTTCCCTCAAACATAAGGAGAAGCATACTTCTCATCAGAAAACTAATTGAAGAAGAAAAATTTCAGGCGGTGATAGACAGAAAATATGCCTTAGAAGATATTTTAGAGGCATACAGGTATGTAGAAAAGGGAGAAAAGCTTGGAAATGTCGTCACAACAGTAGCCCACTCAGATATTTTTTAAGCGGACCCTAGTATAAAATTAATTAGAATGATATTTTAATAATACTTTTCATATGCCATACTTATTTTGGAATGATAACAGTTTATGGAGTGAGATTGTATGAAAAAATCCAGAGAGGAAAAGATAAATAACAGGTGGATAGGGGCACATGTAGGTGCGTGTGTCATTTAGGATAACTTTTTTTATTTCATAGAATGTTGGACAACCTGCTATTCGAATTAGACAAATAACAATCGGTGGAAGAAAATAATATCATAAAGATAAAAAAGAGGTATTTACCTTTTTTATTATTATTATATTTTATTTGTATGTACGTACTAATAAGGGGTATAAAATATGTTATAAGCATTTAAATTGTTTTGTCTACATGATAATTCTAGTAGCTATAATAATTCTGTTTAACTTATTTTAATCATTAAAGTATTTAAATAGTTCTATTTCATTATACAAGGAGGATTTATGAGAATACCAGGAGATAAGATGGTACATCTGCTTGCAGGAGCGTTAGTAGCCCTTGTGACTCTTCTTTTAACCGGAAGCAACCTAGTAGGAATTATTATGGCTGCAACAGTAGGAACCTGGAAGGAATGGTGGGATAGTAAAGGACACGGGAAAGTTGAATTTGCTGACTTATTGGCAACGGTAACAGGTGGGGTGTTGGCTATAGAAGGTGTGAAATTATTCGGATATATTGCGGGGTTTTTAGGCTGAGTCAGCTCTTTGAATGTTGAGGAAGGGATCAGTCTCTCTCAGAAGTACCTAAAAATTGATTTAATTTTTATGAAAAAGGTTCAATGAATTATTAATTATGTGTACCCCAATCATTTTAATTTTAAAGCTTAGCTTTTATATAGTTGTTTTTTAAGATAAAAAGCCAGAATTTTCTGGTTTTTTTAATTTACCCATACTTTTTTAATAAAAATGACTTTTAACATATAGTAGAAACAAATATCCAAGGGAGTTCAGTAATGAACAACTTTTACAAGTATATAAAAACAAAATATTACAGCGAAAACACAATAAAATCTCTGACCTACTCTGTGAATATATTTCTCAATTAGCATGATGGAGAGCTTGAAAATGTTGATACGGAAGTGGTGAAACAATACAGGGAATACTTATTAAAAGAAAAGGGGGTAAGTGTACGGACGGCAGCTGCACATTTCAAGGGTCTGAAATTCTTTATCAAGTATTTGAATCAGGAACATGGACAGAGAACAAAAGTCACTATAATCAACGAATACGGAGAACTGGTGAAAATCAATATACCTGATCTAAAATACAAAGTAAATAATATTGACTATGACAAAGAGATCTCAGTAAAGGAGGTAAACAGATTGCTGAAAGTAGCGATAGAAAACAGGGAGCTACTCAAGGGACAAGCTCCAACAGATAGAACAGGAAAAACAGGAAGAGGAAATATTGAAATTTACCAGGGACAACTTCCAGAAGATAATAGGTTTGGACAGTATGGTACATGGGTATGATCCCAATGACTACTATATAAAGTTTGAGAAGGAGAAAGACCAGAAAGAGGAGGAACAGGTAGAGACACAAAAGGCAACTACAATAGGCCGGATATGTGGTAACCGAAGAATATCTCTCTGAACATCTAGGAGTTCCCATTGAAGCCATAAGAAAAAAAGAAGTAAAGGAGTTTGCCCGGAGGGAAAGAGAGACACATGGATATAAAAAGAGGTATTAATGCGGAAAAAAACAGGGTATTCGAAGAAAATATCTCAGAGGTAATGCCTAATTTTGTAAGGGGGACTCTCGGGTCAGATAATGGGCAGGCTGAAAAGAGTCAGCTCCATAGATGATCTGGAAATTGATCTGGATCTCACTGAGCTTGAGGAGATGTTTGTAATTTCTGCCCTTGTGGGGTACATGACAAGGTGGACATCAAGAGAAAGATCACGGAATTTGAGGAGGAACTTAATCCCTTTGGGCTGAAATATGATGATGCTATAAAGGAAGGCTTTGGGGATCAGGGGTATTATCTGGAGAATGTATTTTGAACCAACATAATAGGCGGATATAATGTAGGGACATATAGGGAGCAGATGTCTGCCAAGGAGGAATTCCCTTATCTCATGTATGATGCGGTGGGAGACGAGGATACTATGGAAATATGCAGGAGGCTGGACGAGAAAATCTACCTCGCCACAGACCCAATATGGAATGATATCTATCCTGGGAACCATTATCAATGCAGATCAGGGGGGTAATATCCATGAGAAAGGAGGAATTCCTGGAGGACGGGCTGGAACTCAGCGATAAGGGAGATTAGGAGATAATAGACAAACTTGGTACATTCAAAGGAAATCCGGGGAGACTGTGGGAGAGGATACAGGAGAAGGCGGAGAGAAAAGAAAAAGAGGTCAAAAAACTGAAGGTGAATATATGGAAAATATAAGTATAGAGGATCTGGTGATAAAAATAGACAACATGGAAAAGAGGGCTAGGAACCTCTCTCCTGTGTTTAGAAAAATATCCATAGATATAAAAAATCAGACCATGAAAAACTTCCGACAGGAGAAAGATCCTGATGGAAACTCCTGGAAGAAAAGCAGGAGTGGGGGAAAAACTCTCACCAAGACCTCAAGACTGAAGCACAGCATAAGACCCAAAAGCGGGGAAGACTATGCAATGGTGGGAACAAATATAAAATATGCCAAAATTCATCAGTATGGGGGTAAAATCACAGCCAAGAACGGCAAACAGCTAAGATTTCAGTATGCAAAGGGGAAATGGGCATCTAAAAAGAGTGTGATAATACCCAAGAGGACATTCATTGGAATAAGCAGGAAGATAAAGGATAGATATGAAATGAGTATAGGGGAATATATAAAAAATAACTCCCAGTAAAAATGGGAGTTATTCCTTTAAAGTTTTGCTATTTTACCTATGGAGTTCATTTCTGTTACAGGAATCAATCTTATTTCTCCTGTTATTCTTGCTCTAACACTATCCATAATACCATAGAGATAATTTTCTAGAGCTTCAGGTCCAACTAGACTATAAACGAGTTTTTCCTCAATTATTCGATCCATCTGATCCTTATCTAAAACAATTTCTTTTTCAAAATCATTTAATATTTGATTTGTTTTTTCTACTGCTTTTAAATAATTATCTTGAGCTTGAGGGCTTTTTGAATATTCAATCCAAATTTTACTAAGTTCATGTTTATTAACTTCTGAACCTTGAATTCTTACAGTCAAATACTCATGATTAATAGAATGACCTTGATGAATAATTTCTTTACTATACAAAAGAAGGGATATTTGTAATAAAGCAAGCATAAATTCTTGATTTTGCATTGAATTAAGATATTTTTTTCTAACATTTTCAGTTTTAGCATTTCTAGCAGCTTTTAGAAGGTCTTCAGCAAAAATAACAGCATTTTCAATTATATTTTCTGCTACCTCCTTCATAATTTCATTTGTCTCTTCGTCTGTAGAAGCAAATCCTTTTAAAAGTTCAACATTTTCTTTTGCTCTATCAGGCATGTATCCCCTATTTCCAGCTTCTCCTCTTCCAGCACCCCATAACCTTTGAGAAAATCCAGAGGCACATCCATCTACATTATAATCTTTCCAACGAATTTTAATATTTTCTGCTACCCAAGTAAGAATAGCAACTCTTTTCTGATCTTTTGTAAACTTAGATAAAGGAACACTACCTATTAAATTTGATAAATCCATAACCCCTCCTTAAATCTCTATAGTTTTAGACTTAGCTATTAAACTTTCTAACCTATTTTTCTTTTCGTTTATTCTTTTTAATGTAGTCTTAATTGCAGGAGAAGCTTTTTTAATTAACTCCTCATCAGTTTCAAATAACGAAAGTTCAATTTCAGATATATATTTTTCCATTGAATTATTCAGTTCAATTAAAAGACGATTAATATGCGCTACTTTACTAAGTATAAAATGATTTTCTCTTATAAAATCATAGGTTGCTAATATCTCTTTTTCTTTCTTATTTAATTCTATTTCACGTTTGCTTAAACTTTTTTCTTTATTGGTATTTGTTAAGTTGTAATTTTTATTTTGTTTTTTATCTAACTTAAGTATTTCAGTATCTTTTTTAGAAATATTGAAATTATTCACTAAAAAATCAACCATTTTTTTTGGTGCCGGTTTTCTAAGAGTTTCAATATTGCTAACATATTTAGATGAAATTCCTATAAGATTACCAAGTTCTTTTTGAGTAAGCTTATTTTTTAATCTATATTTTTTTACTAATTCACCTTTTTCCATAAATATCATCCCCTTCGAAAAGAGTATACCTAAAAAAGGGAGACTAGTCTACTAAAAAGGGAGACTTTTTTTTTGAAAATTCCTTTGCTTAAAATTGACAACTCACTAAAAATCATAATATATAAGTTACCCTTAGAGTATATAATCTAAATTTATATATGTCAATTTTATGGTCGTTTATTAAAAAAAATTATTATTTTTTCACTAAAAGTACAAATTGGATTTTAAAAATAGGATTTATCTGGGATCTAAAAGAAGTGTAATGAGAAATATGAGATGTGAGCTAATCGCCATATAATACATTTTTATTTAAATTATTGAAAAAAATTATTGAACAGAGTATAGTTTATGTGGGATGCTTTGTCATATATCTTGCGAGAGACATATGACAGATTTCTTTCTCTTTAATGTATTGGTATTATTTGTCCG
Organism: uncultured Ilyobacter sp.; assembly: GCF_963668515.1. Taxonomy (NCBI): domain Bacteria; kingdom Fusobacteriati; phylum Fusobacteriota; class Fusobacteriia; order Fusobacteriales; family Fusobacteriaceae; genus Ilyobacter; species uncultured Ilyobacter sp. The sequence goes on along the minus strand of NZ_OY764864.1, from coordinate 1,016,911 downwards.
AATATATTCGGTAATTTTAACACACGAAGCATCCCAAAAATATTTTTTAGGTGAGAACTTTATGCTTGTTAAAAGTCAAGATCTTCAAGATCTTTATTATAATTTTATTAAATTAGAAAGCTCAGGGATAGGATTAGATAAAAAAAGTAAAAGTTCATTAGAAAGAACTGATTTAAGTATTGAGTACTTTGACAAAATGGCTCAAGAAATAAATACAAAATCTTACCGCTATATTCCTTATAAAGAAAATTTAATTTTAAAGGGTAGAAATAGTTTTCCCCGGGTAATTTCAATTCCTACATACAGAGATAAAATAGTCTTAAAATATCTAAGTAAAGAACTTTTAAACAACTATTATTCTGGGTTTAGTTTAGAGTTAGCTCAAGAAAAAATAGAAAAAATTTGTTATCAATTGGACAGTTATGAATATTTTATAAAATTAGATTTAGTTGGATTTTATGATAATATTAACCATCATATCCTGTTGAGAAAACTTGAAGTTAGTGGGTGTCCAGAAGAAGTTTTAACTCTAATAGAAAATGCTATTAGTAATCCAACTGTGCATTCTGAATCTTCAAGATATGAAAAAAATTTAAAAAATATAAAGGGCGTAAATCAAGGACTTTCAATCTCTTCAATCATTAATTTTCCTTTTAAGGTTGGATTTTCATATTCATTTTTATCATTTTCATCATAATTATATAATATTAATATGTCATCAACAAATCTAAAGAATTTAATTTTATCTTTATTGCTCATAAAGGTATCGAATTCTTCTAAATATATTTCCGCTAAAACATTAGATGTTGGTGTTATGATGGTTTAGTAGACAGTTTAGCACTCAAAAATATATAATAAAAAATAAATATATTTAGGAGTGGCTAAGATGGAAGAAAAAAGAAAATATGCAAGATTTTCAGAGGAGAAACAGAAGCAAATTTCTGAGCTTTCTTTCCTTAAAATAAAAACAAAGGTAGAGCTATCAAAGGAATACGGTATTACCACTAATACTGTTGCTGCTTGGGAGAAGAAATACTTTGGAGGTCCTAAAGAGGACATGGAGTTAAGCTCTCAAGACAAAGAAATTATCAGACTGAAAAAGCTCCTTAAGGAAAAAGAAGAGGATATAGAAATCTTAAAAAAGGCTACAGCCATATTCTCCAGGAAAACAAGATAACTAAGAAAGAACTCTTTATCTTCGTTGAAATACACAGAGATGTTCATTCTATATCTAAAATATGCAGAGCTCTAGAAGTCTCTCGAAGTGGTTTTAATAAGTTTCAGAATAACAAAACTACTGAGAGAAAGAAAAAGGATCAATGGATTCTAGATAGTATTCCAGAGGTCAGAAAGAACAGGCATAAGAGGAGCTATGGATCCCCTAGACTAAAGGTTGAACTCAAGGATGAATATGGCATAATAACAAGTGAAAGACGAGTAAGTAGAATAATGAAAGAAAATGATATATCAGTTAATTCTACCAAAAAGTTTAAAACAGGAAAGGAAAAGAGCGAAAGAGAAAATATTGCAGGAAATATCGTCAAAAGAAAATTCAGGGTAGGTAGAAAGAATGAGGTCTGGGTTACAGATATTACATATATTTGGACAAGCGAAGGTTGGCTATATTTAAGCTCGATTATGGATCTTTTTTCTAGAAGGGTCATCGCCTACGATATAGGCAAGCGCATGACTAGTGAGTTAGTAATAGATATTTTAACAAGAGCATTTTTACTGGAAGAACCAGAGGAAGGGGTTATAATTCATAGTGATCAAGGATCGCAATATTCAAGCAGGGAATACTCTAACCTTTTAAAGAAGCTAGGGTTAGTCCAGTCTATGAGTAGACGTGGGAACTGTTATGATAATGCAGTGATCGAATCTTTTCATGCTTCTTTGAAAAAAGAGATGGTTTATGTGGAAGGCCTAGTAACTATGAGGTATATGAAGGCAATGGTATTTGATTACATAGAATTTTATAATAAAGAGAGGAGACACAGCTTCTTAGGAAATGTCTCCCCTATTGAATTTGAAAAATTACAGAAAAAGTTGGTGTTAGGTTGACTACTATATTGACATAAGACCAAGATTGAACTGATACTAAGAAATGATTACCATTTAAGTTTGAATCATTCTAAAACACACTATGGTAGATTAACTGAAGGATTGGATTATTTAGGATATCGTATCGTCGGAGAAGATCTGACGATTAAAAAAAATAATGTTTTAAAGCAAGAAAAAAAGCTTGAAAAGTTATTCTCAGAATATAGTTATTTAAAACATAGTAAGTCCGATTTACTTGAATTTCAGTTTTGGAGAATAAATTGTAGCATTACAGGTATTAAATTGACTTCTATTGAAGATACACTTGAGAAAAAAGAGATAATAAAAAAATATGGTTGGCTTTTTTATTTTTCCAAAATTAATGACTTTAGATTGATGTATCGTTTAGATAATTTACTTAAAAAATTCTCTAATAAATACCAACTGTTACCTGAACATCAAAAGAGATTAAAAAAATTCTCAAGATCGTTATTAGAAATCAAGAGAAATAGGAACTCAACCTATATTTGTGATGTAAATAAAGAGTTTGATACTCCTGAAAAACGTAAAAATTTTTTAATCTCTAAAAATCTTTATTCTGAAAAAGACGTTAGTGAAATGGATGAGTCTAAGATTAATAATTTATTTCAGGGAGTAATTTTTAAAACGGTAAGAGAATTAGAGGAAGATAAAGGCAGGGAGAGTTAATTGGAAAAATTGAAAGAAAAAATTTGTAATAGAATTTGGAATACTAAAAAAATAAGAATGTGCTCTGAAGCAAGACTTCTATTTTTAGATAAAAGAAATTTAATACTTAATGTTTATTATTCACTTTTTATTCTAGTATTCTCTGTACTAGCTTATGTAAAAAAAGATTCTTTTAGAATAATAGGTATAGAAGACCCAGATTTATTATTACTTGTCTCTTCTATCATTTTATTTACATTTTCGATATATAGTTACAGTCATTCATTCAAAGAAAGAGCAGATAGAATGAAAAAATGTTATACAGAGTTATCAAAATTAGAAGTTGAATCAGAAGCAGCAGAATCTATTTCTTCTGAAAAAATCACAGAAATAAATAACAAGTATCAAGAAATATTAAATAATTACGAAAATCAATTAGAAGAAGATTATTTAAAAACAAAGGCAAGTAAAAACTTTGAGGAATGGCTTAAATATATTTGTTATTTGTTTAAGTTTTATTTATTTAATATTGTTTATTTTTTACTACCTTTTTTAATAACTTACATTCTTACTATTTTATTAAAAAATAATTGATGCCAATTAAGTTCCATAATTTTATGGAATTTTTTTTATCTCCTCCAAAAAAATAAAAAACAAAACTTGACGACTCGTAGTTTGTGGAGTATGTTTTTAACGAGTCGGAGGTGAGCTATGGGAAACAGAAAACTGAATGTTATGTTTGCTAAATCTGGAAGTGGAAGTTTGACAACAAGAATATCTTTATCCAAAACATGGATTGAAGATGTGGGCATTTCATAAGAAGATAGAGAGGTAAGTGTAACTTATACTGACAAGAAAGAAATTATCATTAAAAAGTTAGAGGAATAAATAAAAGGGAGCATTATAAAAATGAAAGCATATATGTATGATAATTTAATGAATGTTCTTGAAAAAAAGAAATTGCGTAATGAAAGAAAAATACTTCTTGAGAATATCCGTGGAAAAATTATCGAACTTGGGGCAGGAACAGGTGTGAATTTTGAGTTTTACACCGATAATGAAGTGATAGCTGTAGAGCCAGACGAAGTGCTGAATGCAGAAGCTCAAAAGAAGATTGGTAGTAAAAATATTAAAATCATTTCAGCTTTTGCTGAAGAACTGCCTTTTGAAGATAATACATTTGATACTGTGCTAATTACCCTGGCTTTATGCACTATACCTAATCCGGAAAAAGCCCTGAAAGAAGCCGAGAGAATATGTAAACGAGGAGGGCAATTGCTGATTCTGGAGCATATAAAAAATGAAAACAGATTTTTATTTAGCCTTCAGAATATCCTTACTCCAGTATGGAAGAAATTTGCCATGGGGTGTCATCTAAACAGAGATACTCTATCATTTATTAAAAATAACAATTTTGAACAGGTTTCTCTAAAATACTTCTGGGGAAATAACTTTGTCAGTGGAGTTTTTAAAAATATAAAATAAATTTAAAAATGTGAAAATATTTTTATAGGAATATTCTATATTCCAAAGAATAATATATAAGGAGTTAAGGACTTTATAGCTGAATATGAAGCATCATAGATGAAGAATAGGAGGTTATCATGGAAAAAATAGACAAAATAATGACTGAAACGGAGTATCAGGAATTATTAAATGAATTTAAAACGCTTGAAATGGAAGAAGAAATGACTGGGAAGGACAATAGTGTGAGGATAAATGAGATAAAAGAATTACTTGTAATTGAAAACAGAGAAGATGATTAGAAAAAGGCAGTAAGTTTACTCCCTTTAAGAAATAATAATTTTATATTAATCCATTGCCAAAACCACTAAACTATATTAAAATAAAAAAACAATAAAAATAAGAGACCGAGAGTCCGCGAAGAACTGTACCTGTTACAGATCTTTTCGGGCTCTTTTTATTTTACGGGGTGAAATCAATGAAAAAACGGGTAAAGGTATTTGAACGGGACCTATCCACAGGGGGAATATCCTGCTGACAGGGTAAAAGAAATCTTTGAAAAAGCTAAAGGAGGGGCAAAGACAAGAAAGAATTTCAAAACCAGATGGAATGGGATAAATTAATCTCCCTTAAACCTGAAAAAGGTAAAAAGAGTGAGTTTGAAGGTACGAGCCCTGAGGAGATCGCCAAAGCTGGACCCATGACCTTATAGGGGGGGACAAACTACCACTTGAAGTGGTAGTTTTGATTATTCGTATATTAGTTATGAGATATTTGTTTTTACATTTTAGGGAATATGTTCTTAATTTCTCACTATAAAATATGGTATACTCTGTATAAATATAAATCTGAGTATAGGAGTAAGATACCTATGAATAAAAAAATAAAAAAAGACACCAGAACTAGAGAAGAAAAAATAAAAAACAAGTATGTTGGGGCACATGTAAGTGCATCAGGCGGGGTCTTCAATGCCCCTATAAATGCAAAGGGTATAGGGGCGAGGGCCTTTGGACTTTTTGTAAAAAATCAGAGACGTTGGGAGGCAAAACCACTCACTGATAAGGATATAGAAAAATTTAAGGAAGCCATGGAGAAAAATGGATATGCTACTGAGGTGGTCCTTCCTCATGACGGATACCTTATAAACCTGGGAAATCCAGATGCAGAAAAAAGAGAAAAATCTCTGAATGCATTTATCGACGAGATGAAGAGATGTGAACAACTGGGTCTAAAATATATAAATACACATCCTGGGAGCCATCTAAATAAGATCTCCCGTGAGGAGTGTCTTGACCATATTTCCAACTGTATAAATAAAGCCTTGGAAGATACAGAGTATATTTCTGTGATATTAGAAAATACAGCTGGTCAGGGGTCTAATCTTGGAAATAGATTCGAAGATCTGGCTTATGTAATAGAAAGAATATATGATAAATCAAGGATAGGAGTCTGCTTAGATACGTGTCATACACTTGCTGCAGGTTATGAGTTAAAAGATAAAAATGGATATAAAAAAACAATGGATGAGTTTGAAAAAATAGTAGGTTTCAAATATCTGAAGGCTGTTCACCTCAACGACTCAAAGTTTGACACAGGAAGTCGAAAAGACAGACACGACAGTATAGGCAAGGGTGTCCTCGGAATGGACTTTTTTAAGAGATTCATGAATGACACCAGATTTGATAAAATGCCTATTATTTTGGAAACAATAGATGAAACATTGTGGAAAGAAGAGATAAAACTTTTGTATAATCTAATAGAAGATTAAGGGGGAATAAAGTATGTTGTTTGAATTACTGAAAAAGAGAAGAAGTATCAGAAAATTTCAGGGAAAATCAGTAGAAGTTGAAAAATTGGAAACTATTTTAAGGGCGGGACTCATATCTCCAAGTGGAAAAAACAAAAAACCTTGGAAATTTGTGGTGGTAGACGACGGGATTAAACTAGATAAACTTTCTAAGGCAAAACCTGCAGGAGGTCAGCTTGTAAAAGGTGCCCCGGTAGCGGTAGTAGTTCTCGGTGAAGCTGAAAAGTCAGATACATGGCTAGAAGACTGCTCTATAGCTCTTACATTTATGCAGCTAGAGGCAGAAGAACAGGGACTGAAATCGTGCTGGGTACAGATTGACAAAAGACCATCTGAAGATGGAAGGGGAGCAGATGTTATAGTCAAAGAGATATTAGGTATAGAGGGAGATCTAAAAGTACTTGCTATACTGGCAATGGGATATCCTGAAGAGGAAAGACCTTTTTATACTGAAGATGATATGGATTTTTCAAAAGTTCATTATAACACTTATGGAACCTCTTATAAGATCAAATAAGTGATAAAACTTAGTATAAATGGGATTAAAAAAAGCAATAAAGGCTGAAATTATAGGAGATTAGAAACCTCTAAAAAAGTTTAGCTTAAAAGGCAGAAGAAACTTCTGTCTTTTTATTTTTATCCAAACAATAAATGAAAATTGTAAAAAATTGGTATTATATAGATAGAGTTTCGGAGGTGATTTTTTATGAATAAATTTATAGCTCGACCGGGAATTTATTTTATGGGGGCAATTGTTCTTGATGCAGGAGTGAATTTCGGGATATTCAGCAGAAATGCAACTGAAATGACTTTACAGATATTTGAACATTCAGATGATTGTGAACCTTGTTTTTCATATAAATTGGATAAAAATATTAATAAAACAGGAGATATATGGCATGTATATCTAGAAGGAATGGATGAGGGGTATTATTATGGCTGGATAGTAGACGGGCCTTTTGACATGAAGCTAGGGCACAGGTTTTCTTCTGATAAATTGCTTATAGACCCCTACGCAAAATGTATAACTCCTAAAAATGGGTGTCCAAAATCTCCTAGGAAGGGTTTGATCTTAGATACTAGAACCTACAACTGGTCTGAAGATATGAAACCTAAAAATGAATTTCGAGATTCAATTATTTATGAGATGCATATAAGATTATTTACTGCAAACAAAAATTCTGGTGTAACGCATCCTGGAACATATAAAGGACTAATAGAAAAAATTGACCATCTGAAGGACCTTGGAATAACAGCAGTGCAGCTCCTTCCTATATTTGAATTTGATGAAGAGGATGTAGTGGGAACCAACCCTATAACCGGAGAAAAACTAAAAAATGTATGGGGTTATAACCCTATTGGTTTCTACGCACCTACTTCTAACTATCTTTCTGGAGACAGAAAAGTCCTTGGAAAACTGGGAGGACATGTTGTCGAGTTTCGGCAACTTGTGGAGGCTCTTCATAGGGTAGGTATAGAGGTTATCTTAGATGTGGTATTTAACCACACAGGGGAAGGTAATGAGATGGGGCCTATTATATCCTTTAAGGGACTTGATAATTCTGTGTATTATATACTAGAAAAAAATAAGATGTACTACTCAAATTATTCTGGGACAGGGAACACAGTAAACTGCAGTCATACTGTTGTAAAAGAACTCATCATAAATAGTCTGAGATACTGGTACGGGCAGCTCAATGTAGATGGATTCCGTTTTGACCTGGCTGCCATACTGGGGCGTGACAGTACCGGAAAATGGATAGGTGACCTCTCGCTGCTGAAAGATATTGCAGATGACCCTGTTCTATCTGGAGCGAAACTTATAGCAGAGGGGTGGGATGCAGCAGGAGGTTATTATTTAGGAGAGTTTCCGTGCGGATGGGCCGAATTAAACGGTAAATTCCGTGATACTATCAGAAGGTTTGTGCGCGGTGATATGGGACAGGTACAGGATTTGGCCACAAGATTGGTAGGAAGTCCAGATCTTTTTAGAAAATTTGGAAGAAGACCCTATCACAGTATAAATTTTGTAACCTCTCATGACGGATTTACCATGTGGGACCTAGTTTCCTATAACAAAAAACACAATCATGCCAATGGCGAGTACAACAAAGACGGGGAGAATCATAACAACTCTTATAACCATGGTATAGAGGGTGATACCCTAGATCCTACAATTATCAAATTAAGAAAAAGACAAATGAAAAATTATCTGGTAATACTTATGCTTTCTCAGGGTGTTCCCATGATTTTAATGGGCGACGAAATGGCTAAAACTCAGCAGGGAAACAATAATGCTTATTGTCAGGATAATGAAATGAATTGGATCAACTGGGATAGACTAGGTGAATTTAGAGATATATATCGATTTATGAAAAATATGATAGCTTTTAGAAAGGATCACCAGGCTCTTAAGAGAGCACATTTTTTTACCGATACAGACATAGATGGAGATGGTTATAAAGACATAACCTGGCACGGGATAAGGGCTTGCACTCCTGACTGGTCCCATTATTCAAAAAGTATAGCCTTTATGATTGATGGGGGAGATACCAGAGAAATTCAAGAAGAAGATAATGATATATATGTCGCTCTAAATTCATATCATGAACCATTGATCTTCGAATTGCCTATTTTGAAGAATGGGAAAAAATGGTATCGGGTGGTGGATACGTATTTAGAAGATGATTTCCTTGAAGATCCAATTATAGTAAAAAGGAAAAAACATCTGGTACATCCTAAAAGCTCTATAATACTTATATCTAAATAGTAGGAAGGATAAAATAATTTAGCATAGTGAGGTGAACTTCTAGGGTATAGGGGGTGATCTATTGAAAAAAGACCTGATAAAACTTCTAAAAAAATTTCAGAGAGATGAGATAACAGAGCATCATACGTACATGATGCTTGCAAAAATAAGTGGAGAGAATAATAAGGAGACACTTATAAAACTCGCTGAATCAGAATTCTCTCACTATGAATTTTTTAAGCAGTACACCAAATGTGAAGTAAAACCCAATTGCTTTAGAGCCAAAAAAAATTATTTTATGGCAAAATATTTTGGCCTTACTTTTGGTCTAAAAGCTATGGAGCTTGGGGAACAAAAGGCTCAGGAAAACTATAAGGGCATAATAAAAAAAATTCCTGAAATCCAAAGAGTTTTGGAAGATGAGGAGAATCATGAGATAGATGTGGTAGACCTTTTGAAGGAAGAGAAACTTATATATGTGAGTTCTATAATATTGGGTCTTAATGATGCACTTATAGAGCTTACTGGAGCCCTTGCAGGTTACACCTTTGCACTTGATGATTCAAAAGTTATTGCCATGGTCGGCCTAATTACAGGAATTGCTGCCTCCCTATCTATGGGAGCCTCAGAATACCTTTCTTCAAAGGCTGAAAAAAATTCCGATAAAAATCACAAAAGAGCAGCCATTTACACAGGCATTACATATATGATCACTGTATTTCTTTTAGTAACTCCTTTTTTGTTGGGTGCTACTCCCTATATGGCATTATTTCTGACTCTCATAATCGGTATCTCTATAATTTTTGTATTCAACTATTATGTTGCAGTAGCTACAGGAGCCTCATTCAAAAAAAGATTTTTTGAGATGACTTTTCTAAGTCTTGGTATTGCTACCCTTTCCTTTATTGTAGGAATATTTATAAAAAATATTTTGGGAATAGATTCATAAAAAAACCCATTGCTCAAACTAAAATGAGCAATGGGTTTTGGTTATCTGACTACTTTTTTTAAGGCCTTCATTATCTCTTTGTTTTCAAATACTTTTGAAAGTTTCACACAGAACCACTCGTATTCTCTTTCCGAAAGTTTTAATTTTTCTTTGATAAATTCGTCCATTTTTCTTTTTTCTTCAGGAAGGAGTTCTGTCCTTGTTGAGTTATTTATCTCCTCTATGGTGCCTTTTCCCTCAAAATATGAAAGTATCTTAGTCCAATTTGTGATAATGTCAACCTTTCTGAGAAGCATAATGCATGTATAATTAAGTTGAGGGATTTCGCCATACCCTTTTCTTTTTAAAAATCGTTTTGCGTCATCATCTTTTTCAGTAAAGTACAGAACTTCCCCAGCTTTTTTTGTGTTCATTATTTTTGGCATTTTTTTTGTTTTTTTCTGCATTCTTAGGTATTTTGAAAGTGGCAAAGATTTTGACTCTAAATAAAATTCAACAGCAAACTGGTTGAAATTTTTTCCATCCTGCACTTCACCATCTTCTATAATTTTTATCATTTCATCTACTTTCTCAAAATTAACCATAAAACATAAGCCCCCTAGTTATTATTACTTAAAATAATTATACTACTCATAATTGATTTTTCCAATAAATAAATTTGAAACTTAATATAAATTGTGGTAAATTATCTATACAAAGTATTGGGGGAATAAGCAATGAACATTTTTAAAAAATTATTAATATCAGCTTTTTCTATAGTAATAATAGGATGCAGCAGTGGTGAGTATCACAAAGTGAAAAAGGGGGATACGCTTTATTCCATAGCTGTGAAAAACAAGGTAAGTGTTACAGAAATAATGGCTTTAAATAACCTAAATACCCCACATATAAATGCCGGAACCAAGTTGTTACTCAAGGGAGAGACTGAAAGTTCGAATTCCAGGCCAAGCTACCATATTATAAAACAAGAGGAAACCTTATATAGATTATCCGTATGGTATGACATATCTGTAGAACAGCTGAGGAAATACAACAACCTCCCAAACAACACGATATATGTTGGTCAAAAGATATATCTGAATTCAAAATATTCAAAAGATAACATCCAGACTTCAAGATCGGTGGGTAAAAATTTATATATCTCTCCAACCTTAAAGTCTTTTAAGTGGCCCATAAAAACAAAAGAAATTACAAGTAACTTTGGAACCAGAATCCATCCCATAACAGGAAGGAAAACCACACATGACGGAGTAGATTTGAGGTCAAAAATGAATACTCCTGTGTATGCTCCCTATTCAGGTACCATCACATACTCTGGATGGATGAGGGGATATGGGAAAGTCGTAATAATAAACCATGGCAACGGCTATGAAAGTAGATATGCACATCTAAATAGATGGCTGGTAAAGAAGGGCCAAAAGATCTCAAAAGGTCAGATTATAGCAAAAACTGGAAATACAGGCTTGTCAACTGGTCCGCATCTTCATTATGAAATTCGTAAAAATAATAAACCTATAGATCCTACAAATACAATGTAGCAGCCTTGGGGCTGCTTTTATTTTACAAGGAGGTAAAATGAGATTAGATAAATTTCTTACTGAATGTGGTGTAGGTACTAGAAGAGAGGTTAAAAATATAATATCTAAGAACGAGATAACTATCAATGGTAAAATAGCAGATTCTCCTAAAGAAAAAATAGATTTAGAAAAAGATGTGATAAAAATTGGAGAAACTGTCTTGGAATATAAGAAGGACAGATTTTACATAATGAACAAGGCAGCTGGATTTATAACCGCCACTGAAGATGCGAGAGAAAGAACAGTGATGGAGCTGCTTCCAGAATGGGTAAACAGAAAAGACCTTTTTCCAGTAGGAAGGCTTGATAAGGATACAGAGGGACTTCTTTTATTTACCAATAACGGGAAACTAGCCCATGAACTGCTATCCCCTAAAAAACATGTCGACAAAACTTATCTGGTAAAACTCTTAAAGGAAATAGACGAAAAATCAGTAAAGCTATTAAGGGAAGGTGTTGATATCGGAGGCTACATTACGAAACCTTCAAAAGTTCAGATAATAAATAATATGGAAATTTTGCTCACGATAAGTGAAGGAAGATTTCATCAAGTAAAAAAAATGCTTGAGGCTGTTGGGAATAGAGTGATTTATCTCAAAAGACTTAGTTTTGGAAATTTGGAACTTGGAGATCTCCCACTAGGTGAAGTAAAAGAGGTTGATTTAAAAGAAATTTTTTAGGAGGTGTTCAATGAAAAAATTACATTTAATAACAGCCAGTCTGATATTACTTGGGAATTTTCTCTTTGCCAGAGATATTGAGGTTGTAAGAAACTCAAAAGATGAAGAGATCGTTTTAAAAGCAGATAAAACCTGGGAGACTATGGACAATTATCACAGAAAATTAGAATTTCAAAAAATGGTGAAAGTAGAAAATTTAGATGTGGATTCAAAAGACGATGACTTTAGACGTGTGACTTTTGATGTTGTGAATTATTCAGAATACGATTTGGAATATGTAGTATATAAGATAAAGTTTTTATTTGGTGACGAATATTCCCTTAGAAAACTTATTACTGTTAACAACTTGAAATCTGGGGAAAAATTTCAGGTTAAAAGACATATAAATGTCGATGACATTGATGGCAGAAAGGTGGTTGTGGAAGTTTTGGATTTTAAAATGAAAACCAGATAATTTCTGTATTTAATTTTAGAGGACTTTTTTAAAAAAAACTTGAAAGGTAATATTATGGAGATAGCAAAAAAAGAAAATTTTGAAATAGGAAATAGGAAAAAAAGGAAAAGAAATCTAAATTCGAAAAATATTTTTTCCATGTATAAATCTGAAAAAACTTTAAAAGACTATATGTTTTATTTGAATAAGTTTTTAAATTTTGTTTATGAAGGCAATGGAGAATTTCATAAGGACGAAATAGTACAACTCATGGCAGAGGTGGAAAAAGAAGATATAGAAGATTATGTTTATCATCTTATAGAGGAACGGGAATTAAAAAATACTTCTGTAAACAAGATAATTTCATCGCTGAAAAGTCTTTATAATGAGTTGGAAAAACACGGTCATAAAAATCCTTTGAAATTTGTCCCACTTTTGAAAGTATCCAGACATAATTTTGAAAATGTTCTCAAGGTGTCTTTTACAGAGATAAAACAAATACTGCAAAGGCATGAGGTTTTTGATGACAAGAGCTACAGAAATAGGATAATAGTTCATACTTTATTTTACACTGGAATGCGTAGCCAAGAACTTTTAAATTTAAAGTATAGTGATATCATTAAACGTGAAGGAGAATATGTTATTAAACTCGAAAAAACCAAAAGTGGTCGCGAACAATATAAGGCTCTCCATCCAGAATGTGTAGAAAAAATATTTTCCTATAAAAAATACATAAAGAGATTATACATCTTATCCGATTCCCAGTTGGAGAATCGATATGTATTTCCGTCTGATTTTTTAAATAATATTCGACTTTCATATAGCTCCCTCTATACTATCATACAGAATATGGGAAAGTTGATAGAGAAGGATATAAGTCCTCATAATATCCGTCATGCCGTTGCCACTGAATTATCTCTCCAGGGAGCCGACATTATGGAGATAAGGGATTTTTTAGGACATGCTGATACAAAGGTTACAGAGGTATATATCAATGCCAAAGGTTTATTGGAAAAACGTGCCATAGAAAAATTACCTGCTTTAGATTAGTAATATTAGATTAAGTTCAAAGTTAAATACCTTGAAAAACACGAAATAAAAAAGAGGGTAACCTAAGTAGAAAAACTACTGTGGATTACCCTCTTAATTTTTTTGGACTTAAAAGATCAGTAGCATTTTAAGAACTTATTTTTTATAAATTAATATATTGAGAGTCTTTTTCCAAGATACAAATTTTTATTTCCCCAGTTCTCTAGATTCTGATTAACCTCAACATCCTTATAGTATGAGAATATTATATCTCCAGTCATTTCACTTCTTTTATTTATTTTTTTCCACAAGGTATAATATTCTTTGTCACTTTTTGAAGTATATTTTCTACATGGTGATACATTACCTTTTTTCAATATATACTTCTCTATTTCTCCCGTGGAAAAATGGTTGTCACAAGGTAATAAATTTTCTTCTTTTAATATATATTTTGCTAATTCTGTCATTTTGAGCACTCCCTTTTTAGTCACTCTATTTTATATAATTAACCCAAGTTGCTACTTGAAATAAATTCTCCTAAATTACTGAATTTATCTGAAAATCAGAATCAAAAGATTTTGTCACGAATGGACACTAATAAAAGATAGGGAAATTAACACGAATAATAAAAAACCTTTTGCTCACAGAGGATGCAGAGAAAAAGCAGGAGTTTCACAGAGTAAAAATAAAAATCTTTTAATTTTCAGACTGCTTTCCCCTTTAAAAAATGCCGTTAAGAAATCATCTTGTGAAATCCACTTTCATTGAAATAAGGAGGTTTACCGACTATATTTCAATAGAAAGTTAGTTCAGAAGTGATTTGACTTAGAAAATAATGAGTGGAACGAGTATATTTTCTAGTTCTTGTAAAATTTATTTTTACAACTTTCATTAATTTTAATTAGGGGTGCCTTTTCTTTGGTTACTTTCTTTGGGCAAGCAAAGAAAGTAACACAGGTTTTCGGAGAAATTCAATACTTTAATTTAATAAAGGTAGCAACTTAGGTTAATTAATATTAATGTAAAAAACTTCACCAAGATAAATCCAAATTACATTCTTATAACTTTAAAAAATGCCCATCCAAATAAAATAATCTTACATAAGACCTATTTAAAATAAAGTTCTTCTATTATACCTGTTTTAGTATAGTTTATCTCTAAATATCGTATTTTTAGATTCATTCCAAACAGCTCTCTTTCCTCACTGGAAGATTTGATTTGAATATTTTTATCAGGCCGTATTTCGGAAGTTTCCAATATGTTTTTATTTGAATTTTCATTATTTAACATCAAAATCACTATACCCCATTTTGCTTTAAAAGTCAATAGTTTTCTTATAGAAAATTCGATACCTTTATTTGTCTGTAATTTATTTTATAAGACTTTTTAAAAAGTTAGAATTTTAGAAAAAATTTTATTAAACTGAATAATATCTATGATTTTTTATAAATATTCTTTTATTTATAAAAACGTGATAAATTAAGGTCTAGAAACTGAATTTTATTTATGTAATAATTATTCAAATAACAATATTATATATAACTGTAATTATATTTATATCACGAGACTATAGTTAAAAAATATTTATTACTTTAAATAATAAAATGAATAAATCTCGGTTTTTTGAAAATTAACATCATTTTACAAGATGAATTTTCAAAATATATAATAATTAATTAAATAATTATTAATTTTTTTATTTTGTAATACTCTTTTTATATGAATTTGAATAGCCACCAGGTTGTTTTAATAGCGTAGTGTTGTATTTCTATATAAAGTCTAAATAAGGTCAAAATTTAAAAAATATATTTTAAATACTTTATGCAAGAGTTTTATTGGGAAAAATCTATTTTAGTACTCTCATTTTTTATTCGATCAGATGAATTTCAAAGTTATTTGTAGAGGAAATTTATTTTGAGAATACCCTAATAAAAAATGCTACTTTCAATCAGCTAGACAGCTATTTACAAAAGTTTTAATATCATAAATTTTAAATTAAATTAGAAGTTGGTAATTGAGGGTTAGAAATCTAAAAAGTAAGAATTTTTATTCTATACTTCACTTAGTATAAAGAGAAAGAGGGTGCCCCAAAAGACTCGCCTTTATGTATTTTTTGAGGTAATATTTTTAGTATGAAGAAAAAAGTTGCTTTTAGAGAATATAATCAAAATCAAATGATACTACTATCGAGTTTAGCCACTTTAATTCCTAATAATCATGTTGTTACTGTAGTTAATGAGAATATTGACTCCATCGATATTGATAATCTTGTTAAAAAATATCAAGGAGGTGGAAAGAGAACTTACCATGCTAAAATGCTTTTGAAGGTTTTAGTTTACGTTTATACATAACGGGTTTATTTAGGAAGAAAGATTGCTAAACAACTTAGGAAGAATATATATTTCATGTGGATTGCAGGAAATGAAAAGCCTAATTTTAGAAATATCAATAGATTTAGAAGCGGAAAACTTGAAAATGAGATTGATGATATTTTTGCCAAGATATTATTATTTTTAATGGAAAAAGGATATGTGAAATATGAAAACTACTTTTTAGATGGAACAAATATAGAGGCTGACGCACGTAAATTTTCTTTTGTATGGAGTAAATCAACTAAGAAATACGATGAGGCTCTGCAAAGGTGAGATTAAGAAGCTTCTCTCTGAGATTAAAGAGATCACACATGAAGAAAATTAACAATATGGATTAAAGGAGCTCGAGGAATATAAAGGGGAGAGGATCAACTCCAATGAGTTGAAAGAAATCAGTAAGAGCATAAACACTGCCCTAGAGTCAGGCGTTTAAAAAGAACTGGTGAAAAAAAAGAAAATCATTGATGAAGATTATGCGCCCAGAGGCCAAAAATATGAGGAATATACTAAAATTGCAGGCAATAGAAACAGCTTTTCTAAAATAGATCATGATGTAACCTTTATGAGGATGAAAGAAGACTATATGAAAAATTGTCACTAAAACTACAGTTACCTTAAAGAGAAAAACTTAAAAGCTTATGTCAAATATGGTACTTGGTGCATGGATATTAAAGGGAAAACAGCAAGTAAAAAATGGGATAAAAACGCATTCATATACGATAAGTCAAAGGGTGAATATATATGCCCCAATGGTGAAAGGCTTACTTACCAGGGAAGTGAAGAAAAAGAAACAGAGAACGGATACATTTAGATTCTGAAAACTTACAAGTATGATAATTCTTATGATTGTATGATGAAGGATAAATGCACTAGAGGCAATTACAGCAGAACGTTAACGGTGAATGATCCTCTGGAATAGTACAAAAGAATAGCTCGTCTGAAGCTTTTCTCAGAAAAAGGAACTACTTTACGTAAGCATCATTGCGCTGATGTAGAGGCAGTCTTCGGACTGATCAAAGGCAATGGCGGTTTCAAAAGATTCCTCCTTAGGGGACTGGAAAAGGTCAATGTAGAGTGGGGGATC
Source organism: uncultured Ilyobacter sp. (assembly GCF_963668515.1). Classification (NCBI taxonomy): domain Bacteria; kingdom Fusobacteriati; phylum Fusobacteriota; class Fusobacteriia; order Fusobacteriales; family Fusobacteriaceae; genus Ilyobacter; species uncultured Ilyobacter sp. Next base: position 1,000,041 of record NZ_OY764864.1, on the reverse strand, counting down.
ATATCTATTGCTCATAACCTGAAGAGGTTGTCGGAAGTGATATCTTCTTTAGGTAAATCTAACAAAATTTTCTTAAAAATCAAGAGGGTGACCCAAGTAGAAAAACTACTTGTGGGTCACCCTCATTCTCATGAAAATTTAGTCATTTTTTCCTTGTCTAAAGATATTGGAATTTTCTAAAGATCCTGTAAATTCATCAATATACTTTTGTGCTCCTGGAGTAGCAGATGCTTTGTAAGAATTTAGATAATCCATAAATTCTTTTACTTCAGCTTGTGCAGCAGCAAACTCCTCTGGAGTTGAATCTGGATTAGATGCGATAGCATCTACCTTGGTTGATAAAGCTTCATACTTGGCAATTGTATCAGCTCTGTTAAGTGAAGCTCCTGCCTGTGCATCCATTGGTTCAGTTGAAGTACATGCAGCAAGTAAACCTGCAGCAAATAAAATAATTAGTCCCTTTTTCATAAAAATACCTCCCTTGTTTAGTTAAAAAACGCTATAGTATAGTTTATACCCTAAGCCTACTTATTTCCTTTTTTTAACAAAAACATTTTTTATTTAAACAGCACTATAAAGCTTTCGTCTAATATCCTAAAAGTAAATGTCTCAGTGATAAATAATTTAACTTCACTTTCAGAATGCTCTTGATAACCTATGGAAAAATCTTCCCCTACAGAAAATTCTATATTTTCATTATCAAAAGGTAATAAAACAGCACCCTCTATACTTCTGCTGACTATTACCTCTCCTCCTATCAAAGATTTTATCTGATCTAGCAGTGGGAATCTTTTACCCATCCAACTTAATTTGCACCAGTAGTCTTCACTAACTACGAGTGTATAAGGTTTTGGAGCTATAGATCTCTCCAATTCCATTATTCCCTGTGATATGCTAGAAAGTATCTCTTCATCTGAGTCACCAAAAGTTTTTACCTTATGTGAAGAACAGTCAAAAATACCACTTATATCTGCTTCTTGCAGTCCTTGAAAAATAACTTTTTCTTCAAAAAGTGCTACTTTTTTTACAGCTTCATCCAAAGCATCAAAGTTTATATCCTTAGCTCCCCTCTCTATGTTATCAAGTTCCCAACGGCTGAGAACAAAACTTACCCTCGGCTCCACAAGGGGCTTAACTTTAAAAATACCGTAATTTAAGATAGGGTCATTATGTACTTGTATCCTCCCCTCAGTAACAGATGTAAAATCAAGTCCCTTAGGCCCCTGTACATTTACGAACTTTCTAGCTGAAAGATAGTAATTTAAAATTTCCCTAGCCCTTCCATCTATCTCTGACCAAGCTTTACTGGAAATTGGAGCGAGTTCTCTTTTTAACACATTCATCCATATCCCTCCTAAATTTATTTCATACTTCCTATATTCAAAGATTTTCCAAAAGAAATGGCATCTCCAGATTTATCTGATTGTTCAACTTCTTCTTCTAAAGTTGTAACTGGTGAATTGGTGAAAAAATAAGTCTGCATCTCCTCATCCCATCCATCCATATTTCTCCTGAGCCACTCCATCAACATTACTGCGTGCTCCATCTCTTCATTCCTGTTGTGCTCAAGAATCGATCTGAGTTCATCATCAGTTGCGATATCGGCTCGCTGATTGTACCAGTCTACAGCCTCGAGTTCCTCCCTCAGACTATTGATTGCCCTGGTAACATCTTTAGTTTTTTCACTAAGAAGTTCAAAAGGCTCATGAAACTGATTGCTCATATAGTGCACCTCCTGGTATAATTTACTTACTATATATTTACAAAATTAATAATAAGAATCCTCTTAAAAAGTGAAAATAAAAAAGTTTGTATTTTAGTTGGGAAAAGCATATCATAGTAGTCATAAAAGGAAAAAATAAAAATCATAGTAAAGAATTTATTATTAATATATTGATAATGTGCTAAATAATTTAGAAGGAGAATATATGCAGAGTCAAATTAAAAAGGTTATTATTGCAATGTGGATACTAGTAATAATATTTATGTTGGGAATTTTGGGATATTATTATATTGAAGAATACAGTTTCATAAATTCACTATACATGACATTTATAACTTTATCTACTGTTGGATTTGGGGAAGTTGAACCCCTGACAAATCAGGGAAAAATTTTTACCTGTCTTCTCATACTCGCAGGGATATCTGTAGTTATATACGCCCTTGGACATCTGACTACTTTTTTTATAGAGGGGCAAATGAAAAATTATCTCAAGGGGGTTAAAATGAGGAAAAAAATAGACACCATGAAAGATCATCACATAATTGTTGGATGTGGAAGGACAGGAAAAAAAATTATAGAGGAATTTATCAATAATGAATTAGATTTTGTTGTAATTGAAAAATCCTACGAAGAATTAGAACATTATGTTGAAAAATTTGGAGACTGTTTCCACTATATAATTGGTGATGCCACAGATGATGAAACTCTTAAAATGGCGGGGATAGGAAGAGCTAAGGTAATTCTATCGGTTCTTGCCACAGATGCGGAAAATTTATTTATAACCTTAAGTTCTAGAGAACTGAGTAAAAATATCAAAATTGTCACAAGAGTTATTGAGGTTGGAAACACTAAAAAATTGAAGACTGCAGGGGCGGATATAGTCATCTCGCCTTTAGAAATAGAGGCTAGTAGACTTTTTGCTACTGCTACCCAGAGTAATATACTGAGTTTTTTAGATATTATGAGTAACAATAGTTCGTTACAAACTTTGAAGTTTGCTTCAGTAGAGATAAAAACTAACAGCGATATAGAGGGAAAAAATCTAAAAGAAGCTATGATTCCTCAGAGAACAAATTTAATTGTAATAGGGATAGAAAAAAAAGAAAAAACTGAATTTAATCCCATGTCACATACAAGGATTAATGCGGGAGATAAACTTCTTGTACTTGGAAGTTTAGATCAGATAAAATCTCTTAATGCAATAGCGAATGGAATCAATTAAGAATATTCTTAAACATTATATTATCCTTATTTATTCAGAATATGAAAAGCCTTCCCATCTCTAATGTGGGAAGGCTTTTTACAGATTAAAATATTAACTTAGTTTTTTTTTGCCTATCATTAAAAAAATTGGATATTCAGTGACCTTACCGTCTGACCTCCCTTTTTTTATAACATGGGGTTCTGAAGTGGTTATGAAATTAAAATTATTCTTTTTAAAAATCTCGGTTAATTTTCTTTTACTGAATCCCTTGTGTCCAGAGAATTCTTTTCCGTGAAAACTCCCGTCTTCCTCTTCTAAGTCGGCTATGCAGAGATATCCCCCTTTGTTTAAACTTTCTGACCACTTTTTTATTATATCTTCTACGTCGGATATGTGATGAAGGACCATAAGATTGAATATACAGTCATATTATTCCTCCAAAATCTTAGGTTGTCATACTATAGTCAGTATACAATATACTTAGTTTTTTTCAATGATGAATAAGAACATTTGAAAAAATAAAAAAAGGGAGAAATAACGATAACTCTCTTCTATTTTTTAGTACATCCCTAAAGAATGATTAGATGTAAATTTTTTTTGAAGTATCAGTCATTGAAATTTTTAGATCTCTGAGTTTATTCTCTGTTATTTTTACTATGTCATCTTTATATTTCTCCATAATATTGGAATAGATCTCTTTTAAATCAAGGTCTGTAATGGTTTTTTCAAAACTATTATTCAGTTTAACAAGATATTTTAGTTCCTCCCTTGAGGCATTTCTAAGAATTTGTTTGCATAAAATCCAATAATCGGCAACATAGTTTTTAATATTCTCAAGTTTTTTCTTTGTAGGATCCATAGTAAACTTTTGAACCGAAACTATCAGTTCTAGGCCTGTATTTTTAGTTTTTTCAAACTGATTTTCAAACCCCTCTTTTTTATAAAGAGCATCTATTTTTTTTCTAGATATTTTATTTAACATCTTCTGACCTCCAGCTTATCATCAATAATTAGATGTACTACCCACACGTTTTTAGACCGACACAAATAAAAAAAAGTTTTAAAATAATTTTTTCAAAATTATTTCTACAATAAAGTTTAATAAAAATTTGAAAATTAAGTTCTGAAATGATATACTGCCACTGTAAAAAATAAATTTTACCCAGACCAAAGGAGGAACGTCGATGAAGTTAGGACTTATGAAAAAATGTAAAAGTTGTATAAAATACGTAAGTGACAGATGTTCCGGTGTAGATTCACTGGAAAAGTCAAAAATAATATACTGCCCGAAACACGAAGGGAAATAATGTTATGATATTAGAAAGACATGATAAACTTAGAAAGGAGCTTTTGGCAGTTCCCTTCTCTAATCTTTTTGATTAATCTGATAATTTTTCAACAGCATCACATTTTTCATATAGAATGCCTTCTGATTCTACCAGCAGTTCACCATTTTTTAAAACTTTTCTCATATCTTTTAATTCATTAAAAATACAATCTTCACAGCCCTGACAACTAGTTATATTTATCTTATAATTCAAAATATTTCCCTCCTATACTTCTCGCTGGACAAATTTACTGTTATTGACGACTTACATAACATCTTCTTGAGGAAACTTAGAAAGTAAGTTTACGTTGGATACAAAGTTATTAAAATCCACAAGGGGATGTTTTTTTAGTATATTTTTCTTTAAATATGACATATTTTTAAGTGTAAAATTTGAAATTTCTTTTCCTTTTTCAGTTAGATAGATGTTTTTTTTAGACAAACTTCCATGAACCGTTACCCTTAACTCTAAAAGATTTTCCAGTTCAAGTTTTTTTATAATTTTGTTGATATGGGATTTTTCAACTTTAAATTTTTTCCAAAGATCATATTGAGTTATACCTGGATTTTTGTATAGATATGTCATAAAAATAATCTCTAGAATATTTTTTGAAGTCCCAAATTTCTTAACTATATTTTTAAGAGATTTTTCAAAGTTTCGTTGACATATAAAAAGGTCAAATAATAAATTTTCATTTTTGTTCTCCATAAATTCCTCCTGTAGATAATTACGTACTATGTGTATCAAAAAAAACAATTTAAAATGTATTATCTGAAAAACTCTAACAATTTTTTATACGACAAATTTTTAATTTCCTTTTAATTTTTTTTAATATTCATAAGTTTATGCTTATTATTTCCATAAAATAGTTCTATTGTAATTATTAGCATTCACGTATTATAATAATGTATACTATTTGTACCAAGGGGGGGAAGAAAATGGTCTTAGAAGAAAATTTGAAATTAGGGCATATAGAAATAAAAAAAGCTTTGGAAAAATATACAGCAGGTGAGCTGAAAATACCTGATGTAAAGAAAGTAACTGCAAAATTTGGGATATATAACACAAGAGATGGAAGATTTATGACAAGGGTTAGACAGGTGGGAGGAGAATTCTCCTTAAGTAAGATCAGAGTAATAGCAGACATTATGGATAAGAATGATATATCTTTTGCACATATATCTACCCGTGACAGCATACAACTACAGGGAGTTCCAGCAGATAATGTATATGAGGTTGTAAGGGGTTGTACAGAAAATGGAATGCCTTTTAAGGGAGGCGGGGGAAATGCATACCGTAATCCGCTTGTTTCACCACTTTCTGGAATATCAAAAGAGAGTATTTTTGACGTAAGACCCTATGCGATACAAACCGATCTGTTTATGCAAGGATTTGAAAAAGCTTTTGACCTGGGAAGAAAATTTAAAATATCTTTTTCATCAGAGGCGGAAGATTACGGGCACACAGCTGTCAATGATCTGGGATTTTTAGCTAAAATAAAGGATGGAGAAAAGGGGTTTTTAGTTTATACTGGCGGAGGAATGGGGAGAGGCCCTGCTATTGGAAAAGTCCTCTTTAACTTTTTACCTGCTGATGAATGTATCAGAGTTTCTGCTGCAATGGTAGAGCTTTTTCATCATCACGGGGAAAGAATAAATAGATCCAAGGCGAGACTAAGATTTTTGGTAGAGCAGTTAGGTTTTGAAGAATTTCAAAAGTTGTTTTATGAATATTATAATAAAATAGAAATACCAGAAAAATACAAAAATTTTGCTAAAATAAATCATGAAGATGTTATCAATTCTCTCAATCAATCCTCCAATGAAAATATTCAAACTAAAGATTTTGAAACTTGGAAAAAAGCAGCTCTTAAAGAAAGCATTTTCCGGGAAATTTTTTCCGTAAGATTATTTATAGGCGGTGGTAATTTTTCTTCTGAAGACCTGAAAAAATTAGCTTATATCTTAGAAAAAACAGGCTGCCCTTTTGTAAGACTCACAACTGAACAGGATCTTTATATTCCTTTGGTTCATAAAAATTTCCTACCTGAACTTTACCTCTTATTGAAAAGAAATCTTCATAAGCAGGGGGCGGCAGATCTCAAATTTAGAGACCATACAGTTACCTGTATAGGAGCCAGCCTTTGTGGAATAGGACTTTTAGACTCACAAATAATAGGTAAGAGTATCTCTGATAAAATTGAAGAACTTTTTGATAAATATCCTGAGTATAGGGGAGACCTCTATACCCAGCTTATTGACGGAATAAGAGTTTCCGGATGTAGCAGTTCATGTGCAGTGAATCAAATCGCTCCCCTCGGCTTCATGGGAGTGAAGAAAATGGTAGAAGGAGTGGTCACAGACTGCCTTCAGGTTTTTATAGGGGGGAGAATCGACTCTGAAACTCAGACTTTGTCTAAAACTCATCCTGATAAATTTGTTACTGTAGATGAGGCCCCTGAATTTGTATTCTCGTTATTAGAATCATATATACTACAACTGAAAAATGATAAAACGCCATCTTTTGAAGAGTACATGCAGCACTACCAATATTAATACTTAATTTAACCTAAGTTACTACCTGTAATAAAATATTGGGTACAGAGATGAGACAGAAAGCTTTGGCTTTTATAAATTTTCAATAATTATCAAGATTCGTGTAATTCGTGACAAAAGCGATTTTGATTTTTAAGTAGAAACTTGAGTTAATTTATAGATTATACAAAAATAACCCCATGGAGATATCTCCATGGGGTTATTTTAAAATTTTATTATTATATTTTTTTCTTCAAGATATTCTTTTAAAATTGCTATCCCCTCCTCGATACTCTCTATATGCGGTATGTAAAGGTCCGCATCGACATCGGTAGTCACCCGCTGCCCCACCCATATAAGCTCCATATTTTCAGGACTTACTATTGTTTTTATGAGTTCTAGATCTTCTTTAGAAAGTTCTACAATGGTGGTAATAAGAATATTTCCAGTGTCCACTAGTATGTGGGCTATCTCTCCAAATCTCCTTATGAATTCCTCTCTATTCTCCTCTTTTCTAAGGTCCTTGATATCTGCATCAATACCGTAGATGAGATTTTCCACTCCGAGATAATAAGCTTTTTTACCTGTATCTAACAGATATTTTTCCACTCCTCTTCCGATATCCCTTCTTCCTGTACCCTTTTGCCCTGTCACAAGAATCAGCTTGGCCTTATGATTATATCTTTCTGATCTCTCTCTGGCTGTTACCATACCTTTTTCCCAATTATAGTTTCTCAGAATTACCTGATCTCTCGCCTTACTTTGCCTGTCTTCTAAAGCCTCATCAATGATTCCTCCTCCTGCAATGTCATAATCATCTACAATTACGAATCTGCTTGTATTTTGAAGGTCCCTATTTTCATCAAAGGCTATGGGCCTTTGTGTTTTAAGTATACATTCAGCCACGTCATTCCTTTCAATATGCTCCTTAGAAACATTGGTGAGAGTAGAAGCGTCTATTATTCTTTTTATCTCTTCCACTTCTACTTTTACCTTTGCGTTTCCGATTTTCAAAAAATAAGTTTTTCCTTTTTCCAGAGGCGCCCTTCCCAGCCAAAACAGGTTTGTTCTTATTCTTGTAGTAACCTTTGGATTGAGAGCTCCTGCTTTTACCGCAACCTCTCCTCTTGTTATATATATCTGCTCTTCTAAAGTAAAACCTACAGAATATCCAGCAGTAATACTATTCTGAGGTTCTTTATTGAAGGCCTCTATAGACTTGACCCTGCTCTTCTTTCCAGAGGGATAAAAGACTACCTCATCTCCCACAGACAATTTACCTGTTTCTACAGTCCCTGCCACTATCCTTCTGTTATCTCCATCTTTTGTAAACTTATATACATCTTGGACGGGCATTCTAAAGGGTTTATTTTCGGAAGATTTTGCTGTTTTAAAGTTATCAAGTGCATCTACCACATTATGCCCCTTATACCACAGGGTATTTTCCGAAGTTTCTGTTATATTATCCCCAGACATACCGCTTATTGGTATAAACACCTCTGGTTTTATATTTATCTGTTTTAAAAATTCGGTATACTCTTTAACTATATTATTAAATATTTTTTCGTCATAATTTACGAGATCCATCTTGTTTACAAGAACCGCTATTTGATTTATTCCAAGCATAGAGAGAAGATATCCATGACGTTTTGAATTTTCCTGTATACCCTCGCTTGCATCTATCACCAGAAGTGCTGCCTCAGCTCTTGAAGCTCCGGTTACCATGTTTTTCAAAAACTCTATATGGCCAGGTGCATCTATTATTATATATTCCCTTTCCTTGGTGTTAAAAAAACATCTTGCAGCATCTATGGTTATTCCTTGAGCCTGTTCATCCTTCAAGGCATCCAACAAAAAAGCATATTCAAATGGCTTGGAATTTCTACGGCATCTTTCCTTTATCTCTTCCAATTTCCCCTCTGGAAGTGATCCGGTATCAGCCAGAAGCCTACCTATTATGGTGCTCTTCCCGTGGTCTACATGACCTACTATGACAATATTCATGTCTTCTTTTCTATTGTTAATGCTCATCAGCTCATCTCCTTTTTCTAGTAAAACAAATATTTTTAGTTCATCTTACATGTATCCCTCTTTTCTAAGTTCTTCAAGTCCCCCGCCATCTTCTTTGTCCTGAGCCCTCCCAGATCTTTCAGCTATGCCTGAGAATTTACCGGTTTTAAGTTCCGCTACTATCTCTTTTACATTTTTTGCAGTTGATTCTACAGGGGTTGTACAGGGATAGCAGCCCAAAGATCTGTATCTTTTACCCTCTCCTCTGTCAAAATACAGTGACACAATAGGAATATTTTCCCTCTGGATGTATTCCCATATATCCAGCTCAGTCCAGTCAAGAAGAGGGTGTATTCTCACATGAGTTCCCGGTTTAAAGTCTGTCTTATATTGATTCCAGAATTCAGGTGGCTGATCCCCAAATTCCCAAGTATTTTCTTTATTCCTAGGAGAAAAATATCTCTCTTTGGAACGGCTTCCCTCTTCATCTGCTCTTACTCCTACGATTACTCCTGCAAAAGCTTCCTTATTTTCATCAATTTCATAGATATTTTTGTCATGATTTAGTCTGTATCTTGTCCAGTCTCCGTTTAGCGTGTGTTTCAGTGCATCTGCCTTCAAAAATTTGCAGCACTGAAGTCTAGAGACATTGCCATCCGGGTAGGTTTGCTTTGAGTCTAGAGCTGTTTTATTTTCCCCGTAGATCATATCTATTTTCCACTCTTTGGCAAATTTGTCTCTGTACTCTATCATCTCAGGTATTTTATAGTGGGTATCTACGTGGATTAATGGCATAGGCACATGACCGAAAAAAGCCTTTCTTGCCAGCCAAACCAGCACCGTACTGTCTTTTCCTATAGACCAAAGCATCCCGAGATTTTTAAACTGGCTATAAGCCTCTCTCAAAATATTTATACTTTTGTTTTCTAGTCTGTCTAAATGATCCATTTTCATCCTCCCTAAAACTTGTTAGAATCTTTCTTTTGTATTTTAATCTCCTCTATAACCTTTCCACTTTCTTTTATCTGCCATCTCATAGCATTCCCTTCCTCTTTCACTGCAAGAGTGCTGCCACTGCCGCCGACCTCTGGGAAGAGATACATCTCTATTGCATGGACAGGGCACTCTTTCATGCAGGCTGTACAGTCCCAGCATTCTCGTGGGTCACATATTTCTGATTTTCTGTCTTCATCGAGGGTCAGTAGGTTACCGGGACAGACCCTTGTGCACCGGTCACAGCCGATACATATCTTCTTATCTATTTTTATGGTCATCTATATCACCTTCCGAAAATCCCTTTCAATTATTTTCACATTATCTTTATTTTTGTCGTATAGAGAGTTGATAAATTTAAACCAGTTCTTATTATCCAAATCTGGATAGTCGCTTCTCTCCTGATAGCATTTCCATCTGGTCTCCTTTCGGTAGAGAAGATGTTCCACTAAGACCTTGGCAACCAAGGTCCTGTTTATGACCTCATTATATTTGAATATCCCTAGAGAGGTCTCAGTTTTTATATTTTTCAGATCTTTATCCAAATTTTTAAGAAGTTTTTTTGCCTTAAGAAGTTTTTCCTCGTTCATTCTGTATTTTTCGCTTATACCTCCGGCATATTCATCCATTATCTTCTGAAGCTTTTCCTCTATCTCCTGAGGTGAAAACTTCCCCTCTTTGTTATTTAATGGATGTAAAACCCTTTTCATCTCAGAATCTATCTTCTCATGGTCAAAATCATCTGATATTTTCACCTTTTTTATATACTCTATAGCTGATTCCACCGCTATATCACTCTCTGCCATGCATCCTGTGACATATTTTTTTGGTGATCCTCCGCATACATCTCCTGCAGCATAGAGCCCCTTCAGGCTAGTGCTTCGGTCATAGTCTATCCAGTAACCTGCCTGGCCGTGACCTCCTACTATATAGGGCTCGGAACCGCAGATCTCCACTGGTTCTTTTGAGATATCTGTATTTTCATCATGCCACTTCAAGAGTATAGAGGGAGACATGTTAAGATAAGCTTTTTTCAGCTCTTCTATCTGTTCTTTGGTAGCCTTTCTAGTGTCCAAAAAACATGGCCCTCTTCCCTCTAGATTCTCTATTATGCTGGCATAGAGACGCATAGGTGTGGATCTGTTTTCATAGTTTTTCATATAGTCTTCACCTAAGGAATTTATCTGCCCTACTTTAAGTCCTTGAGCTATTGTCCCAGTTGGGGATATGGTATCCTTGGTTCTGAGGGCTATAAATCTCATCTCAAAACTTGTCATCTCAGCACCGGCTCTTATGCCCATAGCCAGACCGTCTCCAGTATTAAATGGAGAGTACCACATTTTATGTCTTGCCTCTGTAGGATTGTTTGGCTTGTATATTCCCGATGCCCCACCTGTGGTACAAATCACAACCTTTGACTTTATAACGTAAAACTTATCCATATCCAGTGAAAGGCCGTAGGTCCCGGCTACTTTCCCATTTTCTACTATATAATCTGTGGCTATGGTTTTATTGAGTATCTCTGCACCACTTTTTCTTGTCTTTTCCGCCAAAATCGGTTTTATATTTTCACCGTTTATTTTAATGCTTCTCTCTCCCCTGATTACATATCTCCCATCCTCATCTTTGAGAAAAACAAGGCCGTAATCTTCTAACTTTTTCGTCATATTGTTGAGCTTCTTCCCTATAGAGAGAGTCAGATCCTCTCTTATTAGCCCGTGGGATTCTTTTTTTACATACTCTACATAAGATTCTGGTGTTTCCCCATGAGGAAGGTAGGCATTTATAGCATTTACACCTGCGGCAAGACACCCGCTTCTCTTTATGGCGGCCTTTTCAACTATAAGTACATCTAGTTCAGGGTTTAGTTCTTTGGCATGGATGGCAGACTGACAGCCTGATGTCCCGCCACCAATTATCAAAATGTCCGTAAAAATTTTTATTATTTCCAATTTTATCACCCTTCCCATAGAGTTATCAGATAGTCTAAAACCTTATCACTCAGGGCCTCTATACCGATGCTTTCAGTATTCAGTACAAGTTCTGGATTTACAGGAGCTTCATATTCTGAATCGATCCCGGTAAAATTCTTTACCTCACCCTTCCTGGCTTTTTTGTAGAGTCCCTTTACATCTCTTCTTTCGCACTCTTCTAATGAGCACTTTACATACACCTCTATAAATTCATCAGAGGCAAACTCAGCTCTTATCCTCTCTCTATCTTCTAGGTAGGGGGAGATAAATGATACTATTGTTATCACTCCTAGATCTAGAAAGAGCTTTCCAACCTCTGTGATCCTCCTTAGATTTTCCACCCTATTATCTTTAGAAAAACCCAGGTCACTATTGAGGCCGTGCCTTATATTGTCTCCGTCTAATATATAGGCTAATTTACTGTTTTCATGGAGTTTTTTTTCCAAACTTTTGGCTATTGTGGATTTCCCAGACCCAGAGAGCCCAGTCATCCAAATAATGACTCCCTTCTGCCCAAGCATGCTTTCCCTATCCTTTCTGCTTATAAGATTTTCACTCCATATGATGTTTTTAGACATCTGGCACCTCCTGTATTTTTTATTTATATTCCCACAAATGGAAAATAAAATTTGATAAATATGTAGATTACAACTATGGATATAATTTTCAGTATAAATCCGCTTTTTAGAAGCCTTTTGAGCTCCAACTGCTCTGTGGAATAGATCATTGCCACCACTGGACTGCTTATCGGGAAGACGTATGAGAGTCCCGAAGGAAGAGCCACCCCCATAGTTACAAGTGATGGACTTATTCCCAGTTTTGTACCTAGATTTATAGCCACAGGTAAGAGTATCACTATGACCGCCGTATTTGATATTAGCTCGGTCATAAAGATGCTGATTATTATGAGGAGAATTATAAAACCATCTTTTGAGAGGTTTAAATTTATGAGATAATTATCTACAAACCATTTAAGCACCCCCACACTGTTGAGGGCAGAACCGATTGCTATGGATCCTCCATACATGAAAAGCACACCCCAGTTTATTTCTCTGTTTATCTCATCCCATTTTGCCACATTTAGGACAAAATACAGGGAGGCACTTAAGAGGGCTATATTGGATATCCCCAATTCTTCGTTATAAAATATCCATAAAAATATAGTTAGTATGAGTATAGAGGCTGCCTTTATCTCGTTAAAGGTTATTTTCTTCAGCCTGTAATTGCTTCTGTTTTCAAAGGCTTTCGGTATCCTGCCGCTTTCTGTTTCTGAGGCTATTTTTCTTTTAAAGTGAAAAATAATAAGTGAAATTATCACGTAAATTGGCGTCGATGCCCCTAACCACCACCTGGTAAAGCTGATATTCATGCCTGTCATCTCATTTAAAATACCTGCTGCCAAAGGATTTCTTGCTCCTCCTAGATAGGTCACAACCCCTCCTAATACACATCCCCAGAATATTGAAAAGTACATATATTGGTTAAATATTGTTTTTTTATCAAAACTTTTATTGATATCACCGACAATGGGAAGCATTAGAGCTGCCACTGCATGCTCTGGCATTATATGAGACATCGTTGCTGATAATAGAAATATAGAGATCACAAGCTTAAAAGGTGTATTACCATATCGTGAAAGGACGGCAAATGCAATTCTTTTACTCAGACCTGATACCTTTACTCCAGCTGAGATAATGAATGATCCCAGTATAAAAAATACGGAACTATTTCCGAAAAAGGAGTAGATTGTTTTGCTGTCTAAAACATTATAGACTGACAATAGTCCCATTATCAGAAGCGAGGTTATCACAACTGGTATAATGTTCAGTGTCCACAGTGTAACTGCCAGAAAAAATATGATCATGGCTCGGTACCCTGGAAGCGGGAGTTCATTTACTGGTATATCCCTATTTATGTAATAAAAAAAGGTTCCAAGTATAGTCAAAAGCATAAAGGCATTTCTGTATTCTATGAGAAAAAGGAGAGGGATGGGCCTCCTATCTATTTTAAATCTGTTTTCCATAACTGCCCCCTATAATCCGCTTGAGTTAAATGAGTCATCAACATTTTTAATCATGAGTTTCTGCCTTAAGTTATCTGTTTCTAAAATCACCTTTCTTTTTAATTTGTCCCCCATACGATATTCACATTTTATCTGTTCTAAAAGAGGTACATATTTGAGGTAACGGGATAATTTTTTACTTTTTTTTATTTTCATCCTTGTATAATCCAGAAGCTCAAGGTCACAGGATTTTATTACAGGAATATAATCCATTTTTAGTATTTTGTCTACTATAGTTCTATCACTTCCAGAATACTCCAAGAATATACTCCCTTTGGGAAAAAGCAGTGAGGTGTATTTCAAAATCTCTTCATCTATATTTAAAATCTCTTTTTTATCTAGATAATAAGTTCCATGAAAACCATTGAAAAAGCAATTCTCCACCTGTTTTTTTGAACTTGGAATATATGCCCCCTCTAAGATGAAAATATCAAAATGATTTTTTATCTCCTGAACAAATTCTCTGATATCTCTTTTTTGTGTGTCATTGATCAATATAATGAAAGAGAATCCATTTTTTACAACTTTATTTTCAATATCAGTTAAAAATTCAGAGAACGACTTTATTTCACTCATTCTAAATTTTATCTCCATAAATCCCTCCGTTTCTATTTAAAAATATTTTTAAATATACAGTTATTACATGTATTATTGAGTTTTTATTTTTTTTAGAGGTTAACATAATTACAATTTTAAGTCAATGATTTAATTTATAATTCAATTTTTTAGTCACGAATTTCACGAAAATATAAAAAGAGCCGACAAATTTTTACATCGGCTCTTTTCTCCTTTGAAACTGCTTTTTAATTTTTTATAAATTCATGATAAAACTGGTATTTCAGGCTTCCATATATGATTTTCTTTTTTATCCCCTTTGCTACCTCTTTTAAGTTTTCTATATCCTTATCGTCTTCCACCTTATTAAAATAAACAATCTCTTGTCCTATGCCCTTCTGCAAAAGGCCCTTTTCCCCGGTAATCATCTTTCTCACATGATGGGAAGTAACTGCCTCACCATCCTCTATACCGGTCAATTCTTTGAATAATTCAAAATTGTGGATTGTATAAGGGTTGGCAGTGAGTCCTACTCCTCTTATATCCACAACTGCTATGGTTTTGGTAGTCTCGTCAATAACCACAGGTTCATTTTCTCTCCATCCCTTAAGGGGTTTTCTCCTTGAGCCGTCGGCCTCTATTAAAATATAGTCATAAAGAGTTCTTACTTTATTTATGGTTTCTTGATCTAGAGCCAGAAGCTTGTTTTCTGAGCTAACCCCACTTCCCGCCACCATGACTCCTTTTTTCAGTTTTCTGCTTTTATCTGGAAGCTCTTTTATATCAAGACAGATCTCGTCATAGCAGTCTTTTGGAGGCATATATACCCTGGTTGTAGTTGTGACGAGTACTTTTTTCCCCATCTCTCTCAGCTCATCGGCAAGCCTGAAAAGAAAGGTGGTTTTTCCACCAGCCCCCATAATTGATATTATATCCCCTCCATTTAGTCCAAACATATTTACAAGCACCATATTTTCACATCCTTTCCTAATTAACAGTATACACCATAAAATTTTATACTGAATAATTCAAAATTTTACTTTTAAAATCCTCATTAATATTTGACTATATTTCCCTCCCCGTATAAAATACTATAAACAGTCTAAAGGAGACGTATAATATGGAATATAAATTGAGCTATATCCAGGCCCTTCTTTCTGAACAGAATTATTTAGAGTTTGACAGAGTTTTGACAGAGATGCTAAAGGCGATCGACAGTGGAGAAAAAATTGAGATAATAGATTCTGAAGGAAAGGTGTCATCTCTTATCACTAGCTGGGATGAATTAGAGTATTTTAAAAAGATAATGATACAGATATACGGAATTTATGGATATTTTTAGAGAATTTATAAAAGGACGGAATGATAATGAAAAATGCATTGATAACAGGAGCTACAAGCGGTATAGGGGCTGCCTTTGCAAGGAAACTTGGGAAAGAGGGTTATAATCTCTATATCACAGGAAGACGGGAAGAAATAATCGAAAAATTGGCACAGGAAATCCGTGAAAAACATAATGTAGCTGTAGAAGTTATAATAGCTGATTTCACTATCCCATCAGAAGTTGATTTTCTCTTGGAAAAAATAGTATCAGTGGATATCGAATTTCTTGTGAACAACGTGGGTTTTGGTCATGAAAAAAGATTTTTAGACGACACCTATGAAAATCAGCGTAAAATGATAGAGGCACACATAGAATCTTTTTCTAAAATTACCCACCTGGTAGCAAGAAAGATGAAGAATATGAAAAAAGGTCAGATTATAAATGTCTCCTCACTGGCTGCATTTACACCTGCCTCATTCAATCATCTCTACAGCTCTACAAAATCATTTGTGATAACTTTTTCAGAGGCCCTTTATATAGAACTTCTTCCCTTGGGGATAAATATCCAGGCTCTATGTCCAGGATTTACAAAGAGTGATTTTCATAGGTCACTGGATATAAAAGAGAAAACCTTTAAAAACAGGGGCCTTGTGAGATGGATGAGTTCAGAAGAGGTAGTGAGACTGTCCCTAAAAGCTATCGGTAAAACAGGGGGCATATATATTCCCGGATTATCAAATAAAATCCTCTATACAATAATAAAACTCCTTCCTAGAAAACTCTATTATATAATGGCAAGACATATGGAAATGTAAAAACGTCAGGAGGCTATATAGTTTCCTGACATTTTTATAGTTTATATTTTCCTATAATCTGTTCAGGGGCATCTCCCTCAATTCCAGTTTTATAAGCTCTACCGGGTTATTTTTATTCCCGGTTTTTTCTATAATCCTGTCAAAATCACCCTCTGTTATTCCATAGCTGCCCAATCTCGGTATATTCATCATCTCCATAGCAAAATAAAAAAACAGGAGGTCTGAAAACCTCCTGTCCTAGATACTGACTTAAACTATTACCTTATTTTTATATAAAGCACCTGCTTATGCAGTAGTAATAATATTTACAAAAATATTCAATGAACATCTGAGGTTCAACATTTAAATATTCCCCATAGCAGTTGCTTTTTATATACTCAAGAACCTTTTCCTCTTTATGAGTCGGGGTTCTTCCGAAATTCTCTATAAATTTATTGGTCAACATAAACATCACCTCCCTCAGATGTACCATTACAATATTAATATTTTTTCCTGGCTCTAAAATCTGTCAAGGTTTCTAAAAATTAGATAGCCCCTTCTCCTCTTTCACCAGTTCTAATTCTCACTACGTCGTCAACAGGATGGATAAAGATTTTACCATCACCAGTTTCTCCTGTTTTAGTAGCTTTTAAAATTATATCCACTACTCTTTCCACATCACTGTCTTTTACAAGAATTTCAACTTGGAGATTTGGTACATATTCCACTAAATACTCTACACCCCTGAAAATCTCTTTCTTCCCAAGCTGTCTACCAAAACCTCTTACTTCACTAATGGTCATACCCTTTATATTAGCGGCACATAAGGCTTCTTTCAAAGCATTAATGCCTATAGGTCTAATTATAGCAACGATCATCTTCATAATAAAAATCCCCCCCAATAATTTTACTTCTATTATTATACTACACAATTTAGATTACTTGAATAGTGATACTTCTGTGTGAGAAGGGAACTCAGGATAAGCTGAGTAACCGTGCTCTCCTATATCTAGACCTTCTATCTCTTCTTTTGCTGACACACGTAGTCCCATAACAGCTTTTACTACATTAAATATGATTAGACCTCCAACAAAGGCTACTACGAAAGCCGCTACGATACCGATTGCCTGTACTCCTATAATTTTTGGATCAAATAATTTTTCAGCATTGAAAATTCCAGCTGCAAGAGTTCCCCAAGCTCCATTGACACCGTGTACTGATACGGCTCCAACTGGATCATCAATATGCATCTTATCAATAAATAATACAGATAGAACAACAAGTACTCCTGCTATCAATCCTATTATCACAGATGCCCAAGGATCTACATTTGCACATCCAGCAGTGATACCTACAAGCCCAGCCAGAGAACCATTAAGTGTCATACCAATATCAGCTTTTTTGAAGATCATCTGAGATATAATTAAGGCAGATATAGATCCAGCAGCAGCAGCTAAAGATGTGTTAGTAGCTATAAGACCTATTTCAGATGTACCTGTTGTAGTACTTCCACAGTTAAATCCGAACCAACCAAACCAGAGAATAAATACACCTAAAGAAGCTAAAGGTATCGAGTGACCTGGTATAGCTGAAATCTCTTTACCTTTGAACTTACCGATTCTTGGTCCTAAAACAATGGCAGCAGCAAGGGCAGCCCATCCACCAACAGAGTGAACTACAGTAGATCCAGCAAAATCGATGAATCCCATATTTTCAAGCCATCCAGTTGATTGCCCGAAAAGACTTCCCCATGCCCAGTGACCAAAGATCGGATAAATAAAGGCAGTTATTAAAAAACTAGATACAAGGTAAGAACCAAATTTTGTTCTTTCTGCCATGGCTCCAGAAACTATTGTTGCAGCTGTAGCGGCAAATACACCTTGGAAAATAAAGAATGTCCAGTCCCAGTCAGCAAGTCCAGTTCCAAAAAAGTTTGTAGTTCCTAAAAGGTTTCCCTTACCAAACATAAAGGCGAAACCAACAGCCCAGAATGCCAAAATACCCATGGAAAAGTCCATTACGTTTTTCATTATGATGTTTCCTGCATTTTTTGCTCTTGTAAATCCAGCTTCTACCATTGCAAATCCAGCTTGCATAAAGAATACCATAGCGGCAGCAATCAACGTCCATGTCCAGTTAAGGTTATTCTGTACCTCTTCTGCCCCACCCTCTGCAAACACACTAAGACCCATCGTCAGCATCAGACACAAAAACATCGCTTTCCATTTCATCTTTTTCATAATAAATCCCCCCTAAAAAATTTAATTGCTTTTATGTTAAATATAATCGGTTATTAAATAGCTTTTTTACCTTTTTCTTTGGTGCTTATTCTTATTACTTCCTCATTTGGGAAGATAAAGATTTTTCCATCTCCAGGCTCTCCCTCTCTTACACTTTCCATTATGACCTTTACTATTTTTTCTAAGTTTTCCTCTTTACATAAAATTTCAATTTTAAGTTTCTTTATAAAGTCTGTCTTGTATTCTACCCCCCTGAAAATTTCAATTTTTCCTTTTTGCCTTCCAAATCCACGTACTTCAGTTACAGTCATTCCACCGATACCATTATCAACCAACGCCTTCTTTAAAACTTCAAGTCTGTTTGGTCTTATAATTGCTTGGATCCTTTTCATAAGTAACAAGCCTCCCTTTTAATAAAACTCTTTATTTATGATTTATATTAATAGTAAAATAAAAAAAGCCCGCACTACTTCCACCGATTTAAATAGAAAACTCTATTTTCTCGTTTTAATGAAAGTAAGCCGACCACAGGTCTTCTCAGGATGAAATGAGGGTTACTCTATTTCGACTGATGAAGAATGTCATTTACTTGATGTATTCTTTTGTTATTCTCTATTGATATAATATATCTCGTTTACGGGCATTTGTCAAGATTTTTTTATCATTTCAAAAAAATAGAGTAATTTTATATAAAGAAACCCATTTATATTGAGTTCTAGAAGGTTTCTTTGTGATTGTAACTACTGTTATTTTAATTTTTATTTGTCATAATGTTTTTTATCATAGTATTTTCATGCTAATTTTGATAGTATTTTCTTATAGATGAAATTCTTGCAATGGAGGTTTATTATGTTAGATAAAATTTTGATAGAGGATATTCTGGCCCAGGCTTTATCTACTGGCGGGGATTTTGCTGAGGTATTTATAGAAGAAAAATTTAATACTGGATTATTTATGATTGACGGCAGCATAGAAAAATCTCTTTCAGGTAAAGATTTTGGAGTAGGTATAAGAATATTCAAGGAACTTTTTTCTGTATATGCCTATACAAATGAAGTTACGAGAGAGTCACTTATGGAAACCTCTAGAAGAGCTGCAGAAGCTATAAAGGGTACTAACAGTGACATAACCATCAATCTAATTAAACAGGATATAGAAAACAGGCACAAAATAATACTGCCTCCTGATAAAGTTGGAAAAGACAGAAAAGTAGAGATTATGAAAAGGGCTCATAGAGCCGCATCTTCATATGATGATTCCATATCCCAGGTGAAGATAAGCTACTCTGATTCTGTACAGAATGTTATGATCGCCAATTCAGAAGGCTTGTGGGCTGAAGACACCAGGACAAGATCTAGAATTGGTATAGAAAGTGTAGCCTCAAAAGATAATGATATGCAGACTGGTTCATACAGGCCGGGAGCCCTAAAGGGATTTGAATTTTTTGAGGACATAAATGTAGAAGAGTGCGGTATAGAGGCTTCTAGGATTGCAAAGACGATGTTAAATGCCAAGTACTGCCCCAGCGGAAAGTTTCCGGTAATAATCGACAATGAATTTGGAGGTGTCATTTTCCATGAAGCCTGTGGACACGGTCTTGAAGCCACTAGTGTCGCAAAGGGAAACTCTGTATTTGCAGGTAAACTAGGACAAAAAGTTGCCTCTGATCTGGTGAGTGCAGTTGATGACGGGACTTTAGAAAATGAATGGGGTTCGTCTAATATAGATGATGAAGGAACTCCTACAAAAAGAAATCTTCTTATAGAAAATGGAATTTTAAAAGGATACATGATTGATAAGTTGAACGGAAGAAGAATGAACATGGAAAGTACTGGAAGTGCAAGAAGAGAATCTTATAAATTTGCTCCTACATCAAGAATGACCAATACTTTTATTTTGGCAGGAAAATCAAAGTTGAATGAAATGATTTCAAATACAGAAAAGGGCATCTATGCAAGGAGAATGGGAGGAGGCTCTGTAAACCCAGCAACAGGTGATTTCAATTTTTCTGTGATGGAAGGATACCTGATCGAGAACGGTAAAATAACTGAGCCTGTAAGGGGAGCTACCCTTATCGGAAACGGGCCTGAAGTTCTAAATAAGATAGATATGGTTGGAGACAACCTGGCTCATGGGCAAGGAATGTGCGGATCTGTCTCAGGGAGTATCCCTGCCAATGTAGGACAACCTGCTATTCGAACGTGGTGTACAGTTGGGGGGAGATAAAGATAGATTCCAGCTAAAAATTGACATATTAGAATTAGACAATGGACAGAAGAAGGTAATATCTAAAAATAAAAAGAGACCTATGGTCTCTTCAGGCTGTAGACAAAGAAATTTGTCTACAGCTCTTTTTTTTGTTTTGAATTTCTGGTAAAATTTGATTACCTAGGAGGTGGTCTCATATGATGGGAGTTAAAAATACCGAAGAGAGATTAATTAAAAAAAGAGTTAGTTTAAATGATATGGTTCCCCAAAATCATATCATTTTTTAATTTGGAATAAAAAAATACTGTATAATCAATATGTAAACAAGGGATTTGCTACTCATATAAATTTTTATTTCAACAGCAGCTGACTTTTCCGCACGTATTGAAAAAAAAAATCTTTTATGATATAATTTTTAAGAGTTTGAATAATCAAAAGAGGTCTTTAATCTCTATAAATTTTGAGGGATCTATGAATAGCGGTCATTTTTTTCACCTTTTAATACTTGTCACTATTTTTATGATATTCAAAGTTTCAAGTTTTTTTATTAATGTGATAAAAGTAATATAATTTTTTAATTATTATTCTATTTTAAAGGTGGTGTGTGATTTAAACACGCCACTTTATTTTTTATATTTATATAGTAGTACATTCTTTATAAAATTGTATAGGGGAGATAACTTGAGATTAGAAAAATATTTAGTTAACTGCGGCGTAGGGAGCAGAAAAGATATAAAAAAAATAGTCGAAGAAGGAAGGGTTAAAATCAATGGCCTAGTCACCTTAAATTTCGGCCTTTGGATCGAAGAGGATAGAGATGATATCACCCTCGACAACAGACATCTTGAATTCAAAACTCTGAGATATTACATTCTGTATAAAACCAAAGGTTATATTACTGCTGTAAAAGATGATCGCCATCCAACTATTATGGAACTTTTACCAGGTTGGTTAGAGACAAAAGATCTATTTCCCGTAGGACGATTGGACAAAGATACAGAAGGACTTCTCCTTTTTACAAATGACGGGGACACAAATTATAAAATGACTCACCCTGACAAAAAAATCTCAAAAAAATATTATGTGGAGCTCGACAAACCCATCTCCGAAGGAGATATTAAAGACCTGGAAAAGGGCATTGATATAGGGACGCATATATGTCTTCCTGCAAAAGTTCAATATATAGAACAGAATAAAATACTCCTTACTATTCAAGAGGGAAAATATCATCAAGTAAAAAAAATGGTAGGGGCCATAAAAAATAAAGTTTCTTACTTAAAAAGAGTAAAATTTGGAAATCTTACCCTTGAAGACATGAAACCCGGGGAGTTAAGAGAGATATTTTTAAAGGATATAATTTTATAGAAAATCATCGAGAAAAAGATCGAGAAATTTAACTTCATAAATCTAAAATTTGAACGTAACACAACCTGCTATTCGAATAGGGCAAATGACAATCGGTGGAAGAAAGTAATATGTTTTAGTATTATACAAGAAAAGAGGGGGACCCCAAAAGGTCGCCCTACTTTTATATCTAATTTTACAAAATAGAATCAAACGGTTCTTGTATTACTTTCTATTTTTTAAATTACATTCATAATTAAGTGTCATCATCTTTTAAAGAGGATATGCCAGAGATAACGTTAAAAGATGCATCCGAGACAGTAAATAAATATGGGCAGACATAAAAAAGTTGAAAAAATGTCTATTCAGAAATGGCATCTTGTTTCAATAACTTTAAAATGATAAGATAGTAGTTTATATCTAATAACTAAATATATAGACAAATGTATTACCAAAAGAGAATGGAACTGTAATAAAATTTAACGGAGAATCTGACCATATTCACTTACTATTTGAAACCCCTCTACAGGTCATTAGCTAAATTAGTCAACACTTTCAAAACTGTTTTTTCAAGGTTGATTAGAAAAAAACACAGTGAATATTCAAAAAATATTACTGGGAACCAGTATTTTGGGCGTAGAAGTTATTGTGTTTTAAAAAATGGAGTAGCAACAATATAAGTAATAGAAAAATCTATTCGTTTCTCTCCTAAGTGGAGGAAAATATTATTTCGAACCATACAGATAAACGATAATAATAAAGAAGGGAGAAATATATGAAAAAAGAAGTTAAAAATGTTGATCGATTTGATATCGGTGATTGTAAAGTAACAATGAAGGCAGTTGTCACAACAGGAAACGGAGGTTATGAAAAATTAGACTATAGAGATGTTCCTATCCCCAAGCTTGAGGCAAATGAAGTTCTTATCCAGGTTCTTGCGGCAGGTGTTAATAATACAGAAATTAATACCCGTCTCGGATGGTATTCTTCAAAAGTTACAACAAGTACGAATGAGCTTGGAACTGTTAATGAGGAAAAAGAAGAAGTAGCAGAAACTGGAGATGGAGGCTGGAATGAGGCGACACCATTTCCCTTTATTCAAGGAACAGACTGTTGCGGTCGGGTAGTTGCAGTTGCCTCAAAAGAAGACAAAAAACTTATGAACTCAAGGGTATTAGTCCGTGCATGTATGCGTAGTATAGGCTGGGATTCATTGGAAAATATTTGGATGGCTTCTGATTTTGACGGTGCATTTGCACAGTTTGTAAAAGTACCTGCGAGTGAAGTTTTTCCTGTGGACTGTGATTGGAGCGATGCGGAATTGGGGACTATCCCCTGTGCCTACGGTACTGCTGAAAATATGATCAATCGTGCAAATGTATCAAAAGGTGATCATGTATTAATAGCTGGGGCATCAGGTGGTGTCGGATCTGCAGCTGTTCAGCTGTCCAAGAGGCGTGGCGCTATCGTAACAGCTATAGCAGGGGAATCAAAGCTTGAAAAAATAAAAGCAATAGGAACAGATAATGTAATCTCACGTAATAAAGATATTGTAGATTATTTGGGAGAAAAATCCGTAGATGTAGTCGTGGATAATGTAGCAGGAGCTTCATTTGGGAAAATGATAAAAGTATTGAAAAGAGGAGGGAAGTTTGTATCTTCAGGAGCTATTGCTGGACCGCTAGTGGAACTTGATATGCGTGATTTTTATTTGAAAGATTTAACTCTTATAGGTTGTACTGCTTGGGACGAGCCCGTTTTTCCAAATCTCATATCATATATTGAAAAAGGTGAAATTAGACCTATTTTAGCAAAAACCTTTTCTCTAGAAAATATTGTCGAAGCGCAGATTGAATTTTCTGAAAAAAAACATGTGGGTAAATTTGTTTTAATTCCTCCTAAAATAAAAAATATTGAAAAATTTCTGTCGGAGGAGGATTAAATTTGTACTTTAAAAAATTCTTGTCGGTTTTTAGCCGTCTAAAATCAATTCCGCATAATGACAACGAGTTAAATGATGAAACCTGGTTCACTAAACAGCCTTGTGCAAAACTGCGTATAGCTTCCAAAGAAATAGTAATCACTCAACCCCTTTCTACATTCTGGGTTTATTTACTAGGAGTGCTGACAGTTGGTGTCGGTTTGTATTTCTTTGCGATTCAAAACGGGGAAAAATCCCGTCTTTGGTGGGGGATTTCACTTTTATTATGGGGAATCGGTGCTCTTCTTGCCGGGACAAGCTATCAAGCTTTCGGGTATGCAATCAAATGTAAAGGTCGAGAAAAATGTGCTTGGACCAGTTGGTGGGAGGTTATTTACCTCATGTTCCAACAGGTCAGTATGAACGCTCTTCTGGTTGCTGTAGCATATTCCTGTACCACTGGTACGCTTCAGACAGTATTGCTGTGGTATGCATTAATCATTTCAGTGGGATACATAATTCTCGCTTTTATAGGAGGGATAGTACCGATAAAATCACTGATTACATTTGAACTCATGGTTTGGATATCAACCCCTGCCTTTGTGTTTTTATTTCTATTGAACGTCTGGCGTTGTTATGCATTTGGATACTTTATGGATATCTTACTTTTAGGATGCTGGCTTATATTATTTTGTTCTATGATGGCATACTGGATGTACTATAAAAAAGGTATCACGGACAAATTGTGGAGAAAAGGGCTATGGTTTTCTGAAAACGATGTACTGCATGTTACGTTAATTGTATGGATAGTATATATTGCAGTTTATCTTGCCAAACACATCACAGACTATAATATGATTTTTTAGAAGATAGAGAATTCTATATTTAAATAATATAACTCGACTTGTGCAAATTTTTAAATTTTGTAATTTAAATCTTCTAGAGAATCAAAGTAGTTTCTCTGGTCGGAATAAAATCATACTAACAAAGCCGGAAGTTCAATCTTCCGGCTTCGTTAGTTTTATATCTCTTCTTTTAATTTAAGCTCTATATTATCAAGTATTTCTTTTACTTTATCTAGCTCCTTATTCACCTCTATACCGGTCATCATACTCTTGGCCAATTTCCCTTCTACTTGCTCAGACTCCTCGTATAAAACCATAATTTTACCTAACTGCTCCTGCAGTTCATATATTCTTTTTTTCATACTGCACACCTCCTTACAATAGATTATTAGGAGCTCCTTAGAATATTCCTTCAAAGAAATCTATAGAAACAGAGAAGAATTACCGGAAGATAGTGCAGCTGAAATATCCGATATAAGCTGATATTTTGAAAAGAAAGGTAAACACATTAGATCAAAAATTTGAAAGTAATAAAAAAAAGAAGCTAAGGCTTCTTCGTTATTTCAGCTTTTATATTAAAAAAACTTAACATAGACACCTTGATCCATAAAGGCCTCTTTTACTATAGTAAAAAGCTTATGGATATTTTGGTACTTATTTTCTATTGTATTTAGAATATTAATTTCTTGAAAAACTATATATAGCTATTAAATAAATTGACCATAAAAAATATTTTATCTGAAAAAACAAAAAGCCCACTTATAATTAAATATAAATGGGCTTTTACTAAGGGTAATCAAAACGGGGGGGAGTTTTGATTATGAAAAAAAATTTATTTGAAATAATTATACCTTATCTTTTCGCTAAAGAATAGGACAGATGGCATAATTAATAAAAAATAATAAATTCACCAAAAACAAAATGCCCCTAGATAAACAAAGGTCCGAACCCTTACCTCAACTGCTGAAATCAATGCACCATTAATTGATTCAAATATTCTTTAATCTCCTCTTCAGTATCTGCTGCAGCCATAAGATGATTGTGTGGATCCAATAGACGATAGGGCTTCAAACCAGCCTTAGTAGTTTTGTGATGTTGAATTTTCCAATCTTTTTCTTCATGGGTAGTTTCCCACCTGAAATGTCCTCCAAGTGTTCTAGTACCAGTAAGTTTTTCTAATGACATGGTACACCTCCTTATGGAACAAAATATAAAACGAACTACATACTAGGTTACCTTATAAATATTAAAAAACATTTAAAATACAGACAGGTAAATTTAAATTTTATTTTCTGAGATACCATTCAAAGATAGTTGAAAAAAGAATATTTTAAAGTTAAACTATGTAATAAACATCTTAACAAAAGGAGTGATTTATGGATTTTGAAATTATGGAATTTAAGGCAACAGATTGTTTTGGAATTGAAAATCATATAACAAAAGAAAATAAAAGGGGAAATAAGATTTTTAATGAAATGTGGGAAACTCTTATGAACTCTATAGACTATAATAAAATAAAATATGCCTTTGGAGTATCCAAAAATTTTCAATTAGATACACAGGAATTTGATTATATAGCCTGCGTAAAAGAGGGGACACCTGTAATAAAAGAGTTTAAATCCAAAAGAACTACAATTCCAGAAGGGAAGTATGCAAAATTTAGATTTAAAGGTGTCATGAGCTCTGAGGCAAAAGAGAAGTTTTATCCTGAGGTCTTTGCCTTCTCTATGACTTCGGGGAAGGTAATCCCTGATTTAGAAAGGGGAATCAATTCTTTTGAATTATATGACGATTCTTATACAGGAATGAATGATCCTGAGTCAGTTTTTTATCTTCTTATACCAATAAAATAAAAGTTTAAAGCAAAAGAGATATAGGTCGGCTCCTATATCTCTTTTTAAATCTATCTTTTCTAGCAATTTTTATTTACAATCAAATTCTACTTTGATAAACTGTAACTTTTTAAGTCTGCAATAAACTTATCAATCATCTCCTCTTTTGTCGCCCATGATGTCACAAGCCTTACAGCTGAGATATCTTTATCAATTTTTTCCCATATGTAAAATCCATATTTTTTATTGATATTTTCTATTATTTCATTTGGGAGTATTGGAAATATTTGGTTAGATTCTGTTTCACTCAGAAAATCATACCCTAGTTTCTCAATTTTTTCTCCGAGCCTCAATGCCATAAGGTTGGCATGTTTCCCCAATGAGAAAAAAAGGTTCTCCCTAAATAATTCTTTAAACTGTATACCAAGTATTCTTCCCTTGGCCATAAGTGCACCTTTCTGCTTTATATTATATCTGAAATTTTTCTTCAACCTGTCATTGGAGATAATTATCGCCTCTCCTAAAAGTGCTCCGTTTTTTGTTCCCCCTATATAAAAAATATCCACAATCTTTGAAATGTCCTCTAAGGTCAGATCACTTTTATCAGATGACAATGCAGCTCCAAGTCTAGCCCCGTCCATGTAAAGAATCAAATCATTTTCTCTGCAGAATAAAGATATTTTTTCTAATTCCTTCTTTTTATAGACAGTTCCTAGTTCTGTGGAATTTGATATAAATACCATCGCAGGTTTAACCATATGCTCGCTGCTATGTTCATCCATAATTTTTTTTATTTTTTCAGAGGTTAATTTACCGTCAGACGTTTCAACGGTATTTATTTTATGTCCAGTGGCCTCTATAGCTCCCGTTTCATGTGTGCTTATATGCCCAGTATCTGCTGCTATGACAGATTCATAGGGCCTCAAGATGGATGATATAACCACAAGGTTGGCCTGGGTCCCTCCTGCAACAAAGTGTATATCAACATTTTGATTATTGATCTTTTCTCTTAGAATCTCCACAGCCTCTTTTGAGTATGAGTCCTCCCCATAGCCGTCATGCTGATCCATGTTTGCACTTATCATTGCATTTAGGATAGTAGGGTGAGCCCCCTCACTGTAGTCATTTTTAAAACTGTATATTATTTTATCTTCTGTACATTCTGACATGATTTTCCCCCTTAAAAATAGTCTGGATTTATAATATCTATATTTCCAAATATAATATATTCAGTGTCAATAAGAATTATACATATATTCACAAGTTGTATCAACATTTTATATATAAATAAAAAAGATGGTGAGAATAACTACCCCACTGTACTTTGATTTTTAAAAGACCTTTTATTCATAGGAGGATATGAAAGTTCTGGCAGTAAAACTAGTGTATATACATTTAATTATAGGAGGGCGCCTATGAAAAAAATCATATTCTTGATATATATTTTTTCTTTTACATTTACAATGGGTGAACCTATAGAAATCTCAGATACAAATACAAAATACATATTGAGACCAATCTACGGAAGAGCGAACTATTCCAAACTGAGAAGAACTTTTGGTGAATTTGATCAATGGGATGAGCAAGAGTCATATTTTGTAGGCATGCAAATAGAAAAATTTTTATCAAAAGATTTTAAAGGACTTCCCTTAGATTTCACATTTTTAACAAGTTTCTTTTATCATAAGCAGGACATAGTAAATCCTGACGGACAGTATACCGTTCCCATTGAACTGAGCGGACAAGATACTTATCAGATAAACTTTGCTTTAAAATTATATTATAAGAACTTCCCTTGGAGCAATCGTGTGAGGACAAGATTTGGGGTGGGAGATGGACTGTCATACACTGGAGAATATCTGGATATTGAGACACAAAATTTTAATAGTGAAAATAAGGATAAAAGGAGTAAACTTCTTAATTATTTGGACATATCTTTATCTTTTAATATAGGGGATATCTTTTCAGATGAAAAATTTAATAATTGCTATGCAGGAATAGGAATTTCACACAGATCTGGGATCCAAGGGATCATCAATGACGTCAGAGGCGGGTCAAATTTTATGACTTTATTTTTAGAATTTGAAATATAGTTTCTAAAAATAAGAACTTGAAATCTCTATGAAAGAATTTTATAATTGGTATAGGCTACAAAAAATCTGAAAAGGAGAGAATTATATGGATAAACTAGACCTCTGCCCTGTTTGTGGCAAGGAAGTAACTAAAAACAGTTCCACGGGAAAATATCACTGTGAAACATGTAATAAAACTTTTACAAAAGCTGCTTTGTGTGATAAGTGTGGAAAAGAAGTAGAGATACTTGCAGCTTGTGGTTCCACTCAATTTTTTTGCGACCACTGCAACGAGCTTAAATCTAAAAAAACCATTGTATTTTTTTTAAAAGAACAACCTTAAAGCAAGCCAGATTATTATGTCTGGCTTGCTTTAAGGTTTATTAATTTTTTATTATTTTCTGCATCTCCTTACTATTCGAAACACCTTAGATATCTCATCTATATTTTTCCCTGTACCAATAAAAACTAACTGGCTCGAACAATTTACAACTGTATATTTCTCTCTGACAGGATCATAATATACGTGACCTCTTTTCTTCATCCCCAGTTTTGATATTCCATCTTTTCTTAAAGATTCATCTATCATAGATAGAAACCTTCCTTCAAAGGGTTTTTCAACACCGTCTTGAACTATTGCCCAGGTATCATCTGAACATATTTCAATCTGGATATCATTTACTGAAACATTAGATTCACCAAATTTTGATTTTAATCTTTTTATATCACAACTTTCCCTTATCTTAGAGGATGAGAAAAGAGAAATGAATTTTGGAATCAGGAAAGAGATGATATTTTTCATAAAAATACCCCCTATAGTTTACAAAAATATATACTCCTGTCTGTTTCCCCTCCTTTTTTTAAAAAAATTTTTTAATAGGATTATTTCAAAGGCCAGAGAATAGTATATATAGAATTTGTTTATAAAAGGAGGAAGCTCATGAGAAAACTTTTATCATTTTTAGGTGCTCTGTTTTTGATATTCATACTTTTCGTTATCTTTATGAATTTTGGTATGAGAAGATCTCTCAACACCGAACATGGATATTTTGGTGGAAGGATGATGCAGGGGAGCCACATGATGGGATACAGCTATGATGAGGGGCCTTACAGAACTGGCTATATGAGTATGCATAGATTTCAGCAACTTACACCTGAAGAGGGGAAAGAATACCTAAAAATCAAGGAGGAAAGCTTTAAAGTATACAGTAAATATGGTCTCGATATAAACAAAAAACAGCTCGAATTAGAAGCTGAACTCCTGAAAAAAAGTCCTGACTGGAAGAAAGTAGAAAACCTAAATAATGAGATAGCTTCGTTAGAAGCTAAGGTCAGAACTGAAATAATGAAAATAAGTCATGAAAACACCAAAAGGTAAATAATCTTTTTAAACAGCAATGAAAAAAATGCAATAAGGCAGATAAGCTCTAAACAGGGTTTTTCTGCCTCTTTTGTTTTTAATAATAATAGTTGTTAAATTAGGATTTATATTGTGATAAATCCATATTTTATTTGCATTTATCACAAATAAATATTATAAAATATATAAAGTATGTTAAACTGTATCAAAAATTAGTGGTTCAAATAACAAATATGCAATTTGGAGGAATAAATAATGGAAATAAATATTTTTATTGATCTTCTTTTTAAAAAGGCAAAAGAGCGTTGTCTCGAAAATTTTGAGATATATTACACATCTTCAAAAAGTTCTTCTATTAAGGTGTTTAACCAGGAAGTTGACTCATATTCTGATTCTAGTTCCCAGGGGATATCTTTTAGGGTAATGGAAAACGGAAAAATGGGGTATTCCTATACAGAATCAATTTCCGAAAAAGAAATTGATTTTCTTATAAGAGAAGCCCTTGAAAATGCTGCAATTATCGAGAATGATGATATAGAGGAGATATACGGAGGCGGGGAAGAATATACAAATTTAGAGCTTTATAATCCTGCGTTAGAAACAATCGGTATAGGGGATAAGATCTCTTTACTGATGAATACTGAAAAAAACACCAAAGAAATGGATAGCAGAATAAAGAGGGTCAACTATTGTGTCTTTGGAAACGGTTCTTCAACCCGAATAATAAAGAATTCCAAGGGTCTCAATTTATCAGAAAAAGGAAACTCAGCCTATATTTATATCTCCGTTGTTGCAGAAGATAATGGAATCACCAAATCCGGTTCAAGCTTTAGGGTTTCCAATAATTTTTCATTATTTAATGCTGATACTATAGCAAAAGAAGCAGTAGAAGATGCAGTTTCCAAATTAAACCCAATATCTATAGAATCAAAACAATATAAAGTTATTCTAAAAAATGAGGCCTTTGCAAATATGTTAGGAGCTTTTACAGGAGTATTTTCATCTGACAATGTGCAAAAAGGTATCTCCAAACTTAAAGAAAAGCTAGGAAGTTCCATAGCAAGTGAAAAAGTAACTATCATAGACAATCCACACATGAAAAATGGTATGGCTTCCTCCTCCTTTGATGCTGAGGGAGTTCCCACAAGATACAAGGAAATAGTAAAAAATGGTGTCCTTACCAGTTATCTTTATAACCTCAAAACAGCAAAAAAAGATGGAGTAAAATCTACTGGGAATGCTTCAAAAGGTGGTTATAAGGGAACACTAGGGATATCCCCGAGTAATTTCTATCTGAAGGAGGGTGAAACTTTTTTTGAGGAGCTTTTAGAGTTATCAGACAACGGTGTATTGATTACCTCGTTAAGTGGACTTCACTCTGGATTAAATTCTATCTCAGGGGATTTTTCCCTGGCAGCTGAGGGGTTTGTCATCTCTGACGGTAAAATATCTAGTCCATTAAATCAGATAACTGTCTCAGGAAACTTTTTTGACCTTTTAAAAGAAATAGATGCATTAGGAGATGATCTGAAATTTGGTCTTTCTCCAGTGGGTGCTCCCTCTGTTCTTGTAAATAACTTAAATATTTCTGCAGATTAAATAGAAAAAGTGGCAGTTTTTTCACAACCGCCACTTTTAATTTATACAGCTTTTTCCCCTCTTTCAGAAGAACTTATTCTTACCACGTCATCCACAGGATATATAAATATCTTTCCGTCACCTATTTCTCCTGTTTTTAGATTTTTTAGCAGAATATCTATGGTTCTTTCCACGTCACCATCTTTCAACAAGATTTCAATTCTTAGTTTTGGGATGAATTCCACAAGATATTCAACACCTCTGAAAATCTCTTTTTTACCCAGCTGCCTACCAAATCCTCTTACTTCACTTATTGTCATACCGTGTATTCCTTCTTCCTGCAGGGCCTCTTTTAAAAGATTCAAACCCTCAGGTCTAATTATTGCCGTCAACATTTTCATAAAAACACCTCCTAGAATATTATCCTCATTTAAATTCTACCCTAAAATATTGATTATTTAAAGAGGGACACCTCAGAATGTGAAGGGAATTCCGGATAAGCTGAATATCCGTGCTCTGCAATATCAAGACCCACCAACTCTTCACTTGCAGTTACTCTTATTCCCATAAATTTATCTATCAGTTTAAACATTATCATTCCTATTCCAAAAGCATACACAAATACAGTAAGTGATCCTATAAGTTGTGTAACCAAGTTGTACTCTGCTGTAAAAAGTCCTACGGCAATGGTACCCCAGGCGCCGTTGACTCCATGCACTGAGACTGCACCGACAGGGTCATCGATACCTATTTTATCAAAGAATGGAACTGAAACTGATACAAATATTCCAGCTACAAGTCCTATAAGTACTGCAAACCCAGGATGCAATACATCTGCCCCTGCTGTTACTGATACCAATCCTGCTAAAGCTCCGTTTAGAGTCATACCTAGATCCACTAATTTGTTCTGCTTGAATACCGAATAGATCATCGCAGAAAGTGCACCTGCAGCTCCTCCAAGTGTAGTATTCAAGAGAACTATAGCTATAGATCCATCACCTAAAAGAGTGGAACCACCGTTAAAACCATACCAACCGAACCACAGTATAAAAGTTCCCAGAGTGGCTAGAGGGATGTTATGACCAGGTATGGC
Source organism: uncultured Ilyobacter sp. (assembly GCF_963668515.1). Taxonomy (NCBI): domain Bacteria; kingdom Fusobacteriati; phylum Fusobacteriota; class Fusobacteriia; order Fusobacteriales; family Fusobacteriaceae; genus Ilyobacter; species uncultured Ilyobacter sp. The sequence goes on along the minus strand of NZ_OY764864.1, from coordinate 967,048 downwards.
ATTTACTTTCCCATCTTTTCCAAATTTTCCAAATCTAGGTCCCACAACTATTGCTCCTGCAAGGGCAAGCCATCCTCCTAGTGAATGTATTACTGTAGACCCTGCAAAATCATGAAAATTCATGGTAGCAAGCCATCCTCCGTCGCTCCATGCCCAGTGTCCGAATATAGGATAAATGAAACCTGCTATTAAAGCACACGCAACTACATAACCAGAAAGTTTTACTCTTTCTGCAACCGCACCTGAAACTATTGTAGCAGCTGCTCCTGCAAACATTACCTGAAAGAACCAAACCATAATTCCCCAGGTGTCTCCAGAGCTGATATAGTCCGTCAGAAAAAAATTAGTGCTTCCTATAAAGCTCCCTTCCCCAAACATAAATGCATAACCAATGGAAAAATATAGTATGGCTCCCACTGCAAAATCCAGTATCCCTTTTGAAGCAACGTTAACTGCATTTTTACCTCTGGTAAACCCTGATTCCAACGCTATAAAACCCACCTGCATAAACATTACCATAGCACCTGCTATCCCAAGCCAAACTATATTCAAATTTGTCTGGATATCTGAAGATGCGAACAATAAAGTAGGACATGCCAAAGAAATAGCCCCTAGTTTCCATAAAAACGACATTTTTTTCATAAGTAACAAACCCTCCTATTGAAAATTCTAAAACTAAAGATTTTCTCTTTTGAATTATTGTGTAATTTTTTTAAAATTTATTAATTTTAATACCTTTTCTTTAAAATAAAGAAGTGAACGGGTCTTTTATAGAACAACAACGTATTTTTATTAACACAAATTATTCTTTTCCCAAATTACATTTATACAATATATAGCATATTCAGACAAAGGTCAATGATTTTTTTATAAAATTACATATTTTACTTTTAAAAGTTTATTTTTAATTAGGAAATTTCAGAATTAAATTTCCTAATCAAATTTTAAGATTAAATTGTATATTTCCGTTCCATAAAAGTTCTTCAAAAGAACACAAAAATATGATTTGAAGCTTTATTTATCCTTTTTAAAATTTATTGATATTTTTGCATTAATTTTTTGTATAAAAAAAAGTATTTTTCACAATAATGAACATATTTCCAATATTGTTTCAGATACTTTTCTTTTGAGTACAACTGGTATAAAATAACAAATTTAAAATTAAGGTAAAATTTTAAAATTATCTTCTTTTGTGATATATATTTTAATTTTTCACTTTGTATTTTAAGAGGGCGTTTATTTTCTTTTTATAAAAGATATACAAAAGTCCTCCGTCTATAATCCAGTGAAATACCTGCACAATCCATACATAATAGACAGGGTATCTTTTAAGATATATCAAATAATATATCAGAGGGAGTCTTATAAACCAGTGTGAAAACACAGATATGTAAAAGGGAGTCTTGGTATCTCCCATCCCACGCAGTGCTCCACTTACAATCATGGAATATGCCAGGGGGACCTGTTCTAAAGAAGCTATCATTAGGCATGTTGCACCTAGAGCGATGACCTCTTTTTCTTCAACTTTTATGAAAAGAGATATGAGAAATTCTGGAAAAAGTACAAAGGAAAAGGCGATAAGCCCCATCACAACAATTCCCATATGAAGGCTTATTCCTATCATATCTTCTGCTTCTTCGTAATTTTTTTCGCCCATTTTCAGCCCTGCAAGGGAGGTAGCTGCCACCGCAAATCCCCAGCCAGGCATAAAAGAAATGGATTCTACCGTAAGTGCTATCTGATTGGCGGAAAATGCCGTCTCTCCTAAAATCATTATCATGAATACTGCGGCAAGCCTTGAGATACTAATGGCTCCCTCCTGAAATGATGCAGGGAGGGCAATTCTCATTATTTCCCACCATTTCTCTTTTACATACACAAGGTGACTGCTCTTTATGCTCATGCAGGCCCCCAAGCTGATGCAGGAATGCCTTTGAAGATAAAATATGGTGTATAAAAAGCCCACTAAATTTGCTGCTACAGTTGCTATGGCTGCTCCCCTTACTCCCATTTCAGGGAAACCCATTTTCCCAAATATGAGGAGATAATCCAATCCTAAATTAACTACGGTCATCACAGCAGTTGTATATAGAGGGATCTTTGTATTCTGGGCCCCTCTTATAATTCCATTTAAGAGTCCTCTCCAGATTGTCATCAAAAGTGCAAAAGAGCTTATTTTTAAATATATGCTTCCTAGTACTAAAACCTCTCCTCTGGCATTTGCAAACTTCAAGAATTCCTGAGGAAGAGTATAAAATAAAATTCCTAAAATCAATGATATGGATGCCCCCATAAAAAATCCTATACTTCCATAGATGTTGGCCTCCTCAGTCTCTTTCTCTCCAATTTTCTTAGAGACAAGGGAAGTGAGAGCAACCCCTATACCCATAGCAGAAAATATAGCAGAAACTGTATACAATATTTGACCTGAGAGTCCAACCGCACTTACTGCCACTCTCCCACCATATTTCCCAACCATTAGAGTATCCACTGTCCATATAAGCATGTATAGGAGCATTTCCCCCACTGCTGGCAGGGCTAGTTTTAGTACTTTTTTATATTTTTCCAGTCTTTCCATAAACAATCACCACATTTCATCATTAGGTGCCCAAAGCTAGCCTCTTCAAATAAATACCAATTTTTATTTCTTATTCCTCTACTTTAATACCGGCTTTCTTTAAACTAACTTATCTTTCTTTTTATTGTCACATTGCCGTCACAGTAAATGAGTAGACTAAGTTATAGAAAATTTATAGATCAAAGGAGGAATAAAAATGAAAAAATTACTGATGATAGGATTTGTATTTATATCCACTCTAACCTTTGCAGATAGCGGAAGTTTGTCTCTAAACCTTGGAGATGGTCACAGGGGAGGTGCCGATGTTTCTGTATCTCTCAGTGTCAATGATGGATACCACCAAAGATACCACGAGCCTAGGTCTAAGTATATTGAAAAAGAGGTACATGTATACAATAGGCCTAGATATGTAAAAAAAGTGGTACACAAGTATGAGAAGCCTAGATATGTGAAAAAAGTGGTACACAAGTATGAGAAGCCTAGATATAGTAAGAAATATAAAAACAGATCTAGAGAACCTCAAAAAGTTGTAGTTATCAATAACTATCATAGATCTCACAACAAGTTTCCTCACGGACAGGCTAAAAAATATGAAAGAAATAAAAAATATAGAAATAGAGACTGGAAAAATTAGAACTAATATGATGTATAACAAACAAAAAAAGGCTGCTTCCGCAGCCTTTTTTTGTTTGTTATTCTGCTGGAGCCCAGAACACTTCTACTCTTCTATTTTGGGCTTTTGCCTCTGGAGTTGTGTTAGGAACCAATGGGTTTTCCTCTCCAAATCCTTTTGAAACTATCTCTATCTCTTCACCTTCAAGTCTTGCCTTAAACACATTTGCTACAGCTTCTGCTCTTTTTTCTGATAACATCATGTTATACTTTGCAGTTCCTGTTGAGTCTGTATTTCCCTCTATAGTAAGAGTTCCTTTGTATCCTTCTAAAACTTGAGAAATTTCATCTATTTCTGCAAGTCCTGCACCACTTACTTCATAGCTGTTTACTGAGAAAAGCTCTCTTAATTTTAATCCCTCTTCAGGAATCATTGTAACAGGCTCAGGTTCCATAACCGGAACTGGTTTTTCAACTACTGGAGCGGGCTCAGGTTTCATAACCGGAGCTGGCTTCTCTACCATCATAGGTACAGGAGCCACTACAGCAGGTGAAGGTCCTCCGAATTTAACACCAAATTTAAGGGCCACAACACCATAGTATCCGTCTTCGTTGGTGTCAAAATCAGTATCATAGTCATAGTCCATAGCCTCATACATTAACTCAATGTTGAATCTTTCATCCATAAATTCTTTACCTACACCTAGAGCACCATATACTCCTCCATGAGCATCATCTATTCCGTCTCCTGATCCCTCACTTGCAAAGGCATATCCAGCTCTACCTACTAGATACCATGTATCAGCTACATCATATTTTCCCACAGCGTATAGAGGGAAAGCATAGTGTGCATCATAGTTATTGCTTCCTTTTACAGAACTCTTAGCCTCAGCACCTATACCAAATCTAAAAGGTGAGTCCTCGTTAACCAATAATTCCAATCCAGCTGATCCTCCAGGATATGTCCTAACAGGATTGTGTCCTGTAGCATCTTTTGTCAAATCCCTGTATAAATCAGCACCCAATTTCAATTCTAACTCAGCTGCACTTGCCATAGCCGCAACAGCTATAAAAGCTCCTATTAATAGTTTCTTTCTCATTTTCTCTCCTCCTTATGTTAAAAAAATCCATACTTACCTAAGTCACTATACATATACCACATTTTTTAATTTAATCCTTCAATTTTTTTAAAATATTTATTTTTGATTTCAATTCTGTAAACACCATTTTTATTAGTATTACAACATATGTAATGAATGATATGATAAAGTTTTTCATTGTAATAGTAAAAGTTAAATGATAATATAACTAGATAACCCTGTATTTAAGTTTTGGAGGAAAATATGAATATTAGTAAAAAAGAGGCTTTAGAGTGGTTTGAATTTTTATCTGAAATACCTAGCGACAGTAAGCAGGTCTTTGGAGAATATAACAATATAATAAGATCCACCATGAGGCAGATCGAAAAAAGCTATATGAGTGAGATAAAAAAACTTCAGGAGAGTATTCCTGAACTTAAAGATTTAAAAGGCAGAACATACTATGTGGGAGAAGAAGAGAACTTTCCCAAAGGGTGTCTATCATGTCTTTTCGGTGACGGACTAGGAGGGATTAGGAAGACACATACCTGCAACCTCACTTGTAAATTCTGCTATTATCACGATTCTATGGATGATGTAGAACAGATCCCAGAGGGGATGTGGGATATAGGGGATAATCTTTATGAAGAGGATGATATCGATCTCCTCCTTTCCATTCAGAAAAAACCCAGTGGTATTGCTTACGTTTATTTAGAGCCTTTTATGGAGATAGAAGAATATTATTCTGTTGTGAAAAAATTTAATAATGCTGGAATCCATCAGCACATGTACACCAACGGAGTACTCTGCACAGATGAAAATTTAAAAAAACTTTCAGAAAGTGGACTAGATGAGTTGAGATTTAATCTAGGTGCCTCCAACTGCTCTGATAAAGTTATAGAGGCCATGAAAACAGCCAAAAAATATTTTAAAGCTGTTGGGATAGAAACTCCAATGACTCCTGAATTCTATGATAGTTTTATAGGAAAAAAAGAAGAAATTCTTTCTATCGGTCTAGATTTTATCAACTGTGCAGAATTTCATATCGGTCCAGACAATATAAACAACTATATTGGAGAAAAATTTTATGTCTACAAAAATGGCTATCTTTCACCTATGTGGTCTAGAAAAATCACATGCAAACTTATGAAAATGGCTTCTGAGGAAAAATGGGATATGCTCGTCCATGACTGCTCCAATCACACTAAATATGCCAGAGAGATAAATAAAGCATCAAAACAGGGAGGATCATTTGGCTCACACTCTTATTTTTCAGAGTTTGACAGACCGCTTCCTTATCTTTTTCTTCCTATATTAAAAGATATGGACTTTAAGTTTTTAAATGAGACACCACTTCCTTATCACCTGAAGCTGGAAAATTGCAAAGAAGCTATCCTTGAGTCACTTTCTGAAGAGAGTGAAGAAGAGTTTTGTCAAGATTTTGAAGATTACATAAGTAATTAAGAATGCTGATTCTTTATTGATTTGGAAAAAATCCCCTGTCTAATAATTACAGGGGATTTTTTTTATGAAGCTTTTTAAATACTTATCTATAATTCCCAGCTTTAGTATTTTGAGCTTTTTTATAAATTCCTAGTCAAGAATAACAGTCCTCGTAGCATCGGATGCAAGGAAATTTAGTAAAAATTCCATTTTTATTTTACTTTTTCCTATATAATCCTCTCTCAAGGCTTTAGAAATTGACCCTGCAATCTCCTCATACTCTTTTTCATACTTTCTACCGACATAAGTAAATATTTTGATGGGATTTCCACTTAAATCCTCTATAAAGGCTCTTCCAATAAAATTTTCATCTTTATCAAAAAGTAGATACACTGCTCCCTTATTTATAATAATTTTTTCTGTAAACATATTTATCCCTCCTCTATACTTCTCTATTAATAATGTTTTTTCTATTTGCTGTTTTTCCTCTTTATAATGTAAAAGGAATATTTATTTATTATCAAATAAGGTATTAAAGGATCTAATTTCGAGAGGAGAAAATTATGAGTAGAAGAGAGATGGAAGACATTATAGAGGATTTGAAAAAAACAGAGAAGGATAAAATAAAACATAAAAAGAAAGAGAAGATTAAAAAAAATAAAAATAAAAAATAGGCTCCTGTTGCGAGCCTATTTTTCCATTGCCTTTAGAAATTCATCTTTTGTTATACCGAAGTGATTAAGTTTGGCTAAAAACTGCTTACCGTTTCCGTAGCCTATACCCAATTTCACACCCACTTTCTGCCTCTTGCCTTTAGAGGCATCTCCCCCTGTAAGGCCATACTTTATCATATCCATGGGAGTAAATATATCATTTCTTTCTACCAACTTGCATTTTGCATCAGTAAGAGCCCTTATAATAACCGACGGAGAAGCATTTTCGACTCCTATATTCCCATCTTTTAGCCTGGTACCCTCTTTTCTTCCGATATATGCGTGACTTACGCCTGGGACATAGTTTTCTATGGTCTTTCTTATCTTTTCTCCTGCAAAATCAGGATCTGTAAGAATTATAACTCCTGTCCTTTCTTGTGCATTCTTTATTTTTTCCAGTGTAGTTCTCTTTCTTACAGCAAATCCGTTTACCTCTATAAGTTCTGCATCCACTGCCGCCTTCACTGCAGTGATGTCATCTCTGCCCTCTACAACGATTGTTTCTTTTATTTTTTTTTTCACTAATATCTTTCCTCCCTATTCCTTTACACTTATAGTATTTTATCACAAAAAATGATTTTATAGAAGGAACTATCTTTTTCAGAAAAGGATAACTGTTGTACTTGTCAAATAGTGTTCTTAGTGATGGTTTTTTTGATCTGATATATTTGAAATTTATCACTAAATTAGTATCTTAAGAATATTAAAACTTATAATGAAAAGGAGTGTGTATCTATGGAATTAGAAAAGCTTAAAACCCTTCTATTGAATAAAGAAGTTATGGTAGAGTCAAGATGGGAACTGATAGAGATCGATTCTGTAGGTTTTGTAAAGGAGATCTCAAAGCTCAATAAACTTTTCATCATGATTTTAGACAACGATACGAAAATTGTTTGCAAATTAGATGAAGTTCAGTATGAAAATGAAGATACGGTTAATTTTATCCATATTACTCCAGACAAAGATGAAATAATAATATTCAGAGTCAAGATAATATAAACAAAAGAGGCAGCTCAGTCCTGCCTCTTTTGTTTATTCATATTTATTCATAAAGGTCTAAGATATCGGTATTGGGATTATATTTTATACCCTGAGCAAAAAGTTCGTTGTACTCTTTTTTAGAGAGCATTTCACCATACTCAGTATCATAGTATAAAAAGAAGAGTTCCTTTTCTACATAGTCTTTCAGAAATTTTTCAAGTTTTTCTTTGGTCTCGCTGTTTCCTCCTATAATCTCGCTCCATTCACAGCTGATCTTTATTTTTTTTATAAGTTCTAAATTTGAAAGTACAGGAGCAAATAACTCCATAAACTCACTGACATTGTTGTCTCCAGCAAGGTCAGTTGCTATAAAACCTTGAGCAAATTTTGGAAATAAACTGTATTCTAAAGCCTTCAGTTTTTTTTCCGGAAGAACTTTTAGTTTCTTTATCTCCATAAAGCAGATTGCTTCATAGATATTACTTCCCTCAGACACTAGGTGAAATGCGCTTCCTTCATCTACCTCTGCAACTTCACCATTTAAATATCCATCTAGATCGAGATAAGTTATATAATTGCCTTTTGTATTTACAGCAAATTCCATCTCAATCTCATCGTCTTCTATGTGAAATATTCCAGACCAGTGTATTTTTTCTTTATTTTTCAGTGTTTTTCTTTTCAAGGCCTCTTTATATGAATTTTCATAAAGTTTTTCAAATTCTAAATTTTCCTGTCCAGCTTTTATATTCAAAATTATTTTTTTTAATTCTATATTCATTTACAGATGCTCTCCTATTCTTTTTAGTATTTTATATTGAATATTATATCTTATTTTTTGTTTTTTTACAAAAATTTTAATATTAATAAATTATAGGACTTAATAAACAAAGTGTAAAAAAATAAACTTTTTTTATTAAAAGTTCGTCTAACAAATAATTTATTGTGTTTTAAAATGGGAGGGATATGCTGATGGAGACTAAAACAAAATCTAGAGCTATAACATGTTTGAAATGTAAGAAAAATTTTAAAAGTGAATTGGATAGTAAAGGAGTTCCCTATAACAAGCTGTGCCCGGTATGCAGGAAAAAAAGATCAAATGGAATATTTTTCTCAAGTATGCATCTAAGTTAATGGGGCTTTTGGCCCCATTTTTAATTTTCAAAGTCAAAGATATCATTAGGAGTCACTTCTAATACATTGCATATTCTTTCTAGAAGCATGAACTTAACAGAAGATGTTTTATTATTAACTAGGTTGAACATACTTTTATATGTAACATTACACTGGATTGCTAGCCAGTAAATCGATCTTCCCTTTTCCTCTAGAATCTTTTTAATTCTTACTTTCACCTTATACCTCCTCAAATTTAAATTTTGTTAGACCCTTCCTAAAAAGAGTATATATACTTTTAAAAAAAAAGTCAAACTTTACCGGTTTGATAAGAAAAACATCAGACCGTTTCTAAACCATATTTTATGGTGCTTAGAAGCATTTTAAACCTTTATAACACCCGTTATCTTATTATGACATTCACACTTTTTAAAGTAGAATTTTACTCATTATCGTTAAATTAAATTGCTTATAATAAAAAAATATACAATATTCAACCTTTTTTAAACATTTAGTCATTTTACATTAAAAAAAATTTATAATTTTTTTAATGTATTCCCAACTATTTTAGTCAAGAATGTGATACAATAGATTTATATAATATTTAAATGGAGGAATCAGCCATGACAGATCATAATAAATTAGAAGAATATATGAATTCAATAACCCACTATCTCGGGGCTCTGACAGCAGTATACGGTCTTGTACTCCTCATATTCAGGGCATTAAATTTTGGAACTACGGCCCATCTTGTCAGCTTTAGTATATTTGGTGCCGCACTTATACTGCTATACTCTATGTCAGGCACTTACCATATTCTGCAGCCTGGAAAAACAAAAAAGCTTTTTAAGATATTTGATCATTCTGCAATATACATACTTATTTCTAGCTCTTATACTCCGTATCTCCTAACAGTAGTCAAGGGTAAAGTAGCGATGATACTACTAGCTATACAGTGGATGCTCACAGTGATAGGGATAATTTTCAAAATAAAATTTACAGGCAGGTTTACCTTTGTTTCTACACTTATCTACCTCTTTATGGGATGGATGATAATATTTGTCTTTAAAAATCTAAAGACAAATCTCAACTCCGAAGCCCTGAATCTTCTCTTAGCAAGTGGTATAACATATTCCCTAGGAGCAATATTTTATCTCCTCAAAAAGATAAAGTTCACCCATGTAATATGGCATCTTTTCGTCATTGGAGGCAGTGTATTGAACTACCTATCTATATACTATTCTATCTAAAAGGGCCTAATGGCTCTTTTTTTTATTAAATTTATATAAAAAAGGGTTTTAAAAAAGTTAAATTATTGACTACTCACCTGAACCATGCTAAAGTTTTATTAATATAATTTAGTTGGCTTCACAACTAAACCAAGAAAAGGTTATATAGACGGTATTTCTTTTTGTTGTCACATTGCCGACACAATAAATAAGTAAACTAATTTGTAAAAAATTTTTAGATCAAATTAAAAATGCGAACGAAATTAAATTTTTGTTTTGAAAAAACAAAATATCGAATTTACTTTCTAATAAATTAAATATAAAATGAATTAGAATTTTTTATGAAACCAAAAAGAAAAATATAAAATGCTGCTATCTATGGGAAAATATTCATAGCTCTATTTTTCAAGTCCAACAACAGGGGGTACTATTTTGAAAAAACTAACAATCCTCTCTCTTTCTATGATACTGTCACTCCATTCTTACGGATTAAGTTTGGATGAGATGATAAAAGATGTAGAAAAACGAGGCTATTCCAAAGAATTCAAAGAGTTTGAAGAAAATCGTTTAGAAATTGAAAAGATAAAAATAGACAGAATCAATAGAGACGGGATAGATTTAGAAGCAGAGTCCGATTATTCAGATTCTGATGACGGCAAGGAGTTTGACAGCACCTTTACTGCCACCTATGATTTTTTTAAATATTATGCCGAATTTGACCATGAGGATGGAGAGAGTGAAGAGGAACTTTTTGGTGTGGAAAAAGATTTAAAGGATATTTTTTATAGCGAGAAAAAATATAGCTCAGCTGTTTTTTCCTATGACAGACAATACCGATTAAATCTTGAGGAAGAAACTATCGAAGAAGAGGTCCTAGGACTTATAAAACTCTACCAAAATTATATGGATAAAAAACTAGAACTTGAGCTAAAGGAGAAACTTCATCCGAGGCTGGTTAAGGATATGGAAAACCTGAAAAAAGAGGTGGAGATAGGCACAGGTACTGAATTTGACTATAGATATTCTGAGATGTTAGTAGAGAATTCAATATCTGATATAGAGCAACTGAAAAAAGATATGGAGAAACTGAAAATTGATTTTTATGATCTATATAAGGTCGATACCCGTAGAGAGGAAATCGAAAACTTAGAAGAAATTCCAAATTTGGAAAAAGAAGACTTCAATGGTATAGGGGAAAGAACTGTCGAAAATTCCAAGCTTTTGATAGAAAAATCCAAAGAAAATTATAAATATTCAAAATATGAGAACAAATGGCCAAGTTTGACTGCAGGGACCTTTTATGACACTGTGAGCGACGGATGGGTTGTTTCTTTAGAACTCAGCAAAACTCTTTTTGAGTATGACGACACCAGTAATCTCTACCAAGTTGAAATTCAAGAATTAGAACTTGAAAAAAACAGAGAGATAGAAAATAGTAAAAACCTGAGAAAAGATTTTGAAAATCAATACTATAACCTTGTTAAAGACCTTCAAAATCTAGAAAGAGAAAATGAGCTTTTTAAGATGAAGTATGAAATTTATAAAATGAAATATGAACAGGGAAGCGACTCATACATAAATTATGCTGAAAAATATGATGAGTATGTAGAAAATTTCATCGAGTTACAAAGAAAAAGAAATGAATTAAATGCCCTTATCTACGAAATAAAGTACAGGAGGTAACTATGAATCTAAAAAAGATACTTATTGCAATATTTATTTTCATCTTGGGAATAACAGGTTTTATCTTTTATAAAAAAACTCTTCTTTCTGAGGACACTAAAAGAACTTATTCTGTCTATAAAGTCAAAAAAGCAGACTTTGAAAAAATAGTAGAGGCAGACGGCGTCATAGAAGCTAGAGATACCAAGCTTGTCTATGCAGATCGGAGTCTAAAAGTAGACAAAGTTTACTACAGTGAAGGAGATTATGTAAAAATCGGTGAGACAATTATGACCTTTGATTCTGAGGACAAAAACACTGTTATCAGAAATTTAAAACAAGAGGAGATCTCTTTAAAAAAACTTCAAAGAGACCTGGAAAATGCCAAGGAACTGCTCAAAATAGGAGGGGCATCTAAGGTAGAGGTGGAAGACCTTCAGTTTGATATTGAAACTTCTCTGTTAAAAATCGAGGATTTTAAAGAGGAGCTTTCTAAGATGCTAGGCGAAATAAAAAGTCCCTTTAACGGAACTATTATTTCAATGATCGCCGAGGAAAACTACAGAGTAAACACAGAGGTAGAACTTTTTGAAATAGCAGACCTGTCAGATATGATAATCGTAGCAGAGGTGCCAGAATATAGCATAAACGAGATATCCTTAGGACAACCTGTAAGAATAGCTCCAGAAGCCTATAAGGAAGTATTTAACGGAAGGGTCAGCAAGATCTCGACTCTTTCTACGGCCACAAGTTCAAACTCATCAAGTCAAAGCTCATCCTCTTCTAGCACTACTGAGGCTTATGTAGAAGTGGAGATAACTCTAGATAATATCCCTTCACAACTACGTCCTGGATTCAATGTAAAGGTTGAGATAATCTCCTATGTAGATAAGGACAGTATATCTATCCCGAGAATGTCAGTCCTAGAGGACGGCAATGGATACTATGTTTTTGAGCTTAAGCCCGATTCTACCATAAGAAAAAAATATGTGACTTTAAAGTTGAATAACAGCAGTGTCGTTTCTGTTGAAGGTCTAGAGGAAAACATAACAATTTTAAAAGATCCAGATCAGAGTCTTCAAGACGGGACTGATGTAAAAATCGGTGTTAATAACCTCAAAAAAAAGAGAAAGGTTTAGGAGTGTAATATGAAATATTCTTCCAGGAAAAATGTAATTGAAATAAACCACCTCGAAAAAACATATATAACAGGTGACATCTCACTGAAGGCTCTAAATGATGTATCCTTCACTGTGAAGGAAGGAGAATTTGTAGCTATAATGGGACCTAGCGGAAGTGGTAAATCCACCATGATGAATATACTTGGCTGTCTCGATCAGACATCTGTGGGAGAATACAAATTATCTGGAGTCAATATAGAGGATCTTGATGACGATCAGCTTGCTGAAATACGAAATAAAAAAATCGGCTTTGTTTTTCAGTCTTTTAATCTTCTTCCAAAACTGAAAGCCTGGGAAAATGTGGCTTTACCCCTTGTTTATGCAGGAGTGCATTTACACCAGAGAAAAGAGATGGCTGTAAAAGCCTTAGAAGATGTAGGACTAGGAGAGAGGATAGATCATAGGCCAAATGAACTCTCCGGTGGACAGCGGCAAAGGGCTGCCCTGGCAAGGGCTCTGGTAACAAATCCCAATATAATCTTGGCAGATGAACCAACTGGTAACCTAGATTCAAAATCTGAAGAAGAGGTTCTTACTATATTTAAAGAACTCAATCAAAAAGGCGTGACCATCGTGATGGTCACCCATGAAGACGGTATAGCTGCTCATTGTAAAAGAATAATCCGTTTTAAAGATGGAAAATTAATCAAAGACGAGGTGATTGACCATGAATTTTATAGAGACCTTTAAAAGCTCGATTCAATCACTCACTGCAAATAAGATGAGATCCCTTCTCACTATGTTGGGAATTATAATCGGAATTTCTTCTGTAATTGCAATGTCAGCCATCGGAAAAGGCGGACAGAAAAAAATAACAGGGACTCTTGCAAAAAGTGGATTCGGTGTCTATGAAGTTTCAACCGATGATGAACATGAAAATTACCGAAGTGCCTTCGCCCTAAACAGCAGTGACGTATCTCTTCTCAAAAATACCGAAAACTTAGAAGCAATATCTCCCTACGTCTTTGAAAGAGTCGATTACAAAAATCTTAAAAACCAAAACCTTCGTGGGGCTATTTTTGGAACTACTCCAGAATATGAGATCATAGAGGAACTGACTTATACAATGGGAAGACCAATTTTATCAAGTGAATATGAAGAAAAAGTCCCAGTTATTGTGATAGATAATATTACTGCGGGAAAAATCTTTGAAAATAGCAACCCTCTGGGGGAAAAAATTACTGTTGAATTTAGATCACTTAATAAGACAAATACTTTTACAATTGTTGGTATATTTTTACATCCTGATGCAGGTATGAACCAACTGGGTCTAAGTAGATTTTTACCTGCATTTGGTAGGATATCTCTTCCTGTGGCAGAGAGAATACTGGGAACTGATGAGTATTCCTCTATACTGGTCAAAGCTTCTGATCCATCAAATTCACAGACCTTACTCTCGAATATCATCACAGAACTTGAAAACAAAAATGTCACCGATATATATGAGTATGAGGAAAGAGTCTCCCGTGGAAGTTCCTTTAACGAAGTTTTATCCACCCTCAATATATTTGTCACTTTCGTAGCATCTATCTCCCTTCTTGTGGGAGGGATAGGAGTAATGAACATAATGCTTGTAAGTGTCACCGAAAGGATAAAGGAGATAGGTATCAGAAAGGCTATAGGGGCAAAAAATCGTGATATCCTTTTTCAGTTCCTGACCGAGGCTATCGTTCTCTCCTTATCAGGAGGAGCTATCGGTATTTTTATTGGATTTGCTGTCTCGGAGATTTTTGGTATAATTTCAGGTATAGAGCCTATACTCTCTATAAATATTACTGTTGCCTCCGTTTTTATATCCACTTTAATAGGACTTGTTTTTGGAGTTTATCCCGCTAGACAAGCTGCTCATATGAACCCTATAGATGCCCTAAGAAATGAATAATTTAACCATAAAAACCTCTCTATATTTTTTAGACAGGTTTTTTATTTTTTTAAAGGAAAATTAATCTTCGTGGAGAAAGCTTATATAAAAGGGGGTGTTGAATATGGCTTTAATAGATGAATTGAATAGTCAGCTTGAGAAGTTTGGATATGAGTTATTAAAACCAGAATCCAAAAGGTGTATGGTGAACAACAAGGAAATTATCATACGGTTCCAAAGTGATGAAAGAGTCGAGTTAGAGCCTCATATCTTCGAAGCTGAAGATATAAAAGAACACCTTCAAAAATTTAAAGTAACAGAACACGAACCCGAGATACTAGACATAACCACAGGTGAGACTAAAAAGTCTTATTACTCGCTTATTGTAGAGAGATACTAGTCTTTTCCAGCTCCCTGCTAGATAGTTGTTTAGTGTCCTATTCATGCCGATAATACCATGTCTTACGTTGCTTTAAGTGTCTTATTTTCCCCAAAAACGTTTTGACTGCCCTTGATTAAAAATTCTGAAAAAAAGTTATTAAAAATGAAGGAAAATTTAGTTTATGGGGTAATAACTTAATAGGTTATATGAAAAGGAGGGACAAATGGTTTTAAGCATCAATTTTCCAAGAGATTTCGATCGGGAAGCAAGAATTGTATATCTTATTGAGAACAACAATCTTCTTTTGGAGGGCTACGGTTGTTATAATCCTGCACTAGAAAAATGTAGAAATTGTAAATTAAGAAGTTTTGAAAAGGGTGATATTCTAGATATGGATATTGGCGATATCAAGCAAGCAAGTGAAAGAGGATGTTCCGAGAAATCTCAAATTTTCTTCTCATTAAAATTTGACTTAGACGATATCAAGGGAGTCAAAATATCTTAAAATATTAAAAAGGGTGCCTCGGCACCCTTTTTTAATATGGACTTCTAAAGTATTCATCTATTTTATTTTGAATTTTTTCATCATAATTTACTATCTGTTTTTTTACCAGTGTTTCAATATAATGAATTTTATCTAGGTCATCTGGATAGTAAATAGGCGTTTCTTTCAGGGGAGTAGAATACAATTCAAGATTATATCCTTTTACTTTGCCATTGTATCTAAACCAACTGTAAAAAGAACTAGAATTCAAATAACCTAAAATATATAAAAGATTTATCTTCTCGGATTTTTTAGTAAGATAATAGATATCTGCACTCCCGTGAAACTCCTTTTCCGTATAGGCAAATTTATTATCTCTGCTTCTTTGACGCCCAACTATTTTTGGCTGTTCAAAAATTTTATTGTCCCGTGCCCACTGAAGTTCCCACCAGTTTATCTTTTTATTTTTAGCTTCTCTTCTAGACTCTAATTTTTCTCGGTGCTTTGCCAGATGATCTAAAACACTCTCATTAACTTCGGTATATTTATTCATGTAAAGTATCCAAAATTCACTAGATTCCTCCACTACATATTTATGAATGTCTTTATTTTTATAAAATGGTTTTAAATACTGAGAAAATTTTTCCTGATACTCTCTAAATACAAATGCTCTATCACATCCGCTGACAATACCTTGATTTATATTGAGAAGTTCCCCTAGTATATGAGTTCTGTTATTATATATTTTTTTTAGATTTTTCAGTTCCTCTTGTGAAGCTAATATTATTTTCCCAACATCGTTATAAATAAGAGAATTTCTTGAAATATATTTTTTATTTTCATCTATAAATTCAAATTCATCATTTTTTTTTGACTTTTCAAGAGAAAAAACAAAATTATGCTGTCCAGGTGCATTTTTAAAAACTGAAATATTATAATTATTTAAATATTTGAAGTCTGTCTCATTTTTTACCTTTTCTCGCAGTTTGCTAGCATGGTCTGCTTTAAGCCAGTAATTTGTGGTTATATAAGATAATATTCCTCTATTTTCTAGAAGATCTATTCCCTTCTCAATAAAATAGTAAAAATAATCCATTTTACCCTCATAATATCTATTCCCAAAATCATTTTTTTTCAATTCCTGAAATATCTCTTTATTATTTTTTTCTCCAAAATATGGAGGATTTCCCAGTATGATTTTATATTTTTTTTCACTGGAATATATTATAGCATTTTTGCAAAATGTTGATATTTCTCCTCTCACTCCATATTTTTTTAATAAAATTCGACTACGAATTCTAAATTTTTCTAGAGCCTCCATATCGATATCATATCCCTCTATCCATTTAGGATTGTATTTATACTCACCGTATATCTTTTTTGAAATCTCCATCACCTTTTCAAGGGCGGCTAGAAGCAAGTTCCCCGTTCCACAGGATATATCTGCAATTCGAAGCTTATCTATTTTCTCCTTTGTATACTCTCCGTCAAAATAAAATTCCAAGGATTTCTCTGCCATTTCATCTGCTATCTCTTTTGGGGTATAAACCTTATAATTAGTTGATGTAGAGAGTTCATTAGAATACATCTATTCCCCTCCTTTTAAGTGGTATTGCCCAGGGAGCAAGATAAACAAGAGAAAAAATCATAAGCTTGATCAAAATAATATCTATAAAATAACTTGCAAATATAGCTATTATAGTCGAAGCCAAAATTTTTACCAAAAAGCCACCCATCTTTCTGAGATCAACCCCTATATATTTTTTTTTAAAATAATATACCAGCAGAAAAAAGTTGACTCCTGATGCAATAGATGTGGCAAGAGCAAGTCCCCTGTGCTGAAGTTTCTGTATAAGAAGGGCATTAAAAATTATATTGAGTATTATAGAACAAATGGAAAACTTCACCGGGTCTTTTGTATTTTTCATCCCGTAAAAAGCCCTGCTAAGAAGATGGATGGCAGTATAAAAATAAAGTCCCACCGAGTAATAAAATAATGACTGGGAAGTCACCGTTACTGCATTTTCTCCATACCTACCATATGAAAACACCAGAGATATAACATCTTTAGAATATATTGTAAGTACTGCCATGGATGGTATTATAAGAAACAAAAGAACATTTAACCCCTTACCAAGCCTCTCCCTTACCTCATCAAATGCCTTTCTCTCTATGGCCCTAGACATGCTAGGGTAGATAACTGTAGCAATAGATATCCCAAAGACTCCTAAGGGCAGATTATACAGCCTCGTTGCATTTTCTAGGGCTGTTACCCCGCCAGATTTCAGGTAAGATGCAAAAAATTGATCCACTACGCTGTTTATCTGCTTTGCAAATATCCCCAGAAGCATCGGCAAAATAAGATAAAAAACTCTTTTCAGTGATGGATCTTTTAGATCTATGGTAAATTCATATTTTTTTACAATTTTTAGAAAGCTAGGCAAGACTATAAACAGCTGAAGCATCCCACCTACAACAACCCCTGCTGCAAGGGCGTCTATTCCCACAGATCTTCCCCAAAATACGGCAGATATGATTATGGCAATGTTAAAAAGAAGGGATGTTGCAGCAGGTACTGCAAACTGTTTAAAGTTATTTAAAACGGCACATATCATTCCTGACATTCCTATGAACACAAGATAAACCGACATGATTTTTAGAAGTCTGGCTGCGATAACCTTGGTTTCTAGAGGATATCCCATTACTATTATATCTATGATCTGACTGGAAAAGACTATCATGCACAATGTGATAATTGATGTCCCCACAAAGAGAAGATTTAATATGGAAAAAATAAGCTGTTTTCCAGACTCTTTTCCGTGTTTGACCACTCTTTCGTTATATACAGGTATAAAAACAGTTCCTAAGGCCCCCTCTCCTAGAAGCTGTCTGAACAGGTTACTTATTTTAAAGGCACTAAAATAAGCATCTGTAAATTTACTGGCTCCAAAATAGTAGGCTATCAGTGCCGTTCTGACCAGCCCTAAAATTCTGCTTGCCATGGTTATTATCATTATCATTATTCCACTTCTAAACATTTCATCACCATCATCTTTTATAGTAATCATAGAAAAAGTGACAAGAACCTTGCCACTTATTTAAATACTTTCAGGGTTTCCCCTTCTATCTCTATTAAATTTTCTTTGTATAATTCTAAAATTGCAAGAAGGATATATACAAGATGCACCCTGTTTTCTGCCTTCTCGAAGATTTTTTTAAAATTAGTTTTTTCTTCAGAAGAAAACTCTTTTATTTTTTTCATCTCTTCCTGAAGGTAATATTTTTGCTCTGTATTAATTTCTAGAGTTTCTCTCACATCTTCTTCAAGGTAATTGCTGTAGGCCCTGAATATATCCATTATTGAAAGTCTGCTTAGATCAAACTCTAGGGAAGGGGTTTTTTTTATTTTTTTACCCTCTTCTCTGGTATAGGGGATGTTAAATTCATTTTCTAATTCTCTTATTTTAACTGTTATATCTTTATAAAATTTATATTCCTGAAGTCTTTTTCCTAACTCCTCTTCCCGTTTTTCCCTCTCCCTCATATTCAGTATGGAAAGAGCCTTTATTTCCAAAAGTTCACTGGCTATTATGAGAAATTCAACTTTAATACTTAAATTTTCTCTTTTTAAATTTGATAAAAAACTCAGATACTCATCTATAAGCTGAGATATCTTTATCTTTGCTATTTCCAACTCTTTTTTATCAATCAGATGAAGTAAAAGGTCCAATGGTCCCTCAAAATTATCAATTTTAAGAGTTACATTATTCATAGGTTCCCTCTTCCAAATAACTTTTCCATGTCAAGACATCATTTCTTATAACTTTCTTTAGCGCATCCATAGATGAAAATCTTTTTTCCTCTCTTAAAAACTTTACAAGTTTTACATAAAGCTTTTTTCCATAGATGTATTCATCAAAGTCAAGAATATGTACCTCTATACTCTGCTCTCCTGGCTTTAAAGTCGGGTTTCTCCCTATGTTCACCACAGCATCATATTCTTTTTCGTCTCCCTCTATCCTCACAGAGGCCCCATATATCCCAAAAGGCGGGTATACTTTATTAAGTATACTCAAATTTGCTGTAGGAAAGCCCATTTTTCTCCCGTATTTTTTGCCGTGAACCACTTCTCCTATTATAAAAACCGGATATCCAAGATATTCCCTCACTCTATCTAAATCACCCTTTGTGATAAGTTTTCTTATAAGAGTAGAACTTATTACACGGTCATTTATTTTTACAGGCGGTATCTTGTTTACCTTTATATTCACTGCCTTGCCTAGTTCTATGAGATCATCGGTCTTGGCCACTCCCCCTTCACCAAAAGAAAAGTTAAAACCGACAAAAATCTCCTTTGCACTTAATTTTTCTTTTAGTACATCCTCTACAAAATCAAAAGGAGCCATTGTGGAAAACTCGTTGTCAAAGGGTTGAAAAACTACGTAATCAACTCCCATGTCCTCTAGAATATGAATCTTTTCCTCTTTTGAATTTATCAGTTTAGGAGCTCTGCTTTTATCCACAACCTCCATGGGATGATTGGCAAAGGTAAATACAACCGACCTGCCATTTTTTTCCTTTGCCCTTTTGACTGCAGAACATATAACCTCTTTATGTCCTGAATGTATGCCGTCAAAAGAACCTATAGCTACATATGTATTTGGGAACTTTTCCTCTGTTGTAAATATATTCTCTATTATTTTCATAGCCCCTCACTCTTGTTTCTCTCCGGTTTTTTCTTTTTCTATCAGTTCATTGTAAACCTGTTCTATTCTACGAAATCTGTTTCTTATCCCAGATTTGGATATTCCTACCATCTCTGCAAGTTCTGTAAGAGAACTTTCAGGATTATGAAGTCTTAAAAAAGCAACTTCCTCAAGAACTCCAGTCAGATTATTTAGTCCTATTTTCTTACCTATGTATTTTATCATTTTTATCTGTTTTTTTCCAGTATCTAGAGTCTTAGTTTCATTGGCTACTTCCCAGTTGATCTCTCTTATGGTCTTGTTTTTCAAATCTCTCATCATAGTTACCTCTTCATATTTGAAAAACTGTGTGATAGCTCCCACATTGACCATTATGTCCATGATATCTTCAGAATTTCTGAGATATATAAGAGATTTATTTCTTTTTTTGGTTTTAAAGACTCTCTTATCCTTCTTTTTTAAAGTCTTATATAGTTTTTCTCCAATTTCTTCACTGTCGATAAAAAAATCCATTGCATACTCTTTATCAGGAGATTTTATATATCCACAGCTTAAAAAAAGACCTCTTAAAAAGCCCTTAAATTTTTCATCATAAGCAGCAAGCTCGATATTATCATATCTATTAAGCTTATTTATAAAATCAGCATAGCCCTTTTGTTTGGGAAGGGTTATAGTATAGACATTGTGCTCTCCTAGTCTTCTACTCACAGAGTACTTTATAAAAATCTTCATCTGAGTAATCTCTCTTAAAAATTCATAGACTCTCTCCGCTATCTCTCTATTCTCAAGTTTTATCTCTATTCTATCTTCTAAAATTGAATTTTTACCCTTTAAAAAGGAGTATATCTCCAAAAATTTCTCCAAAGGAGATTTTATCTCTTTTTTCAATACCTCCTCTTTTACCATGTGAGTATATGACATCTCCCCCCCCTTTTTTATTTAGCTTCTGCCCAGTTTTTCCCGTGGGCAATATTTGCCTCTAGTTTGACATTTTTGAATTTTATGCTGTTTTCCATTATATCCTTTATTATATCTGCGTATTTTTCTACACTCTCATCTTTAACTTCAAAAATCAGTTCATCATGAACTTGAAGATTCATTTTTATATCTTTTCTATCTCCGATTTTTTTATCTATCTCTATCATTACTTTTTTCAGAATATCCGCTGCAGTTCCCTGGATAACTGTATTTACAGCCATTCTGTTAGCCTGTTTTTTTATGTTCCCATTTTTTGAGGTGATCCCGTCTACTGCTCTTTTTCTTCCAAAATAAGTTTTTACATATCCCGTTTCTTCTGCGTTTTTTATAATTTTCTCTTCAAGTTCTTTAACTCTCGGATATTGGGCAAAATATCTTTTTATATACTCCTTGGCATCTTTTTGACTTATTCCCAATTCTTTAGAAAGTCCAAAGGGAGTTTTTCCATAAATAATACTAAAGTTTACTATCTTTGCCATGGTTCTTTGGCTTCTCGTGACATCCGTGCTTATATCAAATATTTTTTTTGCCGTAAGATCATGAAGGTCTAGTCCATCTGAGTAGGCTTTTATAAGAGTCTCATCTCCTGAAAGCTCTGCTAGTACTCGGAGCTCTACCTGGGAGTAATCTACGGCCAAAAGAGTATTCCCTTCATCAGACACAAAACCACGTCTTATTTTTATTCCCTCGTCACTTTTTACAGGTATATTTTGAAGATTTGGATTAGAAGATGACAACCTTCCTGTGGCTGCACCTGTCTGATTGAAGGTTGTATGAAGCCTGTTTTTTTTATCTGCCAGTTTTGGAAGTGCATCCACATAGGTGCTCTGAAGTTTTGTAAGTTTCCTGTAGTCCAATATATATTCAGCTATCTTCTCACCTCTGTCTCTAAGTGTCTCTAAGACATCTACATTTGTAGAAAAACCTGTCTTTGTTTTAGTAACAGGCTCTATATTCAGCTTCATAAAAAGTATATCAGCAAGTTGTTTAGGTGAATTCAGGTTAAATTCCTCTTCGGAGATTTTAAATATATTTTCCTTCAACTCTTGGAGTTTATCAGTAAGTTCTAAACTGTATTCTCGAAAATATTCGGGGTCTATGGCTATCCCCTCTTGTTCCATCTTAGAAAGAATCAAAATAAGCTTCATCTCTACATTGTAAAAAAGATCGTGCATTTCTTCCTCTTCGATTCTATTTTTCAAATCTTTATATATATCATAGAGAGATTCACTTCTTTTCATCATAAACTCTCCGTATTCTTCTACCGGAAGTTTTGATGGGACTTCTTTTCCAAAAACCTCCTTATATAAAGGAAAATCGTCCCCAGTTTCATTATGAAGAACCACCTCTATACTTTCTTTCGTCTGGGCAGTCAAAAGAAAATACGCTATCATGACATCAAAATGAATGTTCCTTATCTCGTATCCTTCATTCAGGGTATCCTTAAATTTATATGATATAAAATCTATATCTGAAGATAAAAATTTCTCTAAAAGGTTTCTATTTATATTTTTAGCTCCCACAAAATCGTGACTCACAGGTAAGTAGTAGTTGCAATTTTTCAAGGTCACTGCCACTCCACATTCTTCATAGAGAACTCCCGCAATTTTTTCACTCTTTGCCTTTTTCAGCATCTCCTCAAACATCTCTTCAGATGTAATTATCTTGTTTTCTCTCTCAACAACCAACTCTTCTACAACTTTCCCACCAAAAAGACTCATTTGATTGTTATCCTGTGAAGAATTTTCTTTTTTTTCTTCTGCAGATTCTTTTCTAAACTCTTGATCTTTCAGATTCAATTTTTTTATAAGAGCTTTAAATTCCAGATTTTTAAAGAGTTCATAAAGTTTTTCCTCTTCTATACCATGTTGAAGTTTATGAGGATTATAATCTACAGGTATGTCTAGATCTATTGTTGCTAAATCTCTGCTGAGAAATGCAAGTTCTTTGTCCTCCTCTATATTCTTCACAAGGCCCTTTCCTATTCCCGGAAGATCAGACAGTTCATCAAGGTGATTATAGACTCCTTCTAAATTCTTATACTTTTGGAGCATTATCAAGGCTTTTTTAGCACCTATTTTACGAACCCCAGGAATACCGTCACTGGCATCTCCTATAAGTCCAAATAAATCCGGTATATCATTAGGTTTAACTCCTAACTGTTCTACTACATCCTTTTCAGTTCTGAGGATTTTAAACCTTTCTTTCCCCTCGCCTTTTCCTAAAAGAGCTATGTTTATGTTGCCGTCAACAAGCTGGGAAAGGTCTTTATCACCTGTTATTATATAGACCTCTATGTTGTCTGCAGATAGTTTCTTTGCCAGGGCCCCTATGACATCATCTGCCTCATGACCATCTATTTTAAATTTTTCTATCCCAAAACACTCCAAAAGGTCCTCTATTCTTGGGATTTGAGCCATTAGATCTTCAGGTATGGGTTTTCTGGCAGCTTTATATTCTTTATACTTTTCACTTCTTTTCAGAGTTGATCTTTTGACATCAAAGGCAGCTCCAATATAATCAGGTGAAAACTCATTAATAATTGCCAGCAGTGTATTGGTAAAACCAAATACTGCTCCTGTAGGTTCATTTTTTGTCTTAAAATTCATATGAGCAAAAAAAGCTCTATACATAATTGCACTCACATCTAAAAGCACAGCTCTTTTCATATTTCAATCTCCTTTTTTTTCGCTTTTTCGTAATATTATAACACAGCTAAACCCCCTCTGCAAAACAAAAGAGGAAAAGCTATTCAGCTTCTCCCCCAATAAATCTAACTTCTGATTTTTTACCTCTGACATCTCCAACATATAACTCAGAGTTAAATTTATATTTTTTACCAGATTTAAAATCATGCAGACTAAAAGTATATACTTCTGACATTGTTTTCTTTGTCTTTCCCAACAAGATTGAAAAGGTCACTGACTTGTAATCCTCAACTCCAATATTCCTTATATCCAGATTTATCCTTCTGTGGTCATTTTTTATCTGTTTAAGGTTATAATATAAAAAGTAAAAAAAGAATTTTTTCTATGTTTCAAATAACTATGAGGTAATTTACTATGTAACCCAAGTTGCTACTAAAAAAAAATTATTATAAATTACTGAATTTATCTGAATATCAGAATCAAAAGATTTTGTCACGAATGAAAATCAATAAAAGACAGAAAAATTAACACGAATAAGGGCACAACCTCTTGAACACAGAGGGCACAAAGAAAAAGAATGAGTCTTACAGAGTTAAAGCCAAAACTATAAATACCTTCTTTTGCGAGAGGTTTTTATCTCTTTTCCCTTGCCATTGATAAAATCAGCGTTAAGAATAACCGCAGTAAAATCCTTAGAAAAAATCGACTGTCTGAGCGCAGCGAGTAGCCAAAAAATAACGAGTGATACGAGTATATTTTCTGGTTCTCAGAAACTTGTTTTCTGAGTTTCCTTATTGCTATTGGATTTTCAAGGTTGTTTAGCTGATTTTTCATAGGCTTGAACTTTTGGTTACTTTTCTTTCAAGAGAAAAGTAACGAATCCCGATAAATTCAATACTTTAATTTAATAAAGGTAGTAACTTAGGTTATGTATGATTATAGCATCTATAAATTTTTTAAATTTATTAAAAGAAAAATTACTTCTCTCTTCTGTACCCAAGAGTGCCCATACTGTAATAAACAAACAAGCTGTGAGCCTATAGAGTTCATAAGGGAAAAAAACATGGCCAAATGCTCCCAGTGTCAAAGATATTTAGAAACTGTAAAAGAATCCCGATAAATATAAATCCTTCTATTCAATTAAAAACCCAGTTAAAAACCGGGTTTTTATTATATCTGACTCGAGGAAAGTCAGATAAAATAAGATTACATAGTTACTTTAAATCCCAGCACCGATTCCCACTCGTTGTTATCACCTACAGTTCCATCTCCCTTAGCTATTTCTCCTAGCACCTTGTATCCTGTCCAACCATGAAATGCCACAGACTCTGTCACTCCGTATTTGAATCCCACTCCAGGCATCATATAATGTGTTGCATAATCTTCTTTTGCATCTTTATAGTCGTCTCCCTGAGCATAGTACTCAGCTGCAAATTCAGTTGCAAAATATAATTTGAAATCATCTCTCTTATATAAGTCTTGAACATAGTTTAAGTATGCGAAGACCTCATAGTTGAATGAATCAATTCCGTCACCTGCAAATGTGCTGCCACTGTCACTGTATCCACCCCAGAAACCATCAACTTCCAATTCAGCTGACCAGCTTTTGTTGAAATCCATCCCCACTGTAGTTTCTATACCATAAAGAACATCATCATCAGTTGTTCCCTTTTCATAATCAACATTTCTAGTCCATAATTTAGTTGACCAAGTTGTAATATCATTTAATTTAGTCTTTATTTTAAGAGCAAGTCCTAATTCTGTTTCCTCTTTTTCTGCTTGTGTTGAGCCGTTTTTGTCATAAGAATCCTCTTGGTCATAGTACATCTCGGCACCTATCTCATTTTTAAATATAAGTCCAGCCAATTCTACAGATGCAAGGGGATAGTAAGCTGCAAAATATGTATCCCAACCTTCGTGATCTTCATAACCTGATGCGTCATAATTAATATCATCTCTATCAATATCAAATTTTAATTTAAATCCATTATCAGCCTTGTACTCACCTTTGGCTATAGTCCACTCTGTTTCGATTCTTTCATCCGACCTGTAGTTTGTCTCATCATTGATTTTAATCTCATCAGTTAATTTAAAAGATGCTGCCAATGCTGTACCTGACACTATTGATACTCCTGCTAGTAACAATGCAATTCTTTTTTTCATTTTTTTAATCCTCTCCTTTTGTAAAAATTAATAAACTCTGCTCCCCTTGTTTCCAAGTAAGTCTACCTCCTCAACGTTAAGTAAGCATTTACTAAAAGTAATTTATCTGTAAATTTTTGATATTTGAAAAATTTAAATTATTATTAAAAAAGAGGCCCTAGAGCCCCTATAGAAATCTGTATGTCACAATCAAACCTGTATAAAAAGAATAGTCCTTTCTCACTATCGAAGAATCGTTTATGTGGCCACCATATAGTTTCACACCGTTTATCCACTGGAAAGAAAGATCGCTGTTGTAGATATAACTAAAGCTTCCTTTTAGTCCATAGATGACATCTCCAGCACCTCTATACTCTGACCCACCGTTTATTCCTCCAGAGACTGCCTCACTCTCCTTCACCCCGTAAAAATAATCTACAAAATCTTCATCTACATATGTAACTCCTGCAGCAGGTATAAAATAAAGCCTTCTGTCAATTAGAGTATACCTAGCACTTCCTTCAAATCCAAGGGATTTACCGTCGCTCCTTCCACTTATGTCACCAGTGGCAAAGGTAACAAATTTATAAATGTCATAATTATATGTAGTTTTCAGCCCCAGATGAAAATCATACTCTCTGTCTTCCATAGCCTCGTACTCATCTTTCAAATCATCAGAATCGTAGCCCAAATGGACTTTTCCTATAAGACCTAATTTCATCCCATCTTCACTATATAGATCGTATCCTATCTCATCATAATTAATATAAAAATTATCATATCTCAAATTTACAGCCGCAACTGGAAAAGTCTCATACTTATCCTCTGATTGGTAGATGCTATTTTGTGTAATGGCCCCTGCCCCAACAGAAAGTGTCATCTTATTTTCCTGATCTCCCTTGGCAGTTGTAGAAAAAAGCAAACCGGCTAAAAAAATTAAAGCAAATTTATTTTTCATTTTTAGTCTCCTAATTATAAAAGTAATTTAATTATTCGAACACTCTAAATCAAAATATCCTTTAAAATACCCCAAGGTGTGACCCTAAAATATAAGTAGCGAGCAGAACCACAATTATTCTGTATAGAGTTAGTGTTCTTTTTAATTCTCCTTTTGTTTTATGTGTCCTTTTTTTTAAAACCAACAACCTTCCCCCCTTTTTATTTTTCATTTTCTATTATAGCATAACTTTTCCACCATTCTAAATACTCTGGGGATATTTTTTGACCTTTTTCACTTTCATTTTCATAATTTATTCCTGTTACATAATAAAAAAATCAAGTTCTCTTTAGTATGCAATACAAATTTTACAAGGTTTCAAAAATGAACATTATATTACTAAATTATACTTTTAAAAGAAAATATTTTTTTATAAATAATTGAATTTTTCAACTATTTTATTTCCATTAAAATGGGGATATAATTAAAGTGCCTGCATGTTAATCCTCGTTATGTTTTTGTAAGATCCTTTATAATCAAGTACTGATATCGATTCCTAAAAATCAGTTTTTCATCTTCTTTAATTTATTGGCAGGTAATATTTTAAAAATCCAAAATAATTAATATGCAGGCTCTTATAGCTAAAAAATCACTACCTGATAACCTTTAGTTTAAACTCTGCCTCCCAGTTAAATTTAAAATTTTGTTTTCAGATTTTTTATGATATAATTCTTTTATCTATGCATTTTAGGTGGCCTACAGAAAATGAATATCTAATGATTTGAAATGTTGATTTTCTTCGATATTTTATATTGACTTTAAAATAATAAACTTATCTAGGACGGTGATTATATTGAATTTAGTAGTATTAACGGGGAGACTCACAAGAGACCCTGAATTAAAGTATGGACAAAGCGGGAAAGCATACTGTAGATTTTCACTAGCTGTAGACAGACCATTCCAAAAAGGTGAAGCTGATTTCATCAACTGTGTCGCTTTTGGAAAAACTGCAGAATTAATAGGGGAATACTTGAGAAAAGGTAGAAAAACAGGTGTCCAGGGAAGACTCCAGATGAATAGATATGAAGTAGAAGGTGAAAAAAGGACTACTTACGATGTTATTGTAGACAATATCGAGTTTTTAGAGGGAAGAAACAGTGAACCATCTCCTAACAACAGCAATTCTCAAGGCGGATATTCTAACTCTAATTCTTACTCAAAACCTTCAAAACCACAGGCTCCTTCACATTCTCAGCCGGAAACAGAATCATTTGAAGATGACGACGAATTTCCTTTCTAACATAGCGTTATGAAAAATAAAATAATATATATCCAAAAATAAAATAGCTGCCCGACGGGCAGCTATTTATGCCTTCTTTTTCCTGGAATAACCATACCACAGTGCATTATTTACAATAATGAAAATAATCCAGTATACTCTTTCTAAATCCCTGTTTTCTATCTCTTTAGCAAGATCCACGTTTTTATTTTTAAGAAGCTCAGTCTCACTTTCATGTGTTTTTATTACTCTCTCCTTCTCAGCTAGCATCAGCTTACTCTGTTCTTTTACATCTTCCAATACTTTTATTTTCTGATTCTGTTCAGAGATTGTGGTCTCAGCTTCATCAAGCTGCTTCCGAATTTCTAAGATCTCTTTTTTCTGATTTATATTTTCACTCCCTGAAGTAATTTTTTTTCCAGAATCACAGCCCAAAACCAGCAATAAAACAAACAGCAATAATATTATTTTTTTCATGGCTATCCTCTCCTTACATATATTCATCTTTCTAAAGAGATATTTCAAAAGGCTTTTTAAATTCCTTTATAATTTATGAAAAACTCTTAAAACTGAGTTTTTCAAAATACAGAAGATTAGATAACCTCTATACCTATTTTCGCTACTATCTCCTCTAACCTTTCTTTTGCTTCTTCCTTACTTTTATAGCTCTCAAAAAAATAATTTTTTTCATCTTCTAACAAGATATCTTCCATAAAAATTTCAACATTCCAAACTGATTCTTTGAAACTATTTTTGAATTTTATTCTAAGGACTAAAATGGCGTCTGCCCTCACAAGGGAATTATCAAATTTTATGAATTTCATAGAAACCTCCTCAAATTTTTGTCGATTTATTTATTTGCATATTCCAGTTTTATGGATAAATTCCTCTTAAAATTAATACTTTTAAAAGCTCTCTACACATTCAAATTAATATTTAATATTGACTTTCTATCTTCAGAGAGTTACCATATTTTATGAAACTGTATCAATAAATAAATCACAGTAGAATTATCCAGGAGGTTCAAATGATTAAACTAATAGCAACTGATATGGACGGAAGTCTGCTCAATGATGACCATAAAATTGACGAGGAATTTTGGGAAGTTTTCAGGGAGATCCGAAAGAAAAACATTATTTTTTCTGCCGCCAGTGGGAGACAATATTACAATCTTCTAGAAAAGTTTGATTCTATCAAGGACGATATGCTTTTTATAGCAGAGAATGGGACATATGTAATAAAAAACGGAATAGAGCTTTTTTCCGTAACAATCGATAAAAAAGATGCCCTAGAGCTCATAGAGATAGGCAGAGGTATAGAGGGAGCTTATCTTGTTATTTGCGGCAAGAAATCTGCTTATATCGAGAGCAGTGATGAAAAACTTGTGTCAGAGGTATCTAGATATTATTCCCGTTTTAAAATTGTAGATGATGTCACTCAGGTTAATGATGATATTTTAAAAATCACCCTCTGCGACTTTAAAGGTTCCGAAGAAAACAGCCACAAATATTTTATAAATTATGAGAATAAGTTTAATATTGCCGTCTCTGGAAAATTATGGCTCGATATTATCCATATGAAAGCAAATAAGGGAACTGCCATAAAAAAAATACAGAAATTTTTTCAAATAACTCCTTGTGAGACCATGGTTTTTGGAGATTATCTAAATGACCTCGAAATGGTAAAAAATGCAAAATATGGCTATGCAATGGAAAATGCACATCCTCTTCTAAAAAAAGAAGCAAACTTTATCGCAGAAACCAACAATCAAAACGGCGTTGTCAAAAAAATAAAAGAAATTCTGCTATAAAATTAAAAAAAGCCCCCATAAGCATAAAGGGCTTTTTTTATTATAATTATTTATGATTTATCCCGCTGTAACATAGGCGTAAACTATAAATCCAAGTGTCAGAAGATAAGCTCCTATAGCCAAGTATATCGACTGTTGAAAATAGCCACCTCTTTCCTTAAGTGCTTCTAATCTTCCGCTCTCTTTCTTATATTTGCTTTCTACGTCATCTTTTGCAGTTTTATACCTCACATATACCATATAAGGTGCTATCCCTCCCATTGATATCTTCAGCGAGAGCATCATAGCTGGATAGGTAAATGTAAGAAATACACCTAAAGCGAGAAGGCAGATCCCTTCTACAAACATTCTTCTATAAATAAAATACCATCCTCCCCCTATAAATGCCCAAAATGACCAGCTCCACGCAAATTTTCCATTTTTGGCATCGTGTTTTGCAAAAGATTTTTTATACCATTCAAACCCCTTTTTTTTTCCTAAGTAACTTAACAGAGCCTTGTCTTCATAATTCATTGATAAAGTTCCTCCCCCAAGTTTAAACTGATCCAACTTACTTCGGTACTTGTTTTACAGCAGAAGTAGAGTTACCAGTTCAAATCCTAAAACTTCAATATAAAATTTCTTAGATTTTTCATAGCAATTAGTCTGAATACATAGATGATACAGTTTCTTTATTTTCATATTTTTTCACCTAAATTTTATTTGTTATAATTATCAACCTAACTATACAAGTTTCTACTTTAAAAATTTAAAATCCAGCAATTTTTTTTTATATCTTTATTCAGTTTTAATGTTTTAAAAAGTCTTTTTCCTACATTTTGTACCTGCCCTATTTCGGTTTTATCTTCTTTTGGTTTTCCTCTCTCAAATAGGCCCAGTATCTTTACTATATCTAAAACCTTGTAACCTAGAGCTTCTAATGGTTTTGCCATTGCTTCACCTGTGTACCCCCCATATCTTCTGATGAATGTTGCTCGCATACAGCTATCACAGCAGCATAGCGTCCTCCTAAAACTTCATTTATTCCCATCCATAAAGAACGATCTTCTTTTGACATTACCTCAAAACAATAACATCTGTCAATAAAAGCCTTTACATCGGCAGTAACATTATAAAAATATGTCGGTGAACCAAAAATTATAGCATCTGATTCTATCAAAAGTGGATATATCTTCTGCATATCATCATTTATTACGCATTTATAAGTGTCTCTACACCCTTCACAGCCTGTACAGCCTTTTATAGAATAATCTCCTAAGAAATATAGCTTCTGTTTCTATTCCATCTCCCTTTGAACTTTCTAAAGCACTCAAAACAAGGGATGAGGTATTACAATTTTTTCTCTTGCTCCCTACTATGCCTAACATTTTCATATTAAATAACCTCCTTGCTTATTATAACATAATTAACTCAAGTTACTACCTAAAAAATATGCGGCAAAATAATGTTATATATTTGCAATAATCTTATTATCCGCTTGATTCAGACTTTAAAATTAACTTACATTAATTAAAATTTAAGTTTTTATTAATACTAGTGGCGTAGTCTAGTTTCGCAGTGGGCATCGGTAAGTTGATTAAATGACTGGTTTAGAAGATTAAAGTTTTAAGTAGGTAATGTTCAAGTGGTAATTTGATTCAATGTTTAAGTTATTCTGTTTCGAATATGATGTCTGAAGAAATTTTCAGGTAAGATGGCATCATAAATACCGTGTCAGTTTTAGTTAAAGAGTTTCAAGAAGACATTTAGATTTAGGTTTGAAGCACCATTAACTGTTTAAGAGTCATTTAAATCAACAGTTAGGTATTTAAAGGTTTAGATTTCTTAGTAAGTATTAAATAAACAAAGTGATGTTTCACTGTGGGAGGGCTTGGTTTTCAAGCCCTCTTTTTTAATTGATTGAGAAAATCTCTTGATAAAATATTTTAATGAGGATAAATAATTTCAAACCAGAAAGAACGGAATAAATCTATAAGAAAGAATTGTCATTAAAATATTTCCTTTACTATTTTTGTTATATATGTTATACTAATTTTAGTAATTCAGAATAAGATTTATTTCTAATTTTCGTTCAATACTTTATAAGTTTTGTGATGATTTAGTTAAAAATTGTTCTAAATTTCAAAACAAAATTTATGGAGGTATTACAAATGGTAAAGGGAACTGTAAAATGGTTTAATGGAGAAAAAGGATTCGGATTCATCACTTCTGAAGAAGGAACAGATGTATTCGCACATTTCTCTGAAATTCAAAAAGACGGATTTAAAACTTTAGAAGAGGGAGAGCAAGTAACTTTTGAGATCACTCAAGGGCAAAAAGGTCCTCAAGCTTCTAACATCAAAACTGTATAATTGAAGAATTAAAGCTGTCATTTAAGACAGCTTTTTTTTATTTAAAGCAATGACTTCTAAATTTTTTAAAATTTCAATTTTTTTGGTTGCCCGTAGAATATTGCAACAGAACGTTTTTCATATCAATGAGGAAATCAGTCATTACACCGTCAGTCCTCATATCAAATAATTTTTTCGCGATTTCTATGTCATTAGAAGTCCATACATATACTTTTTTATTATATTGTTGATAAGTTTCCCATCAGAAATAGATTATATACAAAATCTAGACAAAAATATGATCACTTATTTATAAATACACCCATGCATATATTTTGTTAGACATATTAAAAAAATCCTCTTATTTTTTCTCGAAAAATAAAAAAACAGCATTGTCTAAAACAGCTGTTTTTTATAAATAATATTGATATTTTATCAACCAAACTTGGGCTTTATCTCCTCTTCTTCATCATATCTGAGGTCGATAAGTTCTGTATCACCTGTAAGAGTCTTTTCTTTTCCTTCCATAAAATAGCTCTTGCCCTTTGGAACTGAGCAAAATACCTGTTCTCCAGGCTGGACTATCTGTGCTTCTTGAATATAGACTGCCCCACTGACAAAGTCTAATACTCTCTGAGAATTTTTCGCATCCAATTTTGAAAGGTTTATATGAACTATTCTCTCTTTTTTGATATGCTCTACTATATTCATACATTCTTCAAATTTTTCTGGCTTTAGAAATACTATATCGAAATTCATAGGCTGTCTCCTTTTAATACATAGTTCTTATTTTATATATTAATATTTTTATTGAAAAAATACAAGTAAAGACAAGATTTAATTTATTAATTGAATTCCATCTTCTATGATTTTTTTCTCAATATATTCATTTTCCAGTTTTTCAGGAAGAAAATTTTCATTGTTCATAAATCTCTCTCTGAGTTTCAGTATCTCTTTTTCCACCTGTTCTTTGTATTCTTCACTTCCTGCCAAACCAATGGGCAGAGTTCTTAAAAGTTTTAACGAGATCATCCCCATCTCAGGTCTTAACTCATGCTTTGCAAGACCTGCTGTAAGAAATCTAAGACCTTGATGTATAACTATCCCTTTACCAGCATAGGCTAGGCCATTTGAAGGATCATCTATGGTTTTTAAAATACCATTTATATCCAAAAATCTGTTGGCCACAACAAGAGGTTCTTCATTATAAAGTTTTCCCATATTATACATCCTGTAAGTCATATCTACTTTACGCACGTGATAAAAAGGTAAAGTTATAAGAGAAAGTTCTTCAAGCTTTATATAAAGAAGTCCATCTGTTCCCAAAATCTCAGAAAGTTCTAGAGGATGAATAATCGAAAGCTGTCCCCCGTCAGTTATCCCCTCATTGAGCAGAAGTTCATCTGTCTCTTGTATTGACTGAACCTCATATCCTTTGGGATTTCCCAGGAAAGCTCCATAGATAACCTCCCTTAGAACCTGTGCTCCCGATACATCATTTGTCAGATTGTCTATAGGGAGGATGGCAAGTTTTGCAGGAGGGACATTTGTCTCACTTTGTCGCACCATTCTTCTGCTGCTACATCCTGTAAAAAAAATCAGGAGAAGGATAATTGTCATTACTCCTCTTCTCATAAAAACACCCTATCTTCTTATTTTTACTACTGCCGGAAGATCAAATTTTTCACCGTCAAAAACCGCAATGGCTGCATCTTCACCCATGTAATCTATTATCTTGGCAGTTCCTTTCTTTTCCTCTATATATCCTAAGAATTCTCCTTCAAACTCTATTTTTTCTCCCTGTTTAAAGACGTCTAACTTAGTCCCTATTTTTAGATTACTCAGTTTTCCCGAGTTAATTATTATTTTATTTGAATATGCTTTTGCTACTTTTGCACTCCACGGTGTCTTATCAATTCTCTCGATTATATTTTCCATAGAATTAATCGTGGCAGCTCTAAAAGCCTCCTGCTCTAAACTTTCATCATATCCTCCAGAAGTTCCTACTCCAAGGGTTGTCCCGTATTTTACAGTAGAATAACCTTCACCAAGCTCACTCCAGACTTTACCAGTTCTCACATCAATTACTTTGATATCAATTGCCACTTCCGCTCTCTGTTCCTTTGATTTTGAAATAATTTTGCTTGAACCTGTTGTATTTACTGCATATTTAGTAATTGAACCTACGATTACATATTCGGCATCTAAGAACTGTTGTTGACCAGAAATAATGCCCTGTCCAAGTGCATTGGAAAACTCAGTTTCCTCCATTACAGCATCGAGATCCTCTCTTTCCAAAACAATAAACTTATTGGTTTTGGAAAATTCAGCTATCAATACATCCTTTGCTATATCGCCAAGTCTTTTGTTTCCGAATCTTGTTTCATTTTTGACTTTACCTATGACTATCTTTCTCTTAGGTCCAGCTTGGGACTTGGCTTCATCATACTCCCTTAGTTTTTGAATTTTATCATCTTTTTTTACAGTACTTGTAGTCTTACTGCAACCTGTTATTGTAAGTAATATTAGAAAAAACGCAAAAATCTTTTTCATAACTTTTCCTCCTTAAAGCATTTCTGTTACTTTTTCTATTATCTCCTTTTCTGATAGATCACTTGTAAATCCAGCCGCTTTTATATGTCCTCCGCCACCGAATATTTTTGCAATGGCATTGACATCTTTGTCATGTTTACTTCTCAAACTTCCTTTAATCTTACCTTTTTCCTCTTCCCTTAAAAACAAAGATACTTCAGAACCTTCATAGGAATTGATTAACTCCACTAGCCCTTCTGATTCCTCTCTTTTAGCATCTAGCTCTTTGAGTGTATCAAGAGATATAAACAGATGAACAAGTTTTTTTTCAGGAACATATACCATATCTTCTAAGGCCTTTCCCATCAATCTAAGTGTAGACAGGCTTTTGCTGTTATAAAATTCCCTCACAATTTTGGAATTATCCACACCTTTTTCTAAGAGATCACTGGCTAATAGAAAGGTATCTTTTGTAACATTTGAATGGGCAAAATTTCCTGTGTCATTTACAACTCCTGTATAAATTGCCTCTCCTGTAAATGTATCTATCTCTATTCCCATCTCTTTTATAAATTTATACATTATCTCAGAAGTCGAAGATATATTTTCTATGCAGTTTATGTCTCCATATCTGGTATTGCTTGTGTGATGATCAATATTTATTACGAAACTTTCATCCCCTATAAGTCTTTCTACACTTCCTATTCTCTCCTTGTTGGCAGAATCAAGGCAGATAACAAGGTCAAATTTATATTTACTATTTACATTTTTTATATTTTCAATCATTTCAATTCCCTTAAGAAATTTAAGATTTCCGGGAACATTGTCTTCTAGTACAAACCTCACAACTTTGTCGATATGGTTTTCATCTAACTCACTTTGAATCCTATTGTATTTATTCAGAGCCAGGAAAAGTGCGAGTCCAGAGCCAAGGGCATCCCCGTCTGGATTTATGTGAGAAGTCAGAAGAATTCTTTCTGATTTTTTTATTTTGTCAATTATCTCGGTGTAATTACTCATTGATCCTCCTAAATTTTTAGGGATAATACCCCTAAACTGATATAATATCTATTTTGTTTTTTATTAAAAGTTTAGCGGTTATACCTTCACCCTCTACTAAGTTTCCTGTGAAATCACCGCTATAAATTTTACCATAGCCACAGGATGGACTTTTTCCCTTTATTATGGCAAGTGAACAGTTATTTTTTAATGCTTTTTCAAGGGCCAGTGAGGCTCCCTTGTTAAATTCATCTGTTACATCATTGTTTTCTTTAGTTATTACCCTGTTATTTTTTATCTCTGCCGGAATCCTAGGAATACCTAAGCCTCCCATTACTTCTGGACATATTCGAAGATAGGATACGCTGTCTTCAAGTTTTACCAGCAAATCACTTTTGTTGTTGCCACCTTTATAATTGCAGTTTTCACCTAAAAGACATGAGCTTACAAGAATTTTTGGAATAATTTTTTTGATTTTAGAGGTGTCTCTTTTCATGTATTTTAGGAGAAGTTCATTATGAGGATAGATCTCGTACATAGGTTTTAATACAAAATTTCGGTCTCTGTATCTAGGATGTGGAACTGTTAATTCCTCTATACTTATCTTTAAATCACCATAAAATATTATATCTATATCTATCGTCCTAGGACCCCACCTCAATTCCCTTGTCCTACTGAGCTCTGTTTCTATCCTCTGAAGATTTCGCAAGAGTTCAAAGGGAAGAAGTGTCGTCTTTATCTCTAAAGCTATATTGTAAAAACTAGCCTGCTCTTTTACACCCCAAGGATCCGTTTTGTAAAAAGAAGAAATTTTACTTACACTTACTCCATTTGTGATATTTATCCTTTGAATTGCAGAAACAATATAATAAAGTTTGTTCCCTATGTTAGAGCCGAGGCTGAGGTAGGCCAGCCTTTCTTTAGTCATTTTTACTTCTCTCTATTTCTACACCTACATAATCAAAATGACCAGGTATAGGGGCTTCTGGTTTTTTTATTCGCACTTTTATGCCTGTTATATCAAAGTTGTTTAGAATATCCGCAGCCACAGCTTCTGCCAGTGCCTCTATAAGCTTATAGCTTTTCCCCCTTGCGATATTTTCTATCCTCTCATATATCTCTGCATAGCTCACACTTTTCGTCAGATCATCTGTAATTCCAGCCGCTTTCAGGGATTTATTTATCTCTATGTCAATAAAGAATTTTTGACCTAAGATCGTCTCTTCTGACAGGACTCCGTGATATCCGTAAAAGGCCATATTTTTTATTATTATTTTATCCATCTTACCACCTTCATTATTTTATCGGAGTAAATCCTTCACCTAAGACTTCATATACTTCTGATATTATTACAAAGGCTTCAGGGTCTACTGCTTTTA
Source organism: uncultured Ilyobacter sp. (assembly GCF_963668515.1). Classification (NCBI taxonomy): domain Bacteria; kingdom Fusobacteriati; phylum Fusobacteriota; class Fusobacteriia; order Fusobacteriales; family Fusobacteriaceae; genus Ilyobacter; species uncultured Ilyobacter sp. Next base: position 929,993 of record NZ_OY764864.1, on the reverse strand, counting down.
TATGCTCTCTCAAATCATGTATTTTTTTATTTCTCATTACAGTCATTATCATTTTTCTGTCCTTACTTGTATATAGTCCTTCTATATCCAAACCGTTTCCTGTACTGTCTAATTCGGTGATTATTATATTCCTTATCTCTTCATATCTATCGCTTATTATATATACCATCTTACTATAACTTACACCTTCAAATACCTTGTTTATTACTACTCCAATAGCATAAAGGGTTATTATTGCATAGAGAGCCTTTTCAAAACCAAAAACTAATGCTGCAATTGAAACAATAATAAAATCCACAGCAATCATGGAATACCCCATGGAAATTTTTAGATACTTGTTGATAATCTGGGCAAGGATATCTGTTCCTCCCGTACTCCCTCCAAATTTCATTATCATACCCACACCGAGTCCCACAAGAAGGCCACCGTATATTGTTGCTAAAAACAAGTTGCCACCCTTTGCAAAATCTATAAGTGCATCTATGTTCGGAAATAAATAATTTAAAAGATCCACGTAAACAGAGAGTAACACAGTTCCGAGAAAAGTTTTAAGTCCGTAGGCTCTTCCAAATATCTTAAGTCCTATAAAAAATATAGGCGCATTCAAAAAAAGCATGGTCACACCCACAGAAGACCCCCATATGGAATTTATTATGATGGCCAATCCCGAGACACCTCCTGGCGCTATCCTCGCTGGCGCCAGGAAAAAAGCTATCCCAGCTGCAGTAATCAAAGAACCTAGATTAACTACAAAATAATCTATAAAAATACTTTTTCTTTTTCTTTTCATTATTTTCCCTTTCTAATTTAAACCTTAGTTTTCCTGAAAATCAAGGATTCTTTTCTCTTCCTCTGTAAATCTACTGTAACTTTCTTTATAGGCCTTCTCAGGATCATGACCCAATTTTTTCGCCATGAGATTCATAGTAGCCACCTCAACCATAGCCGCAGCATTACGTCCTGAGGAAATATATAATTCGGCCTTATATACTGATCTTTCAAGGAGTTCTATTGTTCCTCCTGAGTACTTTGTAGAGGTAAGATATTCATCAGATTTTAGCTCCCTTAATTCCAATATGGCGTCTAGTCTTTTTGTCAGTCTCACCGATCCCAAACCATAAAGAGCCTTGATGTCGATTATCCCAAGTCCTCTTATTTCCATAAAATGAGGTAGTTTTGCAGCTCTTCCCACAATATCTCCACTCGGATGCTTTATGAACTTAACCATGTCGTCTGCTATAAGTCTGTGTCCCCTGTGTATAAGCTCAAGAGCAGTTTCACTTTTACCTATCCCGCTTTTCCCAGTGAGTAAGACCCCAAAACCGTACATCTCTACAAATACACCATGAAGAGTTATAGAAGGAGCAAAATAAGTCTCAAGAAATGAGTTGAAGTCTGCTATAATCTGACTTGTTTTGCTTTTATTATATCGAAGAAGTATCCTCCCTTTTTCTTCTACGGCATCTATAAAATATTTTGGTATATCATCTATTTTAGAAAGAATTATTGCCGGAAAATTGTAATTTAGATAAGTCTGAAGATTTTTCTTTCTTGTTTTTTTATCCAAACTTTCTAAATATCTAAACTCTCCTTCAGAAAAAACCTGCAGCCTGTCTGATCCGTCCTCATCTATCATGTCATAATATCCTGACAGAGCCAGAGCAGGGCGATGAATACTGGTTTTATAAATAAAGGTAGAATCTAACTTGGCCTCACCACATAATACTTCTAAATTAAACTTTTTCTTTAGATCATTTACTGATAGAGATATATGATTTTTCATACCTTCCTCTCCCTGATTCCTCATTTTATTTTCTAATATTAATTTCTTAGTTTCGTTTAAAAAATACTCTGCTGAATTAACCCCTGATTTTTTCAACCTGTGGTTTATTGCAGCTGTCTCCAAAATAACTGCCAGATTTCTCCCCTTGCGTACAGGAAGAGTCAGCTTTTGGACTTTTATCCCCAGAAAATCTTCAAAAACCTGATCTAAACCAAGTCTGTCGTAAAATTTTCTCTCATTCCACCTCTCAAGATTTACAAGGATATTTATCTGCTTCTCCTTTCTTGTAGACCCCAGACCGAAGGTGTCAGTGAGATCTATCTTCCCGCCACCCTTATGAACTAAAAAAAAATGTTCGGCGTCTGATGATTTTTCAAATCTATTTTCACCTACAAGGTGATCATCTCCAGTCCTTTTTAAAATAACATTATCATCTGTTATAAATTTATGCCCTCTTTCGATGAGTTCGATGGCAACACCTTGTTTTGCATCATCATCCCCTGTGATCAGAATCCCGATACCAAAAATCTCTAGGAGTATATGATCATTTAGCATCATTTCTGAAGCAAGTTTTTTTTGGAGAAAGTATTTTATATCTCTTATAAATACACTGGCCCTTTGTTTTGTTCTGAGAAGACTTTTATTATTTTTTTCGGCTATTTTACGAAATTCTTCTTCTATGGTGTCTGTGTCACACAGTATGATTCCAGGGAAAGAATAAGAAAAGTATTCATTTAAAATTCCAACCCTCTTATCAGCATTTAGTTTTTTTAGATAGGTCATCTCCTCTTTTCCAAAAACCTGAATATATGAGTCCAAAATATCTGAATTTTCATCAAAAAAACCGGTTAATTCTGAACCTGACCTGTTTATATTAGGGGCAGTCATTTCATAGTCTAGATTTCCCTCACATACAACTTCTAGATTGAATTCTGATATAATCTCTCTTATAGATATTGATTTATGAGTAATTATTCTATTGTTCAACTATCACAACTCCTTCCACTTCCAGTTTTTCTTTTTTTAATTTTTCAAGGGCAATTTTATAATTTTTATCTTCCAAAAAATTTTCTTTTCTTGTGAGAGAATTTTTTCTGATTTCACTGATTAGAATCTCTCTTCTACCTAACCGCTTTGAAATATTAACCTTGCACTGAAAATAAACTATTCTAAATATACACAGCGGAGCAACTATCAAAAACACCAACAACATAAGTCTAAAAAAAACTTTTCTTTTCTTCAAAATTAAGCCTCCTGCTTAAATCTGCTTAAAAGATAAAAAGAGCCGCATATTACTATTACTTTTTTATCCATAAGAATCGCCTTTTCATAGGCTGAGCTTATATCATTTTCCACAAGCGATAATTTAAATAAATCTGTATATTCAGACAATTTCTCTCCACTCATACCTCTTTTAAACATCTCGAGGGAAGTGAGGATGATAGTATCAGAAAAACCCCTGATCATTCTCATTATGTGTTGAATATCCTTATCACCTAAGACTGAAACTACAGCTACAACCTCCTCCGGAGAAAATGAAAGATTTATATTTTCTCTTAGCTTTTGGGCTGCGTCGGCATTATGAGCTCCATCTAGTATTACCAGTGGCTTTCTGCTGTACACTTCAAATCTTCCTGGCCATCTGACTTTTTGTGCAGCCCTTTGTATAAGCTCATCCCCTATACCCAGTATTTTAAGTGTCTCATAGGCACACAAAAAGTTTGCCACCTGGTACTCTCCAAAAAGAGAAAAAGAATATTGTTTATTTTCTATCTTTATCTCTGTAAGAAAATTTTCCTTATCAAGAGTATACTCTATATTTTTATACTTACTTTTTATATCGACGAAGTTCTCTGTCTCGTTTCTTATGGCTCTTATAAAATCAGGATTATTATCTCCCACCACAACTATACTATTCTTCTTTATTATTCCCGCTTTTTCTTTGGAAATATCATATATATTATCCCCTAAAAAACCGACATGGTCTAAGCTTACATTTGTAATGACGGCTATTTCAGAATTTACAACATTGGTAGCATCATATCTACCACCCATTCCAGTTTCTAAAACTACAAATTCTGCCCTTTTATCTGCAAAATATAAAAACATCATAGCCGTAGTCATTTCAAAAAAAGTCGCCTTGATCATTTTTTCTTCTACAATCTCTTTTACCTTGAGGTAGTAACTACAGATTTCATGATCTTCTATTTCCTCTCCCCCAAACTGTATTCGTTCATTGAAACGTATTATATGGGGTGACGTAAATTTCCCTACTCTATACCCTGCCTCTATAAGTCCTGCCTCTATAGTTGTGGCTGTAGAGCCCTTCCCGTTTGTTCCTGCTATATGTATGACCCTGTATTTGTCCTGAGGGTTTCCGAGAGCCTCACACATTCTCTCGATGTTTTCAAGTCCAAGTTTTATGCCAAACATTGAATAGGAATAAAGTTCATCTAATATTTTCTCTGTATTCATAATTTCCCTTCCTCTAGATCCTGTCAAGTATCCCCTCTAGAATCTCCTTTGAATTCTTTGCAGCTAGGTGTATAAATTCGGCAAAGTCAACATCTGCATCGTGATTTGCCTTATCTGAAATGGATCTCAGAATCAAAAAAGGAGTATTAAATAGATAGCACACATGTGCCACTGCTGCTCCCTCCATCTCGGTACACTCTCCATTAAAAGTATCCCTAAGCCACTTGATCTTGTCTATAGAAGCTACAAACTGATCTCCGCTCAGTATTCTTCCTGTCCACACTTTTTCTTTTCCGAACTTTTGAACTGCTACCTCTTCGGCAATGTTTGTAAGTGTCTCATCTGCCTTAAATACAGAGTTTTCCATTCTAGGTATGACTCCGTGGTCACTTCCAAAGGCTGTGGTGTCAAAATCATGCTGAATAAGTTCTGTGGAAACCACTATATCTCCTACCTCTATAGCCGGATTAACTCCCCCTGCCACTCCTGTAAATATGATCTTATCAACCTTGTAGTGGTCTATAAGAAGAGTGGTGCAGATTGCCGCATTTACCTTTCCTATTCCGCACTCTACAAGTACGACATCTTTATCTTTTAATTTACCTCTATAAAAAGTCAGGTTTACTTTTTTTTCCTCCTGAATATTTTCCATAACTTCCTTTAATTCTATAATCTCTTCTTTCATTGCTCCTATTATTCCGATCAACATTTTTCCTCCGTATTCTTAATTTTTTTCTTCCTAAATTTCATTGATTTTCAACAGATTTTTTCAAAAAAAGTATAACATATACGATATCTTTAAGCAATTATTATGGGGATTTTATTGACTTTGTATTTGGTAAAAAGTATACTTCCCATAGGAAGGGGGGAGAGTCTCATGAAAAAACTTATTTTTTCGCTGGTCATACTTTTTCTTGCTGCCGCATGTTCTAGTGTGGATTATTCTGAAAACAAAAAATATCCTGATTGGGTGCTTAGGCCAAGCTATAAAAATGGAATTGCCGGGGTGGGTTCATCTAAGATCACAAATTTAGGATTTGATTTTGCCAGAAAAGAAGCCATGGCAAATGCAAGGGGTGATCTTGCCAAGCAGATAGGTCTCAAAGTTAATTCTACGTTAAAATCTTATACTGCTAAGGCAGGTGTTGGTGACAGTGTCGTAGTGGATAAGATGGTGGAGGAAGTTTATGAGGATATTGTTAGTCAGGATCTTTTCAATTCCAGGATTATAGAGGCTTGGGAAAATCCACAGGGGGAACTCTATGTTTTGATGGTAATTGACAATGAAGATATAATACGATCAGCTGAAAAAGCTGTAAAAAATATCGATACATCTACAAATCCAGAATTGATAAAATTAAAGGCCGATGAGGCAAATAACAGGCTGCATCAGGAGCTAGAAAACTTTTTCAATTAGTATAGGGGCCGTTAGGCCCTTTTAATTATTAAAACCTATAAATACCAATACAATTTATCTGAAAGGATGATTCCAATGAAAAAAATTTTAACTTTTATTCTTACCATAGCCTTATTTACTCTGGCTTTAGGTAGTGACATAGTAGGTACAGGATACGGTTCTACTGAAAAAGAGGCTAAAGAAAACGCTTTAAACGATCTTTCTCAGCAAATAAGAGTAACAGTAGAAAGCAACTACTCCAGTGAAAACACCTTTAAAAACGGAGAGTTGAAAAAAAATCTAAAAAATAATATAAATCTTTTTTCTAAAAATGAACTTTTAGGAGTTGAATATAAGGTTAAAAAATATTTCCTCAGAAAAAAATATAGAGTACGTGCCTTTATAAGTGATGAAAAACTTCCATTATATGAAAATAAAGTGGAAACTCTCAAAAATGAGATATATTTAAATATATCGAAAGTTGAAAAAACAGACAGCCTACTTCAAAAGAAAGAACTTCTAGAAAAAAGCATCTCTGATTTTGAACTTTATGATGACTATAAAAATATGGCCTCTATACTCGGAAGTCAAAAAACATTTTCTATTCAGTACACCAAGGCCCAGTTAAAAAATCAGCTCAGTAATGTAAATAGTATATTAGACGCCCCAAGAATTGTTTTTGTATCTGTTACAGGGGACTTCCCCAGCGAGTCCTATGACTATATAAAAAACAAAGCAGATGATCTGATAACCAAGATTTTTCAAACTTCATCAAAGAAGCTTGCAATAGTAAGTGATATGAATGAAAATGTAAATACAATTTTTAACATTAATGTCAACTCCTATGTTATCGACAAAAAAGAACCTGTTTTATATAATAATAAGCCTATCACCAAAGAAAGATTTGAAGCTTTCATAAACCTATCTATCACAGCACAAAATAAAGAGATGGATTCATATATCATAAGTAAAACTGCATCAGCTAACTCCTATGATGTGAATTCTAGAAAATCCGCTATGTTTAAAGCAATAGACCTTCTATTTAAAAAAGAGGAAACTGAACTCAAAAACAGTTTTTCATTTTAAACAATCAAAAAAACCGGGTAACCCGGTTTTTTTGATTGTTTTTTATTTTTATAAAGTTGTAAGTATCTTTGGTCCCTCAGGAGTAATTGCTATAGAATGTTCATACTGCACACATATACTCCCATCTATTGTTCTAGCCGTCCATCCGTCAGAATCAATCTTAGCCTTCCAGTGTCCTAGAGTAATCATAGGCTCTATTGCTATAGTCATACCGTTTTTTAATTTCGGTCCGGTTTTGGGTTCTCCTACATGCAGTATTTCCGGCTCTTCCCAGAGAGTGCTTCCAACTCCATGCCCAGCGAATTCAACCACTATACCGTAACCTTTAGCTCTCACGTATTTTTCTATTGCATATCCTATGTCCCCTATATAATTACCCTCTACAGCCTGCCCAATCCCCTTATGAAGCGCCGCTAAAGTCGTATCCATAAGATCCTTTATCTCTTGGCTGACTTCTCCAACGGCGTAAGACCATGCAGAATCTCCGTGAAATCCATTATACAGAGCTCCTATATCTATGGTTATGACGTCTCCTTCTTTTAGCGGCACATTATTTGGCATTCCGTGACATATGACATCGTTAAGAGCTGCACAAGTGGAAAAAGGGAATCCATGATAGCCTTTAAAACTTGGTATAGCTCCCTTTTCCCTTATATACTTTTCAACCATTTCGTCTATTTCTAGGGTGGTGACCCCGGGTTTTATCATCTTTTTGATTAATCCGTGGCATTCTGCTACTATTCTCCCTGCCTCTCTCATGATTTCTATCTCTTTTGGACTCTTTAATATAATCAAATCATACCTCCCAATATTTCTGTCACTTCCCATAGTTTACTCCTAAACATCGATAATTTCAACTATTACAAAGGAGATGTTGTCTTTTCCTCTTATTATGCATTTTTTCAGGACAAGTTCTGCGGCTGTGTTCAACTCTTTAGAAAGAGAACTTTCAATTTCACTAAATGATAGCTCTTCCCATACACCATCGCTTGTTATAAGAAACTTATCTCTTTTCTTAACCTCAATCTCTTCAAGGGAAGATTCAAATTCATCTGCACCGGCAATCAAGGCGGAAGTGATAATATTTTTTCTAGGATGTTTTCTTATCCAGTCATGCATCTCCTCCTCATTTTCAAACTTCTCTTTTTTCATGAGATCCCATACGAGAGAATGGTCATCTGTCATCCTTATCAATTTCTCCCTCATAAGATAAGTCCTGCTATCCCCTATATTAAAGATAATAGCTTTATTTTTTTTTAAGTAAATCCCTGTTAGGACAGTTCCCATCCCGTAAAGTTCTCTTTTTTTAGTCGCTATATCATTTAGTGTGTCACTGGCCAGCCCAAACAATTTTTTAAGTTCCGCATTTCCTGCAACTCTACTGTTTTTTAAAAAATTTAGCACAGTACCGCTTGCTATCTCTCCCCCTGCATGCCCTCCGAGACCATCTGCAACAGAAAAGAAGCCCTCTTCCATATCTATCTCTCTCATTTTGAAATCTTCAAAATCTGATTCTGAATACACCTTATCATAAACCAATATTGAATCTTCGTTATTTTCTCTTGTATTTCCTATGGCTGTATAATAAGCAACGTTTATTTTCATTGTAATTCACCCCCGTCATATTTATATTAAAGCTTTGGATAAATATTCCTTCTAAAAATTCAATTCTGATTTTTCAAGATAAGACACATATAAAAAACCGCTGAAATCAGCGGTTTTATCAGTTTATTTTTTTTCTTCCCTCTTGTATCTGACCACTTTTGTATACTTCCATAAGTTCTTTTAAATCATCTATCTCAGAAAGTAATTTTTTTCCTATATCAGTGTCACCTACTGTTTTTCTATTTGTCTTTTGCAAAACATCTATATTGGAATTTATTTTTACTCCTTCTCTTACTATTTCATCTTCAGATGTGAAGGGATGATGTGATACCAGTCTCAATCCCCAAGAATTATACATCAATGTATACCCTGCGATGCCCGTTGTATTTTGATATGCCCTAGACATTCCACCATCTATAACCAAAAGTTTTCCGTTGGCCTTCAGAGGACTCTCTCCCTTTTTTACCTTCACGGGAGTATGTCCAGTTATTATATGTCCATTATCCGGATCGAGATCAAAACTTTCAAGTATTTTTCTGCAGATGGCTTCATCTTCCCTGTATTTGAAATATGGATTTAGTTTTTCTTCGTGAAGTTTTTTGTCCCTAGTAAAATACCTTTCAAAAGTTGCCATTTTTTCCTTGGCAAACATCGGCGATTTTCTACCAGTCCATAAATACCACAACCAATCTATATCACTTTCTTTTCTTGTAAAGTACGCCCTTCTAGTTAACTCCTCATATTTATCTAGAAGTTCCACACCTTTATACTTCTTTCCCTCTATAAAAGCATTGAGGTAGTCACCCTTTTCATCCAAAAGTATGCACCCGTGGTATAGTAAGTTCCCGTTATATTTTAAGTAGAGACTTCCATTTGTATAAAAATAATATATGTGCTTTTGTAGTTTTTCACTGTTTTTAAAATAAGAAGACAGCTTGTCGATTACATCTTTTTCATCTTTGGTAAGTATATAGGGACTAGCAGGGTCAATTGTAGGGAAATTGCAGCTAGTGAGAGGGTATTCCTCCCCGTCTACTGTGAGAACCCCACGTTCATAGTCCACCATATCCAGAAGGAGCCTGTCTGTCCTCTTAAATTCCTCTTTTCTCTTAATTAGCTGCCCTTCTAGTTTAAACTGTATTATTGCTATCGCCTTATGCATCCTAGCAATCAAAAGCTGGTCTTTTTCCTCATAAAACTGTTCGTTACTTACCTTTGGCAAGAATTCCTTGCAGGGATCATCTTTATACACTGTCATAGCCAAGGAACCCAAAGGAAGGAGATTTATTCCATAACCCTCTTCTAGGCATTCTACATTGCTGTATCTGAGTGCTATTCTCAAGACCTCCGCTACCATTGTCTGGTGTCCTAGAGCCGCTCCCATCCACAATATATCGTGGTTTCCCCATTGAATGTCTACATTTGAATGTTTCATAAGCTGGTCCATTATGAGATGTGGACCGGGACCCCTGTCATATATATCTCCCATGATGTGAAGTATATCCACTGCTAACTTCTGTATCAGTCCACATATAGCTATAATAAACCTGTCAGCTCTCTCTAATTCTACTATTGTATCCACTATTTCATTATAGTATTTTTCCTTATTCAATTGTTTACTTTCAATATTAAGAAGTTCATCAAGAATATAGTTAAAATCAAAGGGTAAGGCCTTTTTTACTTTAGAACGAGTATATTTCGATGAAACTACTTTGCAGATTGTAATAAGCCTGTAGATAGTTACCTTGTACCATTCATTCATAGAGCCGCTGTAAATCTCTTTCACATATTTAAGACGCTTTTCAGGATATATTATCAAAGTTGACAGATTTTTTTTTTCATCCATAGTCAATGTATGTCCAAAAATGTCATCTATCTTAAATTTTAAAACTCCTGAAGCACTTCTTAGATGGTATGAAAAAGCCTCATATTCTCCGTGCATATCTGTAAGGAAATGTTCTGTCCCCTTAGGCAGATTTAGAATCGCCTTAAGATTTATTATCTCATTTGCTACATCTGCAACACTGGGATACTGTTTTGATAAAAGTTTTAAATAGTCCAAATCTCTCATAAGCTCCTTCTCTCCCTCTAATACTTTTTTATTTTTATATAGTATTTTCTATGTTCTGTCAAACTCTTTTTAATTTTATTAACTAGTAGTGTACACGGCTATATTTTCTTGTTCTATACATGCTCATGTGATAGAATAAGTGGGAAATATATAATTTTATTAAAATTTAATTTAAAATTCTTGGAGGTTTTATGAAACACAAAATTGAATACTTAATTATACTTTTTTTTATAAAAATTCTCTGTATTCTTCCCGAAAAAATAAGATTTAAAATTGCAGAATTTTTTGCAATAGTTGGATATAAATTCATAAAAAAAAGAAGAATTATCACTTTAGCTAACTTAAAAATGGCTTTCCCTGATAAGTCCCAGGAAAAAATCAAAAAAATAGCTCTCGATTCTTATAAAATAATGTCCAAAGCCTTTCTATCGTCACTTTGGTTTGAAGAATATTTAAAAGAAGAAGGTAACGTGACTATAGAAAATATGGAGGTGTTAGACAAAGCTTACTCAAAAGGAAAAGGTGTGATAGTTGCGTGTATGCACATGGGAAATATGGAAGCTTCCCTTAAGGTTGCAGAAAAATATCATATAGTCACCGTGGCCAAAAAACAGAGGAATCCATATTTAGATAGACTTATAACCAAAAACAGAGAAAGAATAAATATTACCCTTTTGAAAAAAAGTAAAAGAACTTCTCGAGAACTCATGAAGCACATAAAGAGAAAAGATATAATCGCCTTGTTCAGTGATCATAGAGACAAAGGAGCCACTGTTAATTTCTTTGGAGAGACAACTATTGCTCCAACTGGTGCAGTCTTTCTGGCTCTTAGAAATGATCTTCCTCTTATCTGGACATTTAATATTTTAAATCCAGACAACACATGCACGACAAAAATAGTAGAAGAAATCCAGATGATAAAAACTGGAAATTTTAAAGAAGATGTTCAATCCAACACCCAACTTTTGATAAACAAAATGGAAAAAATTATCTCAATATACCCTGAGCAATGGATGTGGTTTCACGACAGATGGAGACTTTCTAAAAAAATTAAATGAAGCTTACAAAAGTTTCTTTTTCTTTTCCTGAATTTTTCTGACTATTTTTCTCTGAACCCTTCTGGGGATAAACCTAGTTATAAAAATACTAATTTTATTTAACATACCTGGTATACAGATGTTTTTACCTCTAAAATAATCCCTATAACAGCTCTCTGCTACCTGCCTAGGAGTTGTCACATAAAATTTTTCTATTCCTTTTCTTTTAGAGCTCATTCCTTTAAACTCTGTAGAGGTAGGTCCAGGACAAAGTGTCATTATCCTTACACCCCTATACTCCATCTCCTCCACGAGAGCCTCTGTAAAGGACAAAACATAGGCTTTAGAGGCATAGTACACTCCCATTAGAGGTCCCCCACTCTGAAATGAGGCTGTAGAGGCCACGTTTATTATTCCACCCTTTCCTTTTTTTATCATCTCCTCTGCAAAGATTCTGGTCAGGTAAGTTAATCCTCTTATATTTAAGTTTAGAGTTTTCATATGAGACTTCATATCTGTCTCATAAAAAAACCCGTATTCCCCTGTGCCTGCATTATTTATAAGCAGATCCACATCTATTCTCATGTCTTTAAGCTCTTTACAAAGTTCATTTATATTTTCAAGTTTGGATATATCTTTACAAATAATTTCAACTTTTTCTTTAAATTCTTTTTTGATCTCCTCTAGTTTTTCCTTACGTCTTGCAACGGCTATTACAAAGTGGCCATTATCTACAAATATTTTCAGGAGCTCTCTTCCTATTCCACTGCTTGCCCCTGTAATAATTACATTCAATTTATCACCTCTATACACTATTGTAAAAATTCAAATTACCAATTAATTATTCTCAAATTTTCAGCCATTCCTTGTTTCATCTCCATAACTCTATTATATTTTTTATACTTTCCCATTTATTTTAATATTTTCGCCTCTGGTTTACTAGGATTTTTAAAAAAAAATGGTATCTTAATAATTAACAGATCATATATTGTCTAGGACAAATTAAAGATTTTAAAGAGAGGTGAAATATATGTGGAGTGATCTCAAAAAAATTTCAAATCAAATAACACTTTTAAGGTTTTTATTTTTGTTTCTTATGTGGCTTGGAGTTTTTCAAGGAAAGCCCACTTATTATCTAGCTTTTGGACTTATTTTATGTGGAATTACAGACTTTCTAGATGGATTTCTTGCAAGAAAACTCGATCAGATTACTGAAATAGGAAGCCGTTTGGATTCCTGGGCCGACAATTTTTTACTGATTTCAGGAATCATTTGGACAGTTATGCTGTTGCCTGAAATTTTTACAGAAAACAAACTTATTTTTTTATCTACTTTAGGAGCATATATAACTTTTTTACTAATTGGTTTCATAAAATTTGGACGTTTTGCAAACCTTCACCTTTATCTGTCAAAACTCTCTACCCTTATTCTTTATCTGTTTATTGTACATGCATTTTTTATTGGTAGTTACAGCAAACCCCTCTTTTATTTCACAATTGGAATATCATTCATATCTGCTATCGAGGGAATAATCATATTTCTCACCTCTTCAGAGGTAAACGAAAATATAGGCACTCTGATTTTCAATTATATGGACGACAGTAACTATGTAAAAATATGGTTCAAAAAGCATTTTCACAATTTTTAGATTTACTTTTCTATAAAGTTTAAAAGGATATCATTCATTTGATACCCCTGTTTTCTTTACACACTTGACAAAGGTCTATAAAAATTATATCCTAGTATGATGAATAAAGTTTAAGATTGTGAAGGTGACTACTTATGAAAATAACAGATTTCGATCTGACTAAAAAAATAATGAACATCGTCAACGTGCTACCTCCAAAACAAAAAAAATTGGCAAACTATATCTTAAAAAATCAAAAACAGTGTGCCTTTATGACATCCACCGCTCTTGGAACCGCTGCTAAAGTTAGTGAGTCTACTGTTATCAGATTTGCTTCATCTCTGGGATACAAAGGATACCCTGCGTTTCAAAAAGATTTGAGGGACTTTCTTAAAATAGAGCTTTCCACCTTGGAAAAATTTTCCATTGAAAAAGCAGATAGTCATGGCACTGCCTATGAAAAAATATTTGAATCTGAAGTGGAGATTATAAATAGTACCCTAAATGAGATATCTGCAGAGTCCTTCGATGCTGCTGTAGATGCCCTTTATGAAAAAGACGGCATACTTACAGTTGGGTTCAAAGGTTCTTTCTGCCTTTCCAGTTATGCAGGATATAATTTGAGTAAAATACATTCTAATGTACAGATTATAGACGAATGGAATGAGAGATGGTTCAATTACCTAAACGATCTAAACGAAAATACCACGGCACTGATTTTTGGATTTCCTAGATACCCCAATAATGTGGTCACTATCGCTAACATACTAAGAGAGAAAAATTGTAAAATTATTGTCATCACTGACAGTGTGGTATCACCTCTTGCAGAATTTGCAGATATTTTACTGATTATCCCTGTGAGAAAGTCCTTTTTTGTAGACCACCTGGCAGCTGTTATGTGTCTTATTAACGCCCTTATATTTTCTCTTTCATACAAGGACAAGGAAAAAACAGAAAAATATCTTCAAAGATTTGAAAAATTTGCCAATGAAAATAATATATTTGTAAAAAGAAGTTGATAGTTTATAATTATAAGATTTTTTATAAATATCAGAAAAAGTCTCCTGAATAAATTTTTTCAGGAGACTTTTTATTTAAATCTTTATTTTCACTAAAAAATACTACTCATATATGCAAAGATAAGAACTTTCCACATCGGTTTTTACATCAAACTTTTGTCCAGCTTCCACAATAAAAGTTTCATTTGGCGTATACTCTTTCCACTCTTGGGTTCCTGGAAGTTTTACAGTTAGTTTTCCGCTTGTCACTGTCATATATTCCTTTGTTGAAGTTCCAAATTCATATTCTCCTGCGGCCATAACCCCTATAGTCGCAGAACCCTTTTCTGATTCAAAAGCTATTGATTTTACCTTCCCATCGAAATAATCATTGGTTTTAAACATTATTTATCCTCCTTATATCTAAAGTTTACTTATTAAACCATCTTTTTAGCAATTTGAAAAGAAAAAATTTAAAAACCCCCGTTTCCAGGGGCATTAAATTTACTTTAATAGTTAAATAGCTATAGTCCACTCTTCTATCTCATGCTCTGCCCTTTCCTGAAGAAACTGTTTTGCATTCTCTGGGAAAAGTGCATACATAAGCACGTCCTCATCTGATTTTGCAAGACTGCCTATCTCCTCTTTTATTTTCTCAAATTCAGGAGGAATATCATCTGCAGGTCTGTAAGTTATAGGGGATATGTCGCCTATGATTTTTTCTTGCATCTCCTTGCTTATAGGGGCTGGTGACTGTCCATATAGGCCTTTTACGTAATTCTTTATTTCAGTAGGAATTATCTTATATCTTTCTCCTAAAAGTACGTTAAATACTGCCTGTGTTCCCACCATCTGTGAGAGTGGAGTTACAAGTGGAGGAAAGCCCAAGTCTTCTCTGACTTTCGGAACCTCAGCGAGTACTTCATCATATTTATGAGCTGCCCCCTGACTCTCTAGCTGGGATAATAGATTAGAAAGCATCCCACCTGGCACCTGATAAATAAGGGTTTTAGGTTCTACATCCATTACCTTGGCCTTCAGTATCCCCTCTGACCTGTATTTTTCCTTTATTGGTTTAAAATAATCAGCTATTTCTGAAAGAAGCTGCATATCAAGCTCAGGGTCTCTTTTATCGCCTTTTAGAATATGCGAGAAAACCTCTGTTGCAGGTTGACTTGTTCCACCTGAAAAAGGAGAGATTGCCGTATCTATAATGTCAACTCCCGCCTCTATGGCCTTCATGTACATCATAGATGCTATCCCGCTTGTGCAGTGTGTGTGTAGTTCTATAGGAAGGTCTGTGACCGCCTTGATTTTTACAATAAGCTCATAGGCAGTATCTGGAAGTAAAACTCCTGCCATATCTTTTATGCATATGGAATGGGCACCAAGATTTTCAAGTTCCTTTACCTTATCTACGTAATATTCTACCGTATGAATCTTACTGGTTGTGTAAGCTATCGCTCCTTGACAATGACCACCGTACTTGTTTATTGATTTTATCGATTGCTCGAGATTTCTATAATCATTTAAGGCATCAAATACTCTTATTATGTCTATCCCGTTTTTAATGGATTTTTCAATGAATTTGTCCACCACATCATCAGAATAATGTCTATAGCCCAAAAGGTTTTGACCACGAAGAAGCATCTGAAGTTTTGTATTTTTAACCCTTTTCCTGATCTCCCTCAGTCTCTCCCACGGGTCCTCATTCAAAAATCTGATACAGGCATCAAAAGTAGCCCCACCCCACATTTCAAGGGCATAGTAGCCGACCTTATCCATTTTTTCTAATATAGGCAGCATCTCCGATGTTTTTAGTCTTGTTGCTATAAGTGACTGATGCCCATCCCTCAGACAGGTCTCAGTTATTTTTAGTTTTCCCATTTTATTACCTCC